>JASHPU010000090.1 GCA_030037885.1 Xanthobacteraceae bacterium | reverse complement strand
CGGATCTTCGATCATTTCCTTCCACTGCGCGATCCAGCCGACGGTGCGCGCCAGCGCGAACAGCACGGTGAACATCGCGATGGGGAAGCCCATCGCCCGCAGCGTGATCCCGGAATAGAAATCGACATTGGGATAAAGCTTTTTCTCGATAAAATAGTCGTCGTGCAGCGCGATGCGCTCGAGCTCCATGGCGACGTCGAGCAGCGGGTCGCTGCGGCCGAGTTCGTGCAGGACCTCGTGGCAGGTCTTCTGCATGATTTTCGCCCGCGGATCGTAGTGCTTGTAGACGCGGTGACCGAAGCCCATCAGGCGAAACGAATCTTTGGGGTCCTTGGAGCGCTTGATGTATTCGGGAATGCGGTCGACGGTGCCGATCTCGCCCAGCATTTTCAGCGCCGCCTCGTTGGCGCCGCCGTGGGCCGGCCCCCACAGGCAGGCGATGCCGGCGGCGATGCAGGCAAACGGATTGGCGCCGGTCGAGCCGGCGAGCCGCACCGTCGAGGTCGATGCATTCTGCTCGTGATCGGCGTGCAGGGTGAAGATGCGGTCCATGGCGCGGGCCAGCACCGGGTTCGGCTTGTACTCCTCGCACGGCACTGCAAAGCACATGCGCAAGAAGTTCGACCCGTAATCCAGGTCGTTCTTCGGATACATGAACGGCTGGCCGATCGAGTATTTGTACGCCATGGCCGCGATCGTCGGCATTTTGGCGATCATGCGGATCGAGGCGATCATCCGCTGGGTCGGATCGGTGATGTCGGTGGAGTCGTGATAGAACGCGGAGAGCGCGCCGACGCAGCCGACCATCACGGCCATCGGGTGGGCGTCGCGGCGGAACCCGTAGAAGAACCGGCTCATCTGCTCGTGGACCATCGTGTGATGGATCACGCGATCGACGAAATCGGCCTTCTGGGCCGCGCTGGGCAATTCGCCGTAGAGCAGGAGATAGCAGGTCTCGAGGAAATCGCCGTGCTCGGCCAAATCTTCGATCGGATAGCCGCGATAGAGCAGGACACCTTCGTCGCCGTCGATATAGGTGATCTTGGATTCGCAGGCGCCGGTCGAGGTGAACCCGGGATCATAGGTGAACCTGCCGGCCTCCGCATAAAGCTTGCTGACGTCGATCACCTCCGGACCGATGGTGCCCTCGTAGACGGGAAACGACCAGCTCTGGTCGCCGAGCGTCAGCTTGGCCGTCTTGATGTTGGCGCCGGATTTAGCGTCCATGATCGTCATCCTCGATGCGGGGCAGCCGGAATTCTGGGGTCGGGCGGCGCGGCGACGAGCGGGCCATACAGGCCCGGTTCCACCGGGGTAGCCCAAGCCCGTGTGCACTGCAAGATATGGGCAGAGCGGGCGATTGCGAGGGGCGTGCGCGGCCAAGGCGCGGTGCATACGTGCAAAACCGCCCGGCGACTCGGCTCATCCCGCGGCCGCCTTGATGTCGTCGGCATCGACTTGGTCGGCGATCCGCCCGAGGCTCTCGTCTTTGCCGAGCACGGCCAATACCTCGAAGATGCCGGGCGAGGTCGCTCGCCCGGTGAGCGCTGCCCGCAACGGCTGGGCGATGGCGCCGAGTTTGAGACCTTTGCGCTCGGCGAAACTGCGCACGATTTGCTCGGTCGCCGCGGCGGTCCAGGGCTCGATACCGGCGAAACCGTGTGCGACCTGACTCAGCAGCGTCTTGGCTTCCGGGGTCAGCAGGGCCTTGGCCTTGTCGTCGAGCGGAATGGGGCGGGGAGCGAAGAGAAAGTGGGCACCGTCAATGAGATCGAGCAAGGTCTTGGCGCGTTCCTTCAGACTCGGCACGGCCGCAAGCCATTGCTGGCGCAGCTGTGGCGTCAGCTTTGCCGCCAGCGCGGCGCCATCAGCGATATACGGCAGCAGCGCCTCGACGGAAGTGAGCAGGTCGGCGTCCGCGCTTTGCCGGATGTAATGGCCGTTGAGGCTTTCCAGCTTGGCGAAATCGAACCGGGCCGGCGAGCGGCCGATCTGCGGCAGATCGAATGCCGCGATCATCTCTTGCGTCGAGAAAACTTCCTGGTCGCCGTGGCTCCAGCCGAGCCGCACCAGATAATTGCGCAGCGCCGCCGGCAAGTAGCCCATGGCCCGATAAGCGTCGACGCCGAGCGCGCCGTGCCGCTTGGAGAGTTTCGCGCCGTCGGGACCATGGATCAGCGGGATGTGCGCCATCGCCGGCACCTGCCAGCCGAGCGCATCATAAATCTGCTTCTGCCGCGCCGCGTTGGTCAAATGATCGTCGCCGCGGATGATGTGGCTGATGCCCATATCGTGATCGTCGACCACGACGGCGAGCATGTAGGTCGGCGTGCCGTCGGAGCGTAAGAGCACGAGGTCGTCGAGATTTTCGTTCTGCCAGACGACGCGGCCTTGGACCTGGTCCTCGATCACGGTCTCGCCGGTGAGCGGCGCCTTGAGCCGGATGGCCGGCTTGACGCCCGGCGGCGCCTCGCCTTCATCGCGGTCGCGCCAGCGGCCGTCATAAAGCTTGGCGCGGCCTTCGCGGCGCGCCGCCTCGCGCATTTGCCCCAGTTCCTCCGGCGTAGCGTAGCAGCGATAGGCATGGCCGGAGGCCAGCATCTCTTCGGCCACTTCGCGATGGCGCGCCGAGCGGGCGAATTGAAACACGGCCTCGCCGTCCCACTGGATGCCGAGCCAGGTGAGCCCGTCGAGGATGGCGTCGATCGCGGCCTGCGTGGAGCGCCCGCGGTCGGTGTCCTCGATGCGCAAGTGCATCTTGCCGCCGCGGCCGCGGGCGTAAAGCCAGTTGAACAAAGCCGTGCGCGCGCCGCCGATGTGCAGAAAGCCGGTGGGCGAGGGGGCAAAGCGGGTGACGACGGTCATGCAGTTTTTTTCCACGCGGGCGCGTCCGTGTAGCACAGACGGACATGAAATGAACGAGCCTGATGCAGACTTGACCCTGCGCCCCAACTTGTTCAATCCGTTCGGCACGGCACGGATTGGCCTGCGGTTAACGCGCAACGGGGCTATGTGGCCGCGCTCAATACGGAACCGATCGCGTCATGGCGCTCGTCGAACCAACAGCACGTGAAGCCGGGCAGGATTTTATCCGCGACATCGTGCGCGCGGATTTGGCGTCCGGGCGCCATAAGTCCGTCGTCACGCGCTTTCCGCCGGAGCCGAACGGCTACCTGCATATCGGCCACGCCAAGGCGATCTGCCTCAGCTTCGGCATCGCCGAGGAATTCGGCGGCCATTGCAACCTGCGCTACGACGACACCAATCCGACCAGGGAAGCGCAGGAATATATCGATGCCATCGAGCGCGACGTCCATTGGCTCGGCTTCGATTGGAGTTCGCACCTCTATCACGCCTCGGACTATTTCGAGCAGCTCTATGCCTGGGCCGAGGATTTGATCCGCGCCGGCAAGGCCTATGTGGACGATCAGTCGCAGGAGGAGATGCGCGCGACGCGCGGCACGCTCACCGAGGCGGGCACCGAGAGCCCGTACCGCGGCCGCGGCGTCGAAGACAATCTCGACCTGTTCCGCCGCATGCGCGCCGGCGCGTTTGCCAACGGCGCTCGCGTGCTGCGCGCCAAGATCGACATGGGTTCGGGCAACATCAATCTGCGCGACCCGGTGCTCTACCGCATCCTGCACACCGCGCACCCGCGCACCGGCACGGCCTGGTGTATTTATCCAAGTTACGATTTCGCTCACGGCCAGTCCGACGCCATCGAGGGCATCACGCACTCGCTGTGCACGCTCGAGTTCGAGGATCACCGGCCGCTTTACGATTGGCTCCTTGACAATCTGCCGGTGCCGTCGCGGCCGCGTCAGTATGAGTTCGCGCGGCTCAATCTCACCCATACGGTCCTGTCGAAGCGCGTCTTGACCGAGCTGGTGCGCGGCGGCCATGTCGCCGGCTGGGACGATCCGCGCATGCCGACGCTCGCGGGGTTGCGGCGCCGCGGCGTGCCGCCTGCGGCAATCCGCGACTTCGTCAAGCGCGCCGGCGTTGCCAAAGCCAACAGCATCGTCGACATGGCGATGTTCGAGTTTTCCATCCGCGAGCATCTCAACAAGAAAGCCGCGCGCCGCATGGCGGTGCTGCGGCCGCTGAAAGTGGTGATCGACAATTATCCGCACGGGCAAAGCGAGGAAATCGAGGCGCTCAATCACCCCGACGATCCCGCCGCGGGCACGCGGCGCCTGCGCTTTTCCCGCGAGCTCTACGTCGAGCGCGACGATTTTAAGGAAAATCCGCCGAAGAAATTTTTCCGACTGTCGCCCGGCGCCGAAGTGCGGCTGCGCTATGCCTATTTCATCACCTGCCGTGAAGTGAAAAAGAACGAAGCGGGCGAAATCGTCGAGCTGCGCTGCACCTACGATCCGGCGACCAAAGGCGGCAACGCGCCCGACGGCCGCAAGGTCAAGGCCACCTTGCACTGGGTCTCGGCGTCGGATTCGCGCACCGCCGAAATCCGCCTGTATAATCCGCTGTTCGCGCGTCCCGATCCGAATCCCGCGGATTTTGCCGCCGAGCTCAATCCGAATTCGCTGGACGTCGTCGCCGACGCGCGGGTCGAGCCGGCGTTGGCCGGGAGAAACTCGGGCGCGGCGGTGCAGTTCGAGCGGCAGGGCTATTTCTGCCTCGACGCCGACTCCACGCCCGAGCGCCTGGTCTTCAACCGCACCGTCGGCCTGCGCGACAACTGGGCGAAAATCGCCGGCACGTAAGTTATCCCTGTTCCTCTTCCGTACCGGCTCCGCCTGCCGCTTCACTCGTGTAGGCTTCTCCTTAGCGTTAGGCGCGCGGAAGCGGGGGAGCGCGCGGTGGCACACCAAACCAATCCGCAAGCGCGGGCGCCGAGCCGGGCCTGGACGTGGCCGGCCGGCGGCGCGCGCCAACACGTTGCCGGCGTAGCGCCGCCGCAGAGCGGCTTTCTGATCGGCGCGCAGATCCGCAAATGGGCCGCCGCGGAAATCGCGGCCGGGCGACTGCTGCCTTGGCTCGCGGTCGGTTTCGGCTTCGGCATCGTGCTCTATTTCACAGCGGATCGTGAGCCGATGTGGTGGGCGCCGACGGCGCTCGCCGCGGGCTGCGCTGCCGGCGCGGGGATGCTGCGGCGCCAGACCGTGGCCTTTGTTCTGGCGCTCGGCCTGTTCGCCGTCGCCGCCGGTTTTGCGATTGCTGCCATCCATACCGGACGCATCGCGCATCCGGTGCTCCGCTTTCCCGCATCCGGCGTGACCGTCGCCGGCTTCGTCGAGCTGCGCGAGGAGAGCCAGCACACCGACCGCTTCGTGTTGCGCGTCGACCACATCGACGGCGGCCGGCTCGACGTCAAGCCGGCGCGCGTGCGGCTGTCGGTCAAACGCGGCATGGCGCCGGCGCCGGGCTCGTTCGTCGAGGTCAAGGCCGCGCTCGATCCGCCGCTGCAGCCGCTGGAGCCCGGTAGCTACGATTTCGCCCGCGATCTCTATTTTCAGGAAATCGGCGCGTCGGGTTTCGTGCGCGGCGCGATCAAGGTGCTGGCGCCGCCCGCCGCGCCGGGCGTGCTGCAGCGCGCCGATGCGTTCGTGCAAGTGTTGCGCGACGCCATCGACGCCCGCATCCGCGCCGTGCTGCCCGGCGACGAGGGCGCGATCGCGGCGATGCTGATCAACGGCCGGCGCGACGC
>JASHPU010000089.1 GCA_030037885.1 Xanthobacteraceae bacterium | reverse complement strand
AAGATCATCTCTGCTGTCGCCGGCGACGCGAAAGTTTCCAGGGGAGGCACGTCGTCGATGATGACGGGCCCGGTCAACGGCTTTGAAACGCAACTCGACGCCGCGACCCAGGAGTTCGTCGCGAAATACGGTCACAAGCTTTACTTGACGACCGGCTGGCCGGTGACCGGCGTACTGGCTGCGGCGCCGAATTATTGGCTGGCGCTCAGCGAAGCCGAAAAAAGGGCCTGGCAGGCGGCAGCGGCAGCGGCGCTGGCCGCATCCGACGCCGAAATCCTGGCCAGAGAAGATACCATCCGCAAGAACCCGAACATCGAAGTGACGAGTCTCGACCATTCCTCGCAAATAGGGTTGGCGAAGCGGGCAGCCGGGGACGGCGTCAAAAAGCTGGAAAACAGCATGGGCTTGTGGAGTAAGGCCGAAACGGAGGTGCATAGTGCATCGCGCGGTGCGCCAGAACCGGCGGCCGCGGCGACGCCGCGCAAACATGCCGACTCGCCAGTCGTTTTCGTCACCGATCGCGACGACGAGCATACCCTCGATTATGCGACGCGGTTCGGTTCGAAGCGCCTCGATCCTTTCGAGCTGACCTGCGGGGTTCTCGGCGCTGCCGCCCCGTCGATGGCCGAACTGCCTCTGCCGCCGGCGCCGAAAAATCTCACCAAGGGCAATGACGACTGCGTCCGCCTGATCGTCGGACAGGCCAAGGCAAGCGGCTTCTCAAAGGCCCTGTTCTTGATTCACGGCTTCAACAATGATTTCGAGTATGTCGCCAGCCGCGGATTGAAGCTTGCAGCCGATCTCGACTATCCCGGCGTCGTCGTTCTTTGGAGCTGGCCGTCGGAAGGCTCGGCCTTCGGCTACGGCTACGACGAGGATTCTGCGACCTGGAGCGAGCCGCACTTGGCCGACTTGGTGCGCGACCTGGCGGCAGCCGCGCCAAATCTGCAACTCGACTTTGCCGCCCACAGCATGGGCAGTCGCATCCTGTTGCAAATGCTGCGCGAGTTCGGTCAGGCGCGCGAGAAATTGCCGATCGGCGCCGCCATATTCGCCGCGCCCGACGTCGCGCAAGACGTATTCAAGGAGCAGATCCGGCTGGCGCGCAAAATTGCCAACATCCGCACCCTCTACGCCTCGGAATATGATCGCGCGATCCAGATTTCCGAAAGCTATCACAAGGCGCCGCGCGCCGGCAGCGGCGGCGCCGATATTCTCGTCAGCGGCGCCGTCGAGTCAGTCGACGCCGAGCTCAGTGGCCACTCTTACGTGTTTGATGAACCAAAGGCGATCCACGACTTCAAGGAAGTCGTGGATCAGGAGATCGGGGCGTCACGCCGCGGCCTGGAAGCGCGCGCCAAGAACGGCACCACTTATTGGGTCATCGAACCCTAAATCAGCCGCGCGCCAGGTCAACCATCACGAAATAGACGGCGATTGCCGCGAGCGCCGCCCCGAACACAAGGCGGCGCGCCCTCAAGGATGGCGCCGGCGCAAAAACCCGATGCCGACAAAGTAGACCGCCAGAACGCAGAGGATGGCCGTGATCCAAGAGCTCGGCTCGAGATTGCGCCACACGGCGACGAGCGCCAGCAGTGCCCACAACACCAATGCCGCCACGGTCAGCATCCGTAAGCGCGCCATGCGGATCGGATGGATGAAGTGCACCGGCGCGAAGGTAAGGACCGCCAGCGCCACGACGATCGCTGCCGCAATCAAGCCCGGCAGCTTCAGCAGAAACAGATAGAACACGGCGACATTCCAGATCGCCGGAAAGCCGCGGAAATAATAGTCGGCGGTCTTCATCCAACGATCGGCGAAGTAGAGCGCGCCGGTAACGACGACCACAAGGCCGAGCGGCACCGCGACGGGTTGCGGCAGCAGGCCGCTGGCGACGAGTGCATAGGCCGGCACGAACACGTAGTTCAGCATGTCGACCACGAGGTCGAGCACCTCGCCCGACCAGCGCGGCAAGGTTTCCACCACGCGCAGCCGCCGCGCCAAGCTGCCGTCGATACCGTCGATGGCGAGCGCCAGGCCAAGCCATACAAACATCGCCGACCAATGCGCTCCGACCGCCGCAAGGAGCGCGAACAGCGCGCAGCCGGCGCCGCAGGCGGTAAAGACGTGCACCGCAAAGGCGGCTGCCATCGGCTTCACGGGCGTTCGCGGTGAACCAAAGGGGGCCATCGCGGTTGAGACTACCGTGCGCACCGGCTCTGTCATTGGTATTTTGCGGCGTTGGTGTGCGGCAATCGCCGAAGGGTACGGCCCGGAATGGCAGGTGTGAACACAGTTGCAGGCAAATTCGACGCCGAAGTCGCCGTCGTGGGCGGCGGACCCGCGGGGCTGGTTTGCGCCATCGCGCTCAAGGCGGCGGGCGTCGACGCGCTGCTCGTCGCGCCGGCGGTGGGGCCGGACCATCGCACCACGGCGCTGCTCGCCGGCTCTGTCACGGCGCTGACGACGCTCGGCGTATGGCAGGGCTGCGGGCCCCATGCGGCGCCGCTGCGCGCCATTCGCATCGTCGATGACACGGCGCGACTCATTCGCGCCCCCGAAATCTTGTTCTCCGCCGCGGAAATCGGGCTCGATGCGTTCGGCTGCAATGTCGAAAACCGCTACCTTTTGGCGGCACTCGAAGCGCGCGTCGCCGCGCTTGCCGTGCCGCGGATCGGCGCCGCGGCCATTGCGGTAACGGCCGACGACGATGCGGTCAGCATCGTTCACGCCGCCGGCACGGTGCGGACGCGGCTTGCGATCGGCGCCGATGGCGCGCGCTCGCTTTGCCGTGCCGCGGCCGGCATCACCACGAAGCGGCGCAGCTATCCGCAAGCGGCGCTGACGCTCAATCTCGGCCATGCCCGTCCGCACGACGGCACTTCGACCGAATTCCACACGCCTGACGGCCCGTTTACACTCGTTCCCCTGCCCGGCCGGCGGTCCAGCCTCGTCTGCGTGCTGCGGCCTGAGGACGCGCAAAGGTTGGCGTCGCTCGATGACGGTGCGCTGGCCCAGGCCGTCGAGCGCCGCGCGCATTCGTTGCTTGGGGCGATGCAGGTCGAGCCAGGCCGCGGCTTGTTCCCGCTCGCGGTCGAAACCGCAGACAGCATCGCCCACGGCCGCATTGCCCTCGTCGGCGAGGCCGCGCACGTGCTGCCGCCGATCGGCGCCCAGGGCCTCAATCTCGGCCTGCGCGACGCTGCCGTGATCGCCGAGATCGTCGCCGAGGCGCGCTATGAAAACCGCGACGTCGGCGCGGCCGCGGTGCTCGCCCGTTATGCGACAGAGCGCCGCGCCGACGTGACGAGCCGTAGCTTTGCCGTTAATCTCCTCAACCGCAGCCTGTTAACCGACTTTATTCCCGTGCAGGGGCTGCGCGGGCTATCGCTTTACCTCGTCGGCCGGATCGGACCGCTGCGCCGCGCGTTGATGCGCGAGGGCGTGGTGCCGACGACCGCCCTCGGCCGCGGTTAATGCGCGGCGCGCGGGTCTGAGCGGCAACTATGATTCCGCTTCGCGCTTGACGGCTGCGGTGCCGTCTTGCAAAGCGGTTTTTAGTTGAACTGTCTGCCAATGCACCAATTCCGCTGACCGAGCGCTCCGGGGTTTTGGCCATGAAAATCCTGGTGATCGACGACCACGTTCTCATTCGTCAGGCGATGGCGGGCGTGCTCAAGAAGCTCAGGCGCGATGCCGTTCTGCTCGAAGCGCCGAACTACGCCGAAGCGATGGCCCGGCTCGCCGCGCATGCCGATACCGAACTGATCCTGCTCGATCTCACCCTGCCGGACCGTGAAGGATTTGCGGTGCTCGCCGAATTGCGCGAGCGCTATCCCGGTTCGGCGATCGTGGTGCTGTCGGCCGAGCAGGATCCCGAAAAAGTGCGCCGGGCGCTCGAACTCGGCGTGCGCGGCTATATCCCGAAATCGGCCAAGGCCGACGTCATCATCAACGCGCTGCGGCTCGTCATATCCGGCGGCATCTATGTTCCGCCGGAAATACTTGGCGGCGGGCTGTCGGCGCCGCCGCAGGCCCACTATGCCGCGGCCGCGGACAATCGCCTCGCCTCACCCGAGGCTGCCGGGCTGACCGAACGGCAGATCGAAGTTTTGGCGCTGATCATGCAAGGCAAGAACAACAAGACTATCTGCCGCGCGCTCGACCTGGCCGAGCCGACCGTGAAAAATCACGTCACCGCGATCCTGCGCGCGCTCGGCGTGTCGAGCCGGACCGAGGCAGTGATCACCGTCAACAAGCTCGGCTGGAAGATTCCCGAACCCCCGAAGTCGCAATAACGGCGGCAATTACGACGTGCTCCTGCTTGCGGGCGCGCAATTGCTTCATTGCTCCTTTGTGTTAATCTATGTGTGGTTATCTATACATAAGGGATAGTGACGGTTCCATGGCCACAAATTTGTCGATTGATCCAGACTTGATCGAACGGGCGCTTGAGGTCAGCGGCGAGCGCACCAAGAAGGCGGCCGTGACCAAGGCGCTGCAGGAATTTATCGCGCGCCGGCAGCAGAAGCGGCTTTTGGATTTGATGGGTAAACTCGAATGGAACGCCGCGTACGACTATAAAGCGGAGCGCCGTCGCCATTAGCCTGTTTGTCGATACCAGCGTGTGGTCGCTCGCGTTACGCCGCGATGCGCCTGCTTCGACTGCCGAGGTCACCGTCCTTGTTCGTGCGATTGAAGACGGTGAGACTATTCTCACGACAGGTCTCGTGCTGCAGGAATTGCTTCAAGGCTTTTCGGGTCCAAAAGCCAAGGAGCAAATCTTACATCGCTTTGCCGCAGTACCGCTGCTCGTACCAGACCGCGACGATCACATCCAAGCCGCGGACTTGCGCAACCGTTGCCGTCGCGCCGGTATACAGATCGGCACGATCGATGCCCTACTCGCGCAGCTGAGCATTCGGCATAACCTCACGATGCTTTCGACGGACACCGACTTTCTACGGCTGGCGGCGCATTCCGCTTTGCGACTGTGGCAAGCGCCTGCTTAGTTAGGCCTAAGCCGCTCCGACCGCGTCCTTGGCTGCGGCGGACTGCCTGAGCGCATCGGCCAGCATAGCGCGGAGCGCGGTCGGCTCGACCGGCTTGTGCAGCAATGCCAGACCGTTGGCCTCGGCCTGTCGCACGACGTCGAGATCGGTGTCGCCGCTCATCAGAAACGCCGGGATCGGCGCGGCCACCGCCTCGCGCAGCCGCGCAATCGCCTCGATGCCGGTCTTGCCGTTGCGCAGGCGATAGTCGGAAATGATCGCAGCGGGCGGCGCAGTGCAGCGCGACAGGCCGTCGAGCACCGCCGATTCATTCGTGCCGGTAACGACGCCGCAGCCCCAGCTCCTGATCAGGCTGCCCATGCCGTCGAGCACCAGCGGATCGTCGTCGATCACGACGATGAGCTTGTTGTTGGCGGCGATGGCGCGCGGCTGTGCCGCAACCTGCGGCGCCGCAACCTGATCGGCGGGCGCAACGATCGGCACCGCGACCGCGAAGCAGGAGCCTTTTCCGGGCGCCGATTTCAGCTCGATCGGATGATCGAGCAGCCGGCACAGGCGATCGACGATGGCGAGGCCGAGGCCGAGCCCGGTGCTGTGGTCGCCCTCGGATTGCGCCAGGCGATAGAACTCGCTGAAAATGTTCTGCCGCTGGTCGGCCGGAATGCCCGGCCCGGTATCCCACACTTCGATGCTCAGCCGGTCGCCGCGCCGCCGGCAGCCGACCAGCACGCGGCCACTGCGCGTGTAACGGATGGCGTTCTGGACGAGATTGGTGACGATGCGTGTCAGCATGACGGCGTCGCTACGAAGCCACACATTGCTCGGCACGATGTGCAGCGGCAAATTCTTCTCGCGCGCCAAGCCCGCGCAGGTGGTCTCGACGCGGCGCAGAACATGCGCTGCCGGGAACGTGCTCCAGTTCGGATTCACCACGCCGGCATCGAGCTTGGAAATGTCGAGAAGCGCGTTGAACAGCTCGTTCATGCTGGACAGCGCCCTCTCGATGCCGTCGACAATCTCCCGGCGCTGCGCGGCGTTGCTGCGGCCGCTCAACTGCGCCACGAACAGGCCGAGCGCATGCAGCGGCTGGCGCAGATCGTGCGTGGCGGTCGCCAGAAACCGCGATTTGGCCTTGTTGGCGAGTTCGAGCTGGCGGGTGCGCTCTTCGACTTTTTGCTCCAGCGTGGCGTAGGACTCCTGCAGCCGCTCCGCCATGCGATTGAACTGGCCGCCGAGCGCTTCAAGCTCGTCGCCGGTATCGATGGAAATGCGCTGCCCCAGATCGCCGCCGCCGATCTGCTTTGCGCCATCGCTCAGGGCGCGGATCGGCACAACCATGCGACGGGCCAGGAAAATGCCACAAAGCACTGCGAACGCGAGTGCAGCAAGCAAGAGCAATCCGGAGCGGAGCAACGTTGCAGAAAGTGGTGCATAGGCTTCTTTGATGGGAAGTTCGGTGAACACCAACCACCCGAGTGGAGCAACGCGCGCATACGCGCTCAAGACCTTGTGGCCGTTCAGATCGGTTGCAACAACGGCATGCTCGCTGGATTCGGCCAAACCCAACCGGCGAGCGGCTGCGACGTACGATACATGTGACAGGTCTATCTTGCGCAGCACGAGGCTGATATCCGGATGCGCGATCAATTGGCTGTTTGAATCGACGACATAGGCCAGACCCCGGTTCCCCACTTTGATTTGCGAAACCACATCCCAAATGAATTTCAGATTGACTTGGGCAACGATCACGCCGTCTTCCGGGCGCAGGCCGGATTCCGCGATGGTCATGTACGGCTCTGAACCATGGACGAAGTAGACAGGTCCATAATATGTCTTGTTGGCTTTAGCCTCGATAAATGCCGGGTCCTTGGAAAAGTCGGCCATGCTGTCGAATACGTCGGCCGCTTGCCGCGAGGTCCGATAGCGCTCCCGCCCATTGGCGTCCAGTTGAGCGATTTCCGTAACGGCACGTGCTTGTCGCAACAGCCGGACTCCATCGAACCGCAATTCGTCGCGTGACTTGGTATCGAGCGGGAGCTGGGTGGCCCAGCCGAGCTGACCCTCGATTTCTTTAACGAATTGCCCGATCTTTTCCGCGGCCGCTTTGGCCTGTTCACGCTGTATCTGGACCAGCAAATCCTGCTGCTCGTCATAGGAGAACCAGACGTCGAGGATATTGCTTGGCAAAAGCGCCAGCCCAACAACCAAGAATACGAAGACATACTTATGAAAGAGGCGGCCGGATGCCCCTTGTCTGGCGCCGGCAATTTTGGCCATCGCTGGCTTAACCAGGCGGTTCATAGCATATCTTAGCGCGCTTGATTTGTCGCACTATGCCTACCGTAAGACGGTATACGTCCGATTGTAAATACACACGACGCTCCACCCTTAATTGTCGCGGCACTCGTAGACCAGTCTAGCACAAGGACAAACCAGGCAAGCGAACGCGATTTTCAATTCTCGATTGCAAATCGTCTCATCTTTTTCGTGGCAGGCGCGCAGACAAAGCACGCGGCAAAATGCATCAGGCGGCTTTTCTGCAGCTTTAGTAGCTTTGTTGCCGGGGACCGCGATAGTGCACACCGCTCTTTAGCATCGGAATCTCGATTTCACGCCCTCGCCTAGCGGAATGCGACGATGGCTTCAGATCGACGCAAATTCATCACGCTCGCCGGGACAGCCTTGGCAAGCTGGCCGAGCCTCGCGCGCGCACAAGCCACCCGCCGCGTTCGCACAATCGCAGTCTTGATGGGGCTTGCGGACGATGACGAAGCAAAAAGGCGCCTCACAGTATTTGAAGAAGGTCTGGCGAGCAAGGGATGGATCATCGGCCAAAATCTACGCATCGTAGATCGATATTCAGGGGGCGACCCTAAGCTCATGCATAAGTTTGCGATGGAACTCGTTGCGCTTCACCCTGATGTTATCGTTGGACACAGCACACCTGTTGTCACAGCTTTGATGCAGGCAACTAAAACTATTCCTATCGTTTTTGTGTCTGTCACCGATCCGGTTAGCGGTGGTTTCGTCAAAAACATCGCGCACCCGGGAGGAAACGCCACTGGATTCACGATCTTACAGGCAACGATCACTGGCAAATATCTATCTATGCTTCAAGAGATCGAGCCGGATATCTCTCGTGTTGCGATTGTCTACAATCCCCAGACGGCACCCGGTGCAGGCACTCTTTTTCTAAAACCGTTCATTGAAGCTGCCAAGGAATTCAAAATAAAGCCCATAGTCGCACAAGTACACAATAAGGATGAGATTCGAGACGCGATGAGCACGCTTGCAGGCGCCGATAGCGGTCTAATTGTGATGCCCGATAACTTTACAACCTTACATCGACAGCAATTCATTTCGCTAGCTGCGAAGTTGAAAATCCCTGCAATCTATCCGTATAAATACTTTGCTGAGGAGGGTGGATTGCTAGCTTATGGAGTAGATGCGTTAGACCTGTTTCGACGAGCCTCTGATTACGTTAGCCGAATCCTTAGTGGCGCCGTGCCTGCCACACTACCCGTTCAAGCGCCAACGAAGTTCGAGCTTGTCATTAATCTAAAGACGGCCAAGAACCTGGGCATTGACATTCCGAGAACTTTGCTCGCCGCCGCTGACGCGCTCATTGAATGAACGAAAGATACCTCCGATCAGCAGCCAATAGCTTGGTAGCGATACCATCAAAGGTTAGGGCCTGTCCTCAATTGAGCCAGATGACAGCAGCGGCGAGGTGGATTGCGGCGAGGAAATTTCTGGCGAGCTTATCGTAGCGTGTAGCGATGGCGCGATATTGCTTGAGCCTGCAGAAGAAATTCTCGATGAGATGGCGCGCCTTGTAGGCTTCTTTGTCGTAGTCGCGTTGGATTTTGCGATTGCTCCTGGGT
>JASHPU010000088.1 GCA_030037885.1 Xanthobacteraceae bacterium | reverse complement strand
GAGGAAGCGCAGCCCGGCATTGACGAAGAACGAAATACGCCCAACGACCTCGCCGAATTCCTCCGGCGCGCATTCGCCCGAGGCCTTCACCGCATCGAGTACGCCGATGGCGGTGGCAAGCGCGAAGCCAAGCTCCTGCACCGGCGTCGCTCCGGCTTCCTGCAGATGATAGGAGCAGACATTGATCGGATTCCACTTCGGCATTTCTTTGGTCGTGAACAGGATCACGTCCTTGGTCAGCCGCATCGACGGCTCCGGCGGAAACACATAGGTGCCGCGCGACAGATATTCCTTGATGATGTCGTTCTGCGTCGTGCCTTGCAGCTCTTGGCGCGCCGCGCCCTGCTCGTCGGCGAGCGCAACGTAGAGCGCCAACAGCCAGGCGGCGGTGGCATTGATCGTCATCGAGGTGTTCATGGCGCCGAGCGGAATGCGCTCGAACAGCGCCCGCATGTCGCCAAGATGGCTGATCGGGACGCCGACCTTGCCGACTTCGCCTCGCGCCAGCCGATGGTCGCTGTCGTAGCCGATCTGGGTCGGCAGATCGAACGCCACCGAAAGCCCGGTCTGGCCTTTGCTCAAATTGTTGCGATAAAGGGCATTCGACGCCGCCGCGGTCGAGTGCCCCGCATAGGTGCGAAAGATCCACGGTTTTTGCCGTTCGGGTCGGGTCTGGTCGTGCATCGGTGCTGCGGCCGCGCCTGTTCAACACTCTGCGGCCAATTTTGTTGCATTGCAACGCGGCGCTGCGTTTGCGTGGCAAGCCGCTGCAGGCACTCGGGTTTCTGCGGCTGAGCTAGTTAAGGGGCGGTCTGCGGTTGGGCGGCGATCCGCCGGGCAATCAGCGCCGCAACGATCGCGGCGGCCATCAAACCAACGGGGACGCCGAAGAAAGGCATGAACACCATCAGCACGGCGCCGATGGCAAGGCCGGCGGCTTCGCCCGGCGCAAAGCCATCCTTGAGCGCGCCGCGGAGCAAAAAACCCACCGCGACGGCGAGCACCGCGAGATCGTAGAGGTAGACGTAAGGCGTGGCGAGCAGGACGCCGATCGCCGCGGCTGATGCTTTCAGCTCGTAACTGAAGCGGTCGCTTCGCCACATCACGCAAAGTACAAGCGCTACGACGGTGGTCAGCGTCAGTTGCAGCGTCCAGGCCAGCGCCGCGCTGCCGCCCAACAGGCGCACCAGTGCGAACACGCTCTGAAATTTGCTCCAATCGGTGTGGACCGGCGAGTTCTGGGCGAACAGAGCGTGCGAGGTCAGCGGCAGCCAATGAAAAAATTCGCTCCACGGCGTTACGCCGAACGCGGCGACCGACGTCAGCACCAGCGCGCCTGCGCTCGCCGCCGCCGCGCCAATCGCGCGCCAATAGCCGCCGGCGAGGAGCAGCAGCGGAAACAGAATGCCGAATTGCGGTTTGTAGGTGAGCAGCCCGAGGCAGCAGCCGGCGAGCACCGGCCGACGCGGCAACAGCGTGAGCGTGCCGCCGATCAGCGCGGCGGTAAAGAGTCCGTTCTGCCCCGATACGATGCTCGGCAACAGACAGGGAAACGCGGCGCCGACAAGCCAGCCGACCTTGTCACCGACGACGGCACGAATGGCGGCGAGATAGAGCGGCAGCGTCGTCACGATCCAGAGGATGAACGCAGACGCGTAAGGCAGCGTGGCCAGCAGCGCGGCAACCATCAGAAAGGGCGGCGGGTAATGCCAGCCGAGATAGGCGGAATAATCATGCGCAACCACCGCATTTTCGGCGGCATGGTGCACATTCCAGTCGTAAGCCGCGGCGGGCCGACCTGCGAGGGCAAGGCGTCCGGCCGCGTACACGCTGGTGAAATCGGTGTGAACCGGCGTGCCGCCGGCATCGACGATCCATTCCCGGTCGAGGATCAGCGCCGCCACATAGCTGGCATTGGCGACACAAAGCGCGAGACAGATGAGGTAAAAAGCATGCGATCGCGGCACGATCGCCGGCCGACCTTGCTGTAACGCTTGCAGTGTCATGGCAACTGCTCTTTTGTCGGGGAAAACGCTGGCGCACGCCCGGCGGTGGGCGCGGCGGCAACGGCGCGATGCACGATCAGCATCATGACGACGAAGACGCGGCAAAACCGAATTGCGCAGAGGCCGGAGTTTGGCTCGCATTCCTTTCGTTTGGCTTAGCGTCGACCGGATTCAGACGCGCGCTCAGACTACTTATTGCGGCGCAATATAATGTGATGCAGACTGGGCGAAACCGCGCCCGCGATAGGCCGTTGTTGGGGCGCCGGTGGGGATGCTGAGGTCGCCATGGCCGTTGCCCAGAACAAGCCGCAAGCCGCGCCGCTCAAGGACCTTTACGCGATCGGCGAAGTTCCCCCGCTCGGCCATGTGCCGGAAAAGATGCACGCCTGGGCGATCCGCAAGGATCGCCACGGCCCGCCCGAGCAGGCGATGCAGTGCGAAATCGTGCCGACCTGGCCGATCGCCGAGGACGAAGCGCTGATCTACGTCATGGCCGGTGGCGTCAACTACATCGGCGTCTGGGCCGGGCTCGGCCAGCCGATCTCACCGCTCGACGTGCACAAGAATGCTTTTCATGTCGCCGGCTCCGACGCCTCCGGCATCGT
>JASHPU010000087.1 GCA_030037885.1 Xanthobacteraceae bacterium | reverse complement strand
ACCGAAACCGCCGTCGGCGCGGCAGAAGGTCGTCTGCGTCACGGTGGCGATCAGTTCGCCGGTCGCCTTGTCGGTCACCTTGCGCTCGGTGAGCACGAGCGCGCCCTTGCCGGCGCCCTTGTCGACCACTTCGAGAATGCGCTGCCGTCCGATCACGGTATTCTGCGGCTTCAGCGGTTGATGCAGCCGCACGCCCTGCTCGCCGTTGACGATCCGAACCCAGTCGACGCCGGTGTCGAGATCGCGCATCCAGAAACCGGGATGGCCGAGCGCCGCGCCCATCGTCGGCAGCACTTTCAGATTCTTTTCATAAACGAACGCGAGCTGGTCCTCGTCCATCGGATCCTGGCCGAGCCCGACGCCGAGCGCGTAGAGCATGCACTCCTTCGGCCCGTAGCTCTGCTCTGCCTGCGGAATCTCGAGCGCCATCAGCTTGTCGTAGACGATGGTCATTTGGCCCCCTGTAATCCGTCACCCTTCCTTATCCTGCCCCGCTTCGCGGGGAAGCATGAAATCACCCCCACACGTCGCGCGCCACCGCGCCGATCATGCGCAGCTTGGCCCATTGCTGATCCTCGGCGAGGATATTGCCTTCCTCGGTCGAGGCGAAGCCGCATTGCGGCGACAGGCAGAGCTGATCGAGATCGGTGAATTTCGCCGCTTCCTCGATGCGGCGCTTGATGGCGTCTTTGCCCTCCAGCGCGCCGGTTTTGGTCGTGACCAGGCCGAGCACCGCCATGCGGCCTTTCGGCAGCCGCCGCAGCGGCTCAAAGCCGCCGGCGCGCTCGGTGTCGTATTCCATGAAGTAGCCGTGCACCTTGATTTTGTTGAACAACACCTCCTGTTCGGCTTCGTATCCGCCGGTCCCCATGAAGGTCGATTTGTAGTTGCCGCGGCATAGATGCATGGTGATCGTCATGTCGGGCGGAATGTCGGAGATGGCGACGTTGATCAACTCGCCGTAGAGCGGGCCGAGCGCATCCGGATCGTCGCCGCGGTCCTTCATCTGCGCTCGGTATTTTGGGTCGCACAGCATGGCGATGAACACCTCGTCGAGCTGCAGGTAGCGGCAGCCGGCATCGGCGAAGGCGCGCACCGCCTTTTTGTAGGCCTGGCCGAGATCGTCAAAAAACTTGTCCAGCGTCGGATAAATGGTCTTATCGATCGGCGTACCGATCGGCCGGCCGTAGATCGCCGACGGCGCCGGAATTGTCATCTTCGGCGTGCGCGCGGTGTGGGCTTTGACGAACTTGAAATGTTCGAGCATCGGATGGCCGGAGAAGCCGAGCTTGCCGGTGACCTTGACGCCTTCGTTGCGCGTCTGCACCCCCGCGAAGGCGATGCCGCTGTCCATGACGTGGCGCTCGACGCCGTCGAGGCCCCAGAGAAAGTCGAGATGCCACCACGAGCGGCGGAATTCACCGTCGGTGATCGATTGCAGGCCGGCTTCCTCCTGTTTTTTGATAATTTCGGCGATAGCGCGGTCTTCCACCGCCTTCAGTTCGGCCGCATCGATCTCGCCCTTGGCGCGCCGCTCGCGTGCCGCTTTGAGCGCCGCGGGCCGCAACAAGCTGCCGACGTGATCGGCGCGGAACGGCGGCTTGGTTCGCTGCATTTTTCTTTCCTCGTTTTCTCTTTCATCGTCACCCGCGGGCTTGACCCGCGGGTCTATGCCGCCCGGGCGCCCGCATGGATTGCCGGGTCAAGCCCGGCAATGACGAATAAATACCTTATCTCCAAACTTCGTCGGCGATCTCCACGATCATGCGCAGCTTCGCCCATTGCTCGTCCTCGGCCAGCACGTTGCCCTCTTCGGTCGAGGCGAAACCGCATTGCGGCGACAGGCAGAGCTGATCGATATCGAGGAACTTCGCCGCCTGCTCGATGCGGCGCTTGATGGCGTCGCGGTCCTCCAGCGCGCCCGATTTCGTGGTGACGAGGCCGAGTACGACCGTTTTGTGCTTCGGCACGAAGCGCAGCGGCTCGAAACCGCCGGCGCGTTCGGTATCGTATTCCATGAAATAGCCGTGCACGTTGATGGTGTTGAACAGCGTTTCGGCGACCGGCTCGTAGCCGCCGCTGGCGACAAAACTCGAGCGGAAATTGCCGCGGCACAGATGCATGGTGATGGTCATGTCGGACGGAATGTCGGAGATCGCGGCGTTGATCATGCCGGCATAGATCGCCGGCAGCGCCGCCGGATCCTCGCCGCGGTCCGCTATGACCTTGCACAGCGCCGGATCGCATAAATAGGCGAAGTTCACCTCGTCGAGCTGCAGATAACGGCAGCCCGCGTCCGCGAAGGCGCGCACCGCCCTGCGGTACGATTCGCCGAGATCGCGGTAAAAATCCACCATCGACGGGTAAACGGATACCGGCACCGCGTCGCGGCCATAGCGGAAATGCAGCGACGACGGCGACGGAATGGTCAGCTTCGGCGTGCGCCGCGTGTGCGCCTTGAGGAACTTGAAATGCTCGATCATCGGATGCGGCTTGTAGCCGCCGAGCTTGCCGGTGACGCGCAGCAGGATCGGCCGCGGCTGCGGGCCGGTCGCAGCGAATTTTATTTTGCGCTCGCCCACATAGGATTCGACGTTGTCGAGCCGCTCGAGAAAGTCGTAGTTCCACGAGATGCGGCGGTACTCGCCATCGGTGATCGACTGCAGCCCGACCTCTTCCTGCTTGCGGATCACCGCCGCGATCTCGCGATCCTCGATCTCCGTCAGTCCCTGCGCGCTCAGTTCGCCCTTCTGGCGTTTCTCTCGCGCTTCTTTGAGCGCTGCCGGGCGTAGAAGGCTGCCGACATGATCGGCGCGGAACGGCGGTTTGGATCGTTGCATTCTCTCACTCTTGCTCTTTGACTGGTCACCCGCCTCTTTGACTGGTCGCCCGCGGGGCCATGCAGCGGCACCGCTGCATGGCTTGCCGCGCCAGCCCGGCAATGACGAAGGATGAGATTACCTCCACACTTCGTCCGCGAGCTCTACGATCATCCGCAGCTTGGCCCATTGCTCGTCCTCGGCCAAAACGTTGCCCTCTTCGGTCGAGGCGAAGCCGCATTGCGGCGACAGACAGAGCTGGTCGAGCGCTACGTACTTGCTCGCTTCGTCGATGCGGCGCTTGATGGCGTCTTTACTTTCGAGCGCGCCCGATTTCGTGGTGACCAGCCCGAGCACGAGCTGCTTCTTGCCTTTCGGAAAAAACCGCAGCGGTTCGAAGCCGCCGGCACGCTCGCTATCGTATTCGAGGAAATAACCGTCGAAACCGGTATTGCCGAGCAAGTGTTCGGCAACGAATTCGTAGCCGCCCGAGGCGATGAAGGTGGAGCGGAAATTGCCACGGCACGAATGCATGGTGATGGCCATGTCGGCGGGCCTTTGCTTAAGCGCCGCGTTGGTCAGGGCCGCGTAACGCTGCGGCAGCGCATCGGGCTCGTCGCCGCGCCGCTTCGACTGCGCTCGTTCGTTGGGATCGCACACCATCGCCCAGGCGGTGTCGTCGAGCTGCAGATAGCGGCAGCCGGCATCGTAGAACGCGTCGATCGCGGCGCGGTACGCGGCGGCCAGATCGTCGAAGAACGGATCGAGCGTGGGGTACACGTCCGTGCTGATCGCGGCGCGGCCCTGGCGGAAATGAAACGTGCTCGGCGCCGGAATCGTCATCTTCGGCGTGACGCGCGCATGGCTTTTGAGGAACTTGAAGTGCTCCAGCATCGGATGGCCGGAGAAGCCGATCTTGCCGGTAATGTTAATGCCTTCGGCCTTAGTCTGCACGCCGTGAAACTGAATGCCGCGATCGGTGGTGTATGGCGTCACGCCGTCCAGGCCGCGGAAAAAGTCGAAGTGCCACCAGGAGCGGCGGAATTCGCCGTCGGTGGCAAGCTCGAGCCCGATCTCCTCCTGCTTTCTGACGACCTTCTCGATCTCGCGATCCTCGATCTCCTTGAGCTGCGCCGCCGTGATCGCGCCGTGCGCGTGCTTGGCCCTCGCTTCCTTGAGCGGCGCGGGACGGAGCAAGCTGCCGACATGATCGGCGCGAAACGGCTGCGCGGTGCGTTGCGTTGTCATTGATGGCTGTCCTTCAGCATGTAGCGGCCGTCATCCGCCGACCGAGCCGCCGCGCTGCATAAAGCGCATCGAGCTCGCGCACGATTTCGCGGCCGTCTTTGCCGTCGAGCGCGGCAGCGACGTCGACCAAGTCGATCGGCTCCTCGCGCACCTCGCACGCGCCGCAATCGACGAGCTGTTGCACGAAATTGCGCAGCCGGTACCGCTCTCGGTGTCGATCGTCGGCATGGGCGGCCTCCCAATGCGGCTGCGAAAAGCGCTTTGTTGCCAAGCGATTTAGCAATGCGGGCGCGCAGGTGTAAATCCCATCTCGTCATTCCGGGGCCGAGCGCAGCGAGGCGCCCGGAATCCATCACCACAGAACTGGCCGTACCCGGCTATAACGTGCTTTCCTTGACCGACGATGGTTAGGGATTCCGGCTCCCGCTCGCTACGCTCGCTCGGCCGGAACGACGAGGAGGTTTTTTATGGCGCCAATGCTCCGGCTGTACGAAGACGTGCTGTCGAACGACGCATCCGCCGCGCTGCCGCCGCTGCCGCGCATGGTGTTCGTCGTGCACGGCGCGCTCGCCGTTGTCGACAGCGAGCTGTGCGACGGCGCGGCGTGGAGCGGCGAGGAGGCGATCACGCTCAAAGCCGGCCGCGCTGGCGCCACGCTGTGGCGCTGGGAACTGGTCGGCGGCGATGCTGGCGCAGGCGGGTTCGCCGGACGCGGCATCGCCTCACGCGAAAAACTTGCCGCGCGGCTCGAAACCTTGCCCAAGGGCCGGCTCCTGCTGCGCGGCGACAGCGTGGCGTTTCCGCCGGGCGGCTGCGCCTATCTGCACCGCCATCAGGGGCCGGGCATCCGCTGTTTGGTCGAGGGTGGCATCCGCATCGATACCCACGGCCATTCGACGTCTTACGGTCCCGGCGGGGCCTGGTACGAAAGCGGGCCCGATCCGGTCTTCGCACAAGCCGCCGACCGGCCGACGCGCTTCATCCGCGTGATGATTTTGCCGGTGGCGTACGTGGGCAAAAGCTCGGTCGAGTATCTCAACGAGGAAGACAAGGCCAAGCCGAAATCCCAGCAGTACAAAATGTTCGCCGATCGGCCGCTGACGGTGGAGGGTCGCTAAGCATCGTAGCCCGCAGGAGCGCAGACCGTATGTCCTTTTCTTGCTGAGGCGACTCGCCCTCGATGCGGTAGCGAGGGTTACCCGGATTGGCCGGGCAGAGCCGCAAGCAAGGAGGGCGAGTCGTGAGCCATCATAGCGAAGCATACGTTGCTTTTGATACCTCGAAGTTGCGCAACGCCGTTGCCGTGGCGGAGGCTGGGCGAGCCGGCGAGG
>JASHPU010000001.1 GCA_030037885.1 Xanthobacteraceae bacterium | reverse complement strand
AGTGACCAAGCTCTTTGAGCACGTTGCCCATGTTGTTGTAGGCATCGACGAGCTCGGGCTTGAGCGACAGCGCGCGACGGTAGTGCGCCAACGCGGCATGAAGGTCGTCGCGTTCATGCAGCGTGTTGCCGCGATTGTAGAGCGCCTCGGCATAATCGGGCTGCAGCGCCAGGGCGCGGTCGTAGCTCGCCAGCGCCTCGTCGAAACGCTTGAGTTCATGCAGCGTGTTGCCGCGGTTGTTGAGCGCCTCGACATAATTCGGCCGCGCCGCAAGAGCGCGGTCGTAGCTCGCCAGCGCCTCGTCGAAGCGCTTGAGCGCATGCAGCGCATTGCCGCGGTTGTTGAGCGCCTCGGCATGATCGGGCTGCAGCGCCAGGGCGCGGTCGTAGCTCGCCAGCGCCTCGTCGAACCGCTTCAGTTGCCGCAGCGCATTGCCGCGGTTGTAGAGCGCCTCGACATGATCGGGCTGCAGCGCCAGCGCACGGTCGTAGCTGGCCAGCGCCTCGTCGAAGCGCTTCAGCTCATGCAGCGTCATGCCGCGGTTGTAGAGCGCCCCGGCATGATCGGGTCGTAGCGCCAGCGCACGGTCGCAGCTCGCCAGCGCCTCGTCAAAGCGCTGCAGTTCGTGCAGCGTCGCACCGCGGTTGCAAAGCGCCTCGGCATGATCGGGCCGCAGCGTCAGGGCGCGGTCGTAGCTCGCCAGCGCCTCGTCGAGCCGCCGTTGCCGCGTGCTGATCACAGCGATCAAGTGGAGGGCATCGAAATAGTCCGGTTTAACACCGAGTATTGCGCGCGCCAGATCATCGGCCTCACGTAACCGTCCGCCCTCATAGGCCGCAACGGCCCGCTTCATCACCTCGGGCAACGTTGTAACACGGGATGCCGACGCACGCTCATCGTAAGCCTGCAATAGCTTCTCGAGCTCGACAACGACGCGGCGGATCACACCCGACCAATCATCCGGGGCATTTTGTCGGAACAGCCGCGCCGTCGGATACCATGGGCTGTCCTCGCGATCGAGCAGCCAGCGGAAGTCCGGCAGAAACGGCAACAGGACCCAAACAGGTTTGGCCAATGCCCCGGCAAGATGGGCGACGCTGGTATCGACCGAGATCACCAGGTCCAAGTTGGCGATGACGGCCGCCGTATCGGCGAAAGTGTCAACCTTATCGCCGAAAGGCACAAGATCGCTGCGCTCTTGCAGCATCGTAGCGTCGCCGGCGCGAACGTCCTTTTGCAGGCTGACGAAGTCGGCGTTGAGATCGAGGAGCGGCAACAACGATCGCAGTTCGATCGAGCGATTGGCGGGCCACGTCTGCCCAGACCAGGCAAGACCAATCCGCAGCCGACGTTTCGATCCAAGCATGACGTTCCAACGCCGCAGGCTCTCCGCTGGAGCAGTCAGATAGGGCACATGCGCCGGAATCGACTCGATTCTGGTTCCGAATGCCAGCGGCAGGCTGAGCAGCGGGCAGTGCAGATCAAAATGCGCCGGCTGGTCTGGCGCAGAAATGACCTCGGCGACGCCGACCAAGCTGGCCATCAGGTCCTTCAGCGGCGCCGGCACTTCGAGCAGGACGCGTGCGCCGCGTCCGGCAACCAACGGCACGTAGCGGCAAAATTGAATGGTGTCGCCAAGTGCCTGCTCACTGTGCAGCAGGATTGTCTCGCCCGCTATGGCAGCGTCGCCAAGCCAAAGCGGTTGGCCAAAATCTCGGTTCGGCAACTTGAGGCTTGCGTCTTTCCAGCGCCACTCATACTCCCGCCAGCCAGCGTCGAAATTCCCTTTAAGAAGCTGCAGGAGCGACCTGTTGAAATGTGCTTGGGCATAATCGGGCTGCAGCGCCAGGGCGCGGTCGTAGCTCGCCAGCGCCTCGTCGAGCCGCTGCTTTTGTTGCAGCGCATTGCCGCGGTTGTTGAGCGTCTTGGCATGATCGGGTCGCAGCGCCAGGGCGCGGTCGCAGCTCGCCAGCGCCTCGTCGAAGCGCTGCAGTTCATGCAGCGTAGTGCCGCGGTTGCAAAGCGCCTCGGCATGATCGGGCCGCAGCGCCAGGGCGCGGTCGTAGCTCGCCAGCGCCTCGTCATATCGCTTCAATTCGTGCAGCGTCACACCGCGGTTGCAAAACGCCTCGACATGATCCGGCCGCAGCGTCAGGGCGCGGTCGTAGCTCGCCAGCGCCTCGTCGAACCGCCGTTGCTCCGCGCTGATGACGGCAGTCAAGTAAAGGGCATCGAAATGATCGGGTTTGGAATCGAGTATGGCGCGCGCCAAGCGATCGGCCTCGCCTGACCGTCCGCGCTGATAGGCCGCAACCGCCCGCGTCATTGTCTCGCCGATGGCGGACGGGGCGAGAACTGAAGGGGACCTTATCGCCTCGACCGCGGCGATGCCGAGGCCGTTGAGCAACGGCGCAATATGCTCCGCATAAGCGCGCCAGCGGCCGATGGCTGACGTGTAGATCGGCTGGCGCACCTGGGTGGCGCTCGCGGTCCGCACCGGCCGGTCGGTCTCGTGGAACGACAGGCAGCGCTCGTCCCAGGGCAGCCCGCAATGGGCGATGATGCGCCGCGCCTGCCGTTCCAGATCGGCGACGACATCCTCGTAGCGCACATCGAGAATGCGTCCGACCGGCAGCACGCGGCGCCAATGCGCCATCAGCCGCTCATAGCGTCGATAATAGCGGCCGAGCTCGCCGAGATCGTAGGTGTGGTTCTGTTCTTCGGTAAACAGTTTGGAGAAGCACGACATGCAGGTATCGAGCGGATCGCGGATGGTGTGGATGATCTTCGCATTCGGCAAGGCGAGATGAATGAGCCCGGCACAATAGTAATTCGACGGCATTTTGTTGGTGACGCGTTCGGCGCTGGGCGCGCCGTGGTCGGCTGCAAGCTCGCGCAGCATGGCGGCATAACGGGCGCCGATCTGCTGCAGCGCTCCCGCGTCGAGCGCGGCAACAAACTCCGGATAGAACAGCGACTTGCCGTCCGGGCCGCGCACGCTGCGAACGACATCGCTGAACAGTTGCAGTTCGCCGGCGCCGTGCACCGCGGGATGGCTGGCGATGATCTGTTCGACCAGCGTGGTGCCCGAACGCGGCATGCCCAAGACGAAGATCGGCAGCGCCGAAGGATCGCCGCCGCCCGACTTGGCGGCGATCAGTTCCGGCGTGAACACCGCCGCGATGCGGTCGAACAGCGCGATAGTCACCTGCTCATCGTAGGCGA
>JASHPU010000012.1 GCA_030037885.1 Xanthobacteraceae bacterium | reverse complement strand
CGTTCCCGCGAAAGCGGGAACCCAGCTCTGGTCGAAGCGCCTGGATTGCCACCTGCGCGGGAATGAGCGGAACTTCATCGCACGATTGACCAGGGTCCATTCCGCTTCGTCACGACGGCGGATATATAGACCATCCCGACACCGACACGGCGGGGCGACGCCATGGACCCGAGCTGGGATACGCAACGGATTGCGCGCACGGCGCTGATCGTGGCTGTCGTCGCGTTGGCCGTTTGGATGCTGTGGCGGTTCGTGCCGGCGCTGGCCTGGGCCGTCGTGCTGGCGATCGCCACTTGGCCGCTGCGGCAATGGCTGGCGCGGCGGGGCATCGGCAAGACCGCGATCGCCGGCGTGCTCACGCTCATTCTCGCCATCGTGCTGGTGCTGCCGCTGATCAGGCTCGGCGTACAGGCGGCGCGCGACAGCGGCGCCATCGGGCAATGGATCAACGACGTGCGCCAGCACGGTCTCGGCACGCCGGCCTGGCTGTCGCATCTGCCCTATGTGGGCGGCTCGGCGGCGGCGTGGTGGCAGGACAACCTCGCCCAGCCGGGCGCCGCCGGCGCGCTGCTCGGTCACGCCGAGACCAGCGGTCTCGTCGGCTTCACGCGCAGGCTCGGCATCGAACTCGCCAACCGGCTGGCGCTGCTGGTGTTCACGGTGCTGACGCTGTTCTTTCTCTATCGCGACGGGCCGAGCGTGACGGACGAAGCCCAACGCATCGCCGAGCGGCTGTTCGGACCGCCGGGCCGCCACCTCGGCAAGAACGCCGTCGCGGCGGTGCGCGGCACCGTCAACGGCCTGGTTCTGGTCGGCCTCGGCGAAGGCGCGCTGCTCGGCATCGCCTACGCGGTCGCCGGACTGCCGCACGCCGTGTTGCTGGGTCTCGTGACGGCGGTGCTGGCGATGGTGCCGTTCGGCACGCCGGTCGTGTACGTCGCCTGCGCGCTCTATCTGCTCGCGTCGTCGCAGACCGCGGCTGCCGTCGCCCTGCTCGTGTTCGGCACGATCGTGGTGTTGGTTGCCGATCATTTCGTGCGGCCGTTTCTGATCGGCAGCTCGACGCGCCTGCCCTTTCTCTGGGTGCTGCTCGGTATTTTGGGCGGCCTCGAGAGCTTCGGCCTGATCGGCCTGTTCCTCGGCCCGGCGATCATTTCGGTGCTGATCGCGATCTGGCGCGAGGGGGCGGAGACGTGAGCCTGCTATGAACCGCTCATTCCCGCGAAAGCGGGAATCCAACGTCTAGAGCATGTCCCGACGATACTGAATCGTCATTGCGAGCGAAGCGAAGCAATCCAGAGCGGCTTGCGCAAGCTTCTGGATTGCTTCCGTCGCCCCTTCGGGGCGCCTCGCAATGACGCCGCTGACGCAGTCCGACCGGGAAATGCTCTAAAAAACTGGGTCCCCGCTGCCGCGGGGACGAGCGGTGGTATCACGCGGTGCCCCCACACCTCGCGCGCGGTCTCGACCACGCGCTTAAGCTTCTTGATCTCGTCCTCGACCGTCATGGCGTTGCCGCCGATTGACACGCATTCGGCCTGTGGGAAGATCGCACGCACGCCGACGCCTGTTGTACAAACGCGGGGAATGGCAATGAGGAAAGCCCTTGCATCTTTGATGCTGCTCGCCGCCGCGGCGTTCGCCTGGGCGCCGCGCGCGCACGCAGCGAATTATCCCGACCATCCCGTCAAGATCATCGTGCCGTTTCCGGCCGGCGGCATCACCGACGTGGTGACGCGGCTGATCGCGCAGCACCTCGCGCAACGGCTCGGCCAGCAGTTCTTCATCGATGACATCGGCGGCGCTGGCGGCAATATCGGCATGGGCGACGCCGCGCGCGCGGCCGGCGACGGCTACACCATCCTGTCCGCGTCATCGAGCATCGTCGTCAATCCCAGCCTTTACAAAAAAGTACCGTTCGACGTGATGAAGGATTTCATCCCGGTCACCAAGGCCGGCGCGACGCCGAATGCCTGGCTGGTCAGCAACGATTTCCCGGCCAGGACGATGCAGGACCTGATCCGCCTCTTAAAGGCCAGTCCCGGCAAGTACAGCGTGGCGTCGCCGGGCACCGGCACGACGCCATCGCTGTCGATTGAAATGCTCAAACAGGAGCTCGGCGTCGATTTCGTCACCGTGCCGTTCACCGGCGGCGCCCCGATGAACACGTCATTGCTGGGCGGCTTTACGCCGATCGGCTGTTCGGCCTTCGGCAACGTGGCGCCGCTCATCCTGCAAGGCAAAGTGCGCGCGCTGGCCATCGCCAGCAAGCAGCGCCTGGACGCGCTGCCCAGTGTGCCGACGCTCGACGAGATCGGCATCAAGGGCGAGGAAGCCGAAACCATGACTGGCGTGTTCGTCCCGGCCGGCACGCCAGCGGCGGTCGTCGACCTCCTCCAGAAGACCATCGCCGAGATCGTCCGCATGCCGGACGTCAAGGCGAAAATGCTGAGCTTCGGCATCATCCCCGATGGCGATACGCCCGCCGACTTCACCGCCTATGTCAAGGATGAGATCGCCAAATGGAAGCGCGTGATCGAGGTCGGCAAGATCGACAAGATTTGATGCGAGATCTTCGACTTCCGCTCGTCCCCGCGAAAGGGCATAAGGGCTAATTTAGCGCTGTTTCCCGGGCGCAGCGCAGCACGAAGCGGAGCGAAGTGGTGCGCTGCAGACCCGGGATCGTTGCAGACATCGGAGTTTGAGACGATCCCGGATCAGCGGTGCACCGCTTCGCGCTGCACCGCATCCGGGATACAAGCGACCGTGATGATGAGGTGGCCATGACGACGCACACCGCGGTGCCGCAGGCTCTTGGTTATGTCGGGGTCCGCGCCAAAGATTTGGACGATTGGGCGCGCTACGGCAGCGGACTGCTCGGCCTGCAACGCATCGACAAATCGCGCAACTCGCTCGCCTTCCGCATGGACGACCGCAAGCAGCGCATCGTGATCGACGCCGACGGCGGCGAAGGCATTGCGTTCTTCGGCTGGGAAGTGGCGGACGCCGCCGCGCTCGACGCCATGGCGGCGCATCTCGAACGCGCAGCGATCAAGCTGGCGCGCGGCACGCGCGCGCTCGCCGACGAGCGCCGGGTTGCGGATCTGATCGTGCTGGCCGATCCGCTCGGCAACCGGCTGGAAATCTTTCACGGTCCCGAGACGACTTCCGAGCCGTTTAGGCCCGGCCGCGCCATCTCCGGCTTCCGCACCGGGCCGCTCGGCATGGGCCATATCGTGCTCAACGTCGACGGCGCGCAAACCATCGCGCGCCTGATGGCGTTCTACCGCGACACGCTCGGCTTCCGGCTGACCGATTATTACGATCATCCGTTCGTCGCCCGCTTTCTGCATCTCAACCCGCGTCACCACAGCCTCGCCTTCATCCAGACCGGCAAGAACGCGGTGCATCACCTGATGATGGAGCTGTTCTCGTTCGACGACGTCGGCCAGGCCTACGACATCGCGATCGGCGAAGCGGGCCGCATCGGCGTCACGCTCGGCCGCCACACCAGCGATTACATCACCTCGTTCTATTCGTGGACGCCGTCCGGCTTCATGGTCGAGTACGGCTGGGGTGCGCGCTCGATCGACGTCGGCGCCTGGCAGGCCGCGGAGCGCAAGGAAGGTCCGAGCCTGTGGGGCCATGACCGGGTCTGGCTGTCGAAGGAGGACAATGAGAAAGCGCGCGCGCTGCGGCTGAAAAACGCCGCCGAAGGCTATCGCCGGCCGGTGCAGGTCATGGATGGCAATTACGAAGTCATGGCCGGCGTCTGTCCATGGTGGGACGCGGTGAAGGCGAAAACCGCGGCGCGGTAGCCGTCATTCCGGGGCCGAGCCAACGGGTCCGGCCCGAAGTGGCCGGCCCGATGACAAGCTCTGCGAGGAGCCCGGAATCCATAACCCCCGGCGCTGGGGTTATGGATTCCGAGCTCGCCGCTTCGCGGCACCCCGGAATGACGGTAAGAATCGGCATGGCTGCCCATACCGAAACCAGCAATCCGCACACCCGGCGCATCGCCGAATTCGTCTCCGGCCTGAGCTACGCGCAAATTCCCACGGCGGTGCGCGAGCGCATCAAGCTGCTCATTCTCGATTCGCTCGGCTGCGCCATTTACGGCGCCGATCTGGAATGGTGCCGCATCCTGCGCGGCACGTTGCAAAAGCTCGAGGCGACGCGCACCACCTCGATCTGGGGCACCGAGGCGCTTTTGTCCTCGCCGCATGCCGCGCTCCTCAACGGCACGCAGGTGCAGGGTTTCGAGCTCGATGACGTGCACCGCAAGGCGGTGCTGCACGTCGGCGCGGTGACCTTGCCGGCGCTGATCGCGGCGGCGGAGAGTCACGCCAAGCTTTCCGGCCGCGATCTTCTCACTGCCGCCGTCGCCGGCTACGAAATCGGCCCGCGCGTCGGCCTGTGCATGGGGCAGGAGCATATCGGCCAGGGTTGGCATTCCGGCGCCACCGTCGGGATTTTTTCCGCCGCCGCGGCTGCCGCACGTGCGCTGGCGCTCGATGCGGACAAAACCGTCCACGCGCTCGGCATCGCCGGCACCCAATCGTCCGGGCTGATGGCCGCGCAATACGGCGCCATGGTCAAGCGCATGCATGCCGGACGCGCGGCGCAGAGCGGACTTTACGCGGCGCTGCTCGCGCAAAACGGCTTCACCGGCATCGTCGACGTGTTCGAGGCGCCGTATGGCGGTTTTTGCACCACGTTCTCGCGCTCGCATGACCGCTTCAACCTCGCCGAGCTCAGCGCCGGCCTCGGCGAGCGTTTCGAAACGATGCACGTCGCGTTGAAGTTCTATTCCTGCGTCGGCTCGAACCACACCACGCTCGATGCGCTGCGCGCTATTCGCGCCCGCCGGCCGTTCGCGATCGCGGACATCGACGAGATCGTGGTGCACGGCTCGAAGGTCACGGTCGATCACGCCGGCTGGCCGTATCAGCCGGAGGGACTGACCGCGGCGCAGCTCAACTTGCCGTTCTGCGTTGCGACCTTGCTGCTCGAAGGCGACGCGTTCGTTGACGAGTTCGCGACCGGCTGCGTGAACGACGAGAAACGGATCGCGCTGTCGCGCCAGGTCAAGGTGGTGGAAGATCCTGAGATCACCGCGGCCGGCGCCGCCTTCCGCCACAAGGTGCGCGTCGACGTGCGCTTGCGCGACGGCTCGATCGAGCGCGAGACGCGCGAAGCGCCGCGCGGCAGCGAACAATCCTTCGCCAGCGCCGACGACATCGTCGCCAAGTTTCGCAAGCTGACGCGCGGCGTCATGAGCAAGCAGCAACAGGACGCGCTCATCAGTACGGTGATGGGGCTCGAAGAACTAACCGACAGCCGCGAGCTGATTGACCTGTTACGCCTCACGCCCTCATTGTAGCGCCTCAGGGTGACGGACCAATCGTTCCGGGCTAGAGTCCTCGCACAATAGGACGCAGCAAAATGGAATTTGGAGTTTTCGATCACCTCGACCGCGCCGGCACGCCACTGCCGGATTATTATGAAGACCGCCTGAAAATCGTCGAGGCGTTCGACCGCGCCGGCTTCTACGGCTACCACATCGCCGAGCATCACGCGACACCGCTCGGCATGGCGCCGTCGCCTAATATTTTCCTCGCCGCGGTGGCGCAGCGCACCCGACGGCTGCGCTTCGGCCCGATGGTCTACGTCGTGCCGCTCTATCATCCGCTGCGGCTTCTTGCCGAAATCTGCATGCTCGACCAGATGAGCGGCGGCCGGTTGGACGTGAGCTTCGGCCGCGGCGCCTCGCCGATCGAGCTCGGCTATTTCGACGTCGATCCGGCGCAGGCGCAGGACCTTTACAACGAAGCCGTCGAGGTCATCCTGCGCGGCCTCACCGGCAAGACGCTCGATTTTCACGGCAAGCACTTTGCCCTCGACAACGTGCCGATGGAGCTTGCGCCGCTGCAAAAGCCGCATCCGCCGATCTGGTACGGCGCCCACGCGCCCGACAGCGCCGCACGCGCGGCGCGCCGGCGGCTCAACATCGTCAACCTCGATCCGACCGACGAGGTGTGCCTCACCGTGGCGAGCTACCGCAAGACTTGGTTCGAGACGCAAGGCGCCGCGCCGCTGCCCAAGATCGGGCTCGGCCGCTTCATCGTCGTCGCCGATACCGACGCCCAGGCGATGCGGCTCGCCAGCCGCGCCTATACGCCGTGGCATGACAGCTTCACGTTTCTGCCGCGACTGCACAACCGGCCGCAGAGCCATCCGCGCCCGGCTGAGTTCGCGGCGCTGATGGCGCGCGGCCAAGGTATCGCCGGCTCGCCGGCCACGGTGCGGCATCATCTGCAAGCGCAGCTCGGCGAGACCGGCTGCAATTACCTGGTCGGCCAGTTCGCGTTCGGCGACATGACGCGCGACGAAGCGCTGCGCTCGATCGGCCTGTTCGTCGACGACGTGATGCCGGCGCTGCGCAGCGTCATTCCGGGGCCGAGCGCAGCGAGGAGCCCGGAATCCATAACCACCGGTCCATAAAAATTCTGCTCATGCAGGGATTATGGATTCCGGGCGCGCCGCTGTCGCGGCGCCCCGGAATGACGAAGGTCATTTATCCCTGGTCGCTTTCAGGTGCGCAAAGACCGTGGCGCGCAATGCGGCCTGGTCCTCGGCGCTCCAGGTGCGGAAACCTGCGCCGGACTTGAAGCCGAGCTTGCCGTCGGCGACGAGCTTTTGCAGATAGGGCGACGCACCGGGCCGGCTGTCGATCGCCGGCAGCACGATTTCGTGGATGGCGAGCGTCAGATCGGTGCCGACCAGATCGGCATTCTCCAGCGGCCCGAGCACGGCAATGCGGCGGCCGAACGAGGCCTTGATCACCGCGTCGACGGTTTCGGCGTCGCAGATGCCGTTTTCGACGAGCGAAATCGCCTCGCGCCACAGCGCGTGCTGCAGCCGATTGCCGATGAAGCCCGGCACGTCTTTTTTGACGTGCGCCGGCTTCTTGCCGGCGGATTGGTGCAGCGCCATCGTCCAAGCCAGCGCCTCCGGCGAAGTCCATTGCGTCTCGATGACTTCGACCAGCGGCACCAGGAATGGTGGATTCCACCAGTGTGTGCCGAGCGCACGCTCGCGCCGTTGCAAGCCCTGCATGATCCCCGTGATCGGGATGACCGAGGTGTTGCTGGCCAGGATCGTATCGGGCCGCACGCGCCGTTCGATCTCGGCGAACAGTTTTTGCTTGAGTGCCAGATTTTCCGACACCGCTTCGACCACGTAATCGGCATCGCGCACGGTGTCGGCAAGGTCGAAGCAAGACGTCACACGCTCCACCGCGCTCTCGTCGTCACCGAGATCGCGCAGATTGGCGGCGATGCGCGTTTGTGCCGTGTCGAGATTCTGCACGACGGTGTCGGTGATCGTCACCGCGTGGCCGGCGAGCGCAAACACCTGCGCGATGCCGTGACCCATCAGCCCGGCGCCGATCACGGCGATTTTGGCTTTGCTGGTTTCAATCATCTCTAAATTCGTGTCCCGGAAGCGGTGCACCGCTGATCTGGGACCTTTTCATGCTCCGTGTTGGGTACGATCCCGGGTCTGCAGCGCACCACTTCGTGCTGCGCTGCGCCCGGGAAACGATGGATCAGCCCGCCGTGTAACCGCCGTCGGCATAGAGAACGTGTCCCGTATAAAAATCCGAAGCTTTGGAGGCGAGGAACAAGAGCGGCCCGGCCAAATCCTCCGGCTCGCCGAGCCGGCCCTTCGGCACGCGGGCCAAAAAGCCCTTGCGCACCGCGGTCGAGCGCTCGTTGTCCTCGTACATCCAGCCGGTGAGCGGCGAGCGAAACACCGTCGGGCCGATCGCGTTCACCGTGATGCCGGTGTCGCCCCATTCGCAGCCGAGCGCCTTGGTGATGCCGTCGATCGCCGATTTCGACGCGCAATAGGCCGTGTAGCCGGCCGGATGGCCGAGCAGCCCGCGCGCCGACGACATCAGAATGACCTTGCCGCCGCGGCCCTGCTTGAGCATCTGCCTGCCGGCGGCGCGCGCCATCAGCCACGATTGCGTGACGTTGACGTCCATCACCTCGGCAAAATCCTCCGGCTTCTGGTCGACGATCTTCTGCACCTTGTTGATGCCGGCGGCGAGCACCAGAATGTCGACGCCGCCGCAGTTTTGCACCGCGGCCTGCACGATCTTGTCGCAGTTCGCCGGTGAGTTGGGCCGCAAGTTGACGGTCTCGACTTTGGCGCCGAGCTTCTGGCATTCGGCCGCGACCTTCTTGAGCGCCTCCGCGCCGCCGGCGGCGAGCACAACGTTACAGCCGGCGCCAGCCAGCACTTTCGCCGCCAGCGCGCCGAACGCGCCGGTCGCGCCGGTGACGATCGCAGTCTTGCCGCGCACGTCGAACAGCGACAGCGGGTTTTTCAGGATGCCTTCGGACATGATGACTCCTCTTCTCCCTCTCCCCGCGTGCGGGGAGAGGGTCGGGGTGAGGGGGCCTAGCCGCTAGCCTGAGAATTATTTGTTCGCTCAGACTCGCGGCAGCGCCCCCTCACCCGCCGCGCTCCGCGCGACGACCTCTCCCCGCGCAGCGGGGAGAGGTGATTACTTCACCGACGCGACCGCGACCGCGATGGTGCAGACCTCGTTGGAGCGGTTGACGATCTCGCGGCTCTCGTTGGGACCGATATAGACG
>JASHPU010000086.1 GCA_030037885.1 Xanthobacteraceae bacterium | reverse complement strand
GGCGAACTGGCCGGTCTCGACCATCAACACGCGATCGCCGGGCGAGAGCGTGTTGACCAGCGCCGCTTCCCACGCGCCGGTGCCGGTCGCGGTGTAAATGATGACCGGATTGGTGGTCTTGAAAATCGTCTTGACGCCTTCGAGGCAACGCTTGGCAAGCTTGGCGAATTCCGGGCCGCGATGGTCGATGATCGGCGTGTCCATGGCGCGGAGCACGCGGTCGGGCAGCGGCGTCGGCCCCGGAATCTGCAAAAAATGACGCCCGGCGGCGCGCGAAGCATTCTGCGGCATTCCCAATACTCCTTTTGAAACAACTTTCGGTCGCGGCGGCGCCATCGAGGTGGCGCTAGCGGCGGCCGCTTGTGGGGTTGAATAGCGGATGCGAGATTGCGGTCAAGTGTTCTTCGTCGCCGTCGCCGCGGCGAGGTAAAACATCGGTTCGGAGACGAATATTGCCCTTAACGCTGCACCCGGGCCTGGAACGCCGCCTCAAGGCGGAGCGCGTGGGCGACATTCATTTCGACGCCTTCACGCGTGGGCGTTATGCCACCGATGCCTCCCATTACCAGATCACGCCGCTCGGCGTGGTCGCGCCGCGCACGATAGAAGAAGCCGAACGTGCGATTGCGATCTGCCGTGGCGAAGGCGTACCGGTGACGCCGCGCGGCGGCGGAACGTCGCAGGCCGGCCAGACCGTCAATCAATCGGTCGTGCTCGACTGCTCGCGGCATCTGAACCGAATCGTCGCGGTGGATGCCGCCGGCCGTCGCTGCACGGTCGAGCCCGGCATCGTGCTCGACGAACTCAACCGCGCACTCAAGCCACTCGGCCTTTGGTTTCCGGTAGACATCTCCACGGCATCGCGCGCCAGCATCGGCGGCATGGCCGCCAACAATTCCTGCGGCGCGCGCTCGCTGCGCTACGGCAATACGCGCGAAAACGTGCTGGCAATCGACGCCGTGCTCGCCGACGGCGCGCGCGCGCGTTTCGGCCGGCTGGGCGACGGCAGAACCGACGTGCCGGAGGCGCTGCAGCGCGACCTGTTGGCCATCGCCGCACGCGAAGCCGGCGAGATCGAGCGCCGCTTTCCGAAAGTGCAGCGCCGCGTCGGCGGCTACAATCTCGACGCGCTCACGCCCGGCCGCAACAATATCAATCTGGCGCATCTGTTGGTCGGCTCCGAAGGCACGCTGGCGTTTTCGACCGCGATCGAGCTGAAACTGTCGCCGCTGCTCGGCCGACGCGCGCTCGGCGCCTGCCATTTCGGCAGCTTCCACGAAGCGATGGCGGCGACGCAGCACATCGTGCGGCTTGGCCCGATCGCGGTCGAGTTGATCGACCGCACCATGCTGGGGCTGGCCCGCGACATTGCCATGTACCGGCCGATTGTCGATGCGTTTCTGCGCGACGATCCCGAGGCGATTCTTTTTGTCGAATTTGCCGAAGACGATTGGGACGAAAACCTGCGCCGGCTCAAGCGGCTTTCCGAACTGCTCGGCGATTTCGGCCTGTCGTTCTCGAACAGCGGCGCCAAGTGGGGCGGCGTGATCGAAGTGCTCGATGCCAAGCTGCAGGCCGGCATCGGCGAGGTGCGCACCGCCGGGCTCAACATCATGATGTCGATGAAGGACGCGGGCAAACCGGTGTCCTTCGTCGAAGACTGCGCCGTGCCGCTCGAAAATCTCGCCGATTACACGGCGCGGCTTTCCGCGGTGTTCGAGCGGCACGGCACGCGCGGCACCTGGTACGCGCACGCCGCGGTCGGCTGCCTGCACGTGCGGCCGGTGCTCAACCTGCGCCTCGACAAGGACGTGCGCGCCATGCGCGCCATCGCCGAGGACGCCTTTGCGATGGTGCGCGAATACAAGGGCTCGCATTCCGGCGAGCACGGCGACGGCATCGTGCGCTCGGAATTTCACGAGGCGATGTTCGGCAGCGAGCTCGTTCGCGCCTTCGAGGAGGTGAAGGACCGCTTCGATCCGCACGGCCTGTTCAATCCGGGCAAGATCGTGCGCGCACCGAAATTCGACGACCGCAGCCTGTTCCGCTATGGGCCAAACTATCGCGGCGAGGCGATGGCGACCGCGCTCGACTGGTCGGCCTATCCGGGCGCCGGCGGCGGTTTTCAGGGCGCAGTCGAGATGTGCAACATCAACGGCGCCTGCCGCGCGCTTGCCGGCGGCGTCATGTGCCCGAGCTACCGCGTCACCCGCGACGAACGCGATTCGACCCGCGGCCGCGCCAATTCGCTGCGCCTTGCCATGACCGGCCAGCTCGACCCGGATGCGCTCACCTCCGACAAAATGGCGGAGACGCTCAAACTGTGCGTCTCCTGCAAAGCCTGTCGCCGCGAATGTCCGACCGGCGTCGACATGGCGCGCATGAAGATCGAGTTTCTGGCGGCGCGGACGAGAAAGCGTAGCCTGTCGCTGCACGACCGGCTGGTCGGCTATTTGCCGCGCTACGCGCCATACGCGGTGAAAGTGCCGTGGTTGATGAATCTGCGTGACCGGCTTCCCGGCGCGGCCAAGTTGTCAGAGGCGATCGCCGGATTCAGCGCGCGGCGCAAACTGCCGAAGTGGCGATCGGATTATTTCCCCGACGCTGTTGCGGGCAAAACACCCTCTCCCGAAAGGGTGAAGGCAACAGACAGAGACGTCGTCCTGTTCGCCGACACCTTCAATCGCTATTTCGAACGCGAGAATATCGTCGCCGCGGCTGCGGTGCTCGCCGCGGCCGGTTACGGTGTGCACTTCGCCGATCCACCCGACGGCAATCGCCCGCTGTGCTGCGGTCGCACCTTTCTCGCCGTCGGCAAGATCGACGAAGCGCGAAAGGAAATGGAACGCACGCTGGCCGCGCTCGCTCCTTTCGTTGCGGCGGGAATGCAGGTGATCGGGCTTGAACCGAGCTGCTTGTTTGGCTTCCGCGACGAAATTCCAGCTTTGGTCAAGAGCGACAGCGCGCGTTTTGTTGCTGGGCATGCGGTGTTGTTTGAAGAATTTCTGGCTGGCGAGGCCGCGGCCGGAAAGCTTGAGATAAGGTTCCCGCCCATCGGCAAACAAGCCTTTCTGCACGGCCACTGTCATCAAAAGTCTTTTGACGCGATGCCTGCGGTCGAGGCCGCGCTCGGGCTGATCCCGGAGCTCAAGGTCGAGAAGATCGAGTCGAGCTGCTGTGGGATGGCCGGTGCGTTCGGCTACGATGCCGACACCTTCGACGTGTCGCTGGCGATGGGCGAGCTGTCGTTGCTGCCTGCAGTACGCAAAGCGCCGCCTGACGCCATCATTGTCGCCGATGGGACCTCATGCCGGCAGCAGATTCGCGACGGCACCGGGCGTCAGGCAATCCATGTCGCGCGCGTGCTGGCGATGAGTCTGGCCGACGGTAACACCAGCAAACAAACAGTGCCCGACACATAATCCTCACCCTGAGGTGATCCTTATCCTTCGAGGGCCGCTTCGCGGCCGCCTCAGGATGAGGTCAACAATAGCTACCGCTCGCCGTGCAGCGCGCTTTCGTGCCAGCGCCGCAGCGCCAGGTAATTGACCAGCGCCAACGCGTAAAAGATCACGACGCCGGTGACGGAGAGCAGGACCAGCGCGGCGAACATGCGTGGAATGTTGAGGCGGTAGCCGGATTCGGTGATGCGGAAGGCAAGCCCGGAGCCGGCCCCGGCAGAGCCGGCGGCGATTTCGGCGGCGACCGCGCCGACCAGCGACAGCCCGCCGGCGATGCGCAGGCCGGCCAAAATATAGGGCAGCGCCGACGGCAGTTTCAGATTCCACAACACGTCGAGCCGCGACGCGCCGTAGAGCGCGAACAGGTCGGCGAGATTGCGGTCGACCGAGTTGAGCCCGAGCGTGGTGTTGGCCAGCACCGGAAAGAACGCCACGATCCAGGCGCAGACCAGAACCGCGGTCGGTTGCTGCAGATAAACCAGGAGCAGCGGCGCAATGGCGATCACCGGCGTCACCTGCAGGATGACGGCGTAGGGATAAAGCGAATATTCGACCAGCCGCGACTGGTTGAACAGAACGGCAAGGCCGATGCCGCCCGCGGCGGCGAGCAAAAAGCCTTCGACCGTCGTCGTCAGCGTCACCAAGAGCGATTGCCACAACAAGCCCCAGTCGGCGACCAGCGTGCGCCAGACCAGGACCGGGCTGGGCAGCACGTAGGGCGGAATGTGCCAGGTCCGCACCACCGCTTCCCAGATCGCTAGTCCGAGCGCCAGCACCACGACCGGCAGCGCGACGCGCAGCACGCGCTCGCGCACGTCCGCTCGTCGTCGCGCAGGGGTCCCCATCGCGCCATGCGCGTTGGGGTGCCCCGTAAGCGGGGACCCAGACGGAGATCCCGCTGTTTGCTGATCGACACCCGCTGGATTCCCGCTTGCGCGGGAATGAGCGGTCGAGCGTCGGCGCCACATTGCGAGTCGCATCACTCGCCTCCCGCCATGGCGCGGGCGAGCGCGTCGGAGGCGCGGCGGCACAGGCCGGCATATTCGGCGGAGGTGCGAAAATCGCGACCGCGCGGATACGGCGCCTCGCCGGCAAGCTCGGTGACGACGCGCCCGGGCCGCGGCGACATCACCGCGATACGGCTCGACAGATAGACCGACTCGAACACCGAATGGGTGACGAACACGATAGTGGTGCGCAGCGCCTGCCACATCCGCAACAAGTCGTCGTTGAGCGCAAAGCGCGTGATTTCGTCGAGCGCGGCGAACGGCTCGTCCATCAAGAGCAGGGCGGGCTCGGTGACGAGCGCGCGGGCGATCGACACCCGCATGCGCATGCCGCCGGACAATTCGCGTGGATAGGCGTGGGCGAATGTTTCGAGACCGACGCGCTCGAGCGCGGCTTCGACGCGCGAAGCCGCCGCATCGCCGGGCGCACCGGCGAGCTTGAGCGGCAGCCGCACGTTGTCGCGCACATTGGCCCACGGCATCAGCGTCGGCTCCTGAAACACGAAACCGATGCGGCTGCGGCGTTCGGCTTGGTCCGGCCGCTCGGCCCATTCGACCGCGCCTGCCGTCGGCTCGCTCAAGCCGGCAACGATGCGCAAAGCCGTCGATTTGCCGCAGCCGGACGGTCCGACGAGCGACACGAATTCGCCCTGCCGCACCTCGAAATCGAGTCCGGCCAGCGCCTGCGTGCCGTTCGCAAACGTCTTCGCTACGCCGCGTAGCGCGACAAGGGCAACAGACGAACGTAGCGCGGGGGCGGAGGAGGAAGCCATGACGAGGTAGCCAGGTGATCCGACCTTTTTTGTCGATCAGAGAAAGCCGTCGATCGCAACGGCTGCCGTGTGTTTCGAAAGGATTTTGTTGTCAAGGGTCTTCGGCCGCCGAAGGCGGCGCTTCGCGCCCTTGACAACAAAATCCTTTCGAAACTTTTTGCTGCCGTTGCGATCGACGGCGGAACGTGACGGGATACGACCCGGACCAATTCCCGCGTGGTGTATCATTTGTCGTTCTTCGCCACCGCGGCGCGCACATAGATTTTCCACCTGCCGGCGCGGACTTCAGCGAGGCGGTAATCGGGACTCGCCGCAAACGGATCGTTGGCCCAGGCGCCGTCCTGCGGCACCAGCACGACGACGTCGCAGCCGTAAACTCCGGCGAGATCGCCGACGTCGTCCGGCGTGCCGCGGCCGGCGAAGACTTGGATGAATTGCTGATTGATGGCTTCGCGCCGTGCCGCCGGCAGCGGCGCGAAGGCCAGCGCCAATTCGCGGCCGGCAAAGCACGAGTTGCGGTCGGCAAGCAGTGCCCACGACATGTTCGCCGGCCACGGCGTCAGGTCTTTCAGATACAGCGGATTGTTGGCGACGCGCGCCGTTGCGCCGGCATAGCGGCGCACCGCCGCCCACAGCTCCGGCGCCTGCGCGAATAATTTGCCGTCGGGCACGGCGTGGCCGGCGATATTCGAGCGGATCATCTTGGCCGTGTCCGGCAAGCTCACAATGAGTCCGGCGACGGCTGCGATGGTGATCAAAGAACGGCGCGGCAGCGACACGATGGCGACGGCTGTGGCGACGATCAGCACCATGGCGGCCGGCAGTACGGCGCGCAGAGCCAAATCGTTGTTGTCGCCGAGCGTGCTGGCGAGCAGCCATGACGCCGTAAGTCCGGCGCCGGCAAGACAGGCGAGGCCGGTCACGACGATTTTGGCCTGCCGCTCCACGGCGCCCTTGCACAACAGCCACAATGCCATGACGCCCGACAAAAAAGTCGCGGGAAACTCGATGGGCAATTCGATCAGCCAGTAGGCCGGCAGGTCGAGAATGCGCCGCAGCCGCACGGAAAACAATTCGCCCAGAACCGGGAACGGCCTGAGCACGATCGGCGTCGGATCGTGGCGCGCCGCGGTCATCGCCACTTGAGCGATGATGAACGGCGCCGCCAAGCAGGCGACCAGCACCGCGGCGCAGCCTATGGCGGCAGCAAAGCGCAGCCGCCGGCCGGGCTCGACCGCGGTCACAAAAAACGGCGCCGCCGCCACGGCCGCAAGGGCAAACGTGACGCCGCCCACATAGGTCGAGCTCTCGAATCCCGCCGCCGCGGTCAGCACCAGAATAGCCAGCACGATCAGGCGCGGCCGCTCGGCGCAGCGCGCGATCAGCAGCATCGCCAGCACAACGCAGCACGCCGCCATCAGGTGCTGCGGCACCCAGGCGGCCTGAAACAGCCATCCGGCAAAGCCGGTCGGATAGGCGAGGAACGGAATGAGCTCGTATGAGCCGAACACGTAGCCGAGGCCGGCGCGCAGCGAAGTCGCAGCGGCGAGCGCGACCACCCAGATGGCGGCAGCAGGTGTGCGGCTCAACCACACCGCCAGCGCCGTCATCAACGACAGCGACGCGAACGCCGTGAACCAGGTCAGCCCGATATCGGCTTCCCAGCCGCTCACGCCGAGCGGCAGCGCCAATTGCGCGGCGCTGAAATGCCACAAGTAATAGTAGACCAGTCCGCCCGAAGCGCCCGCCACGCCCGGCCCGGCGAACACCGGATCGACCGGCGGCACGCCCTGCCGCATCATGGCGTCGATGATCGCGATTTTGGCGTGGTCGAAAATCGGATCGGCGAGATCAACCGCACCGTGGGACAATTTCGGCAGGATGGCGGCGGCCGGCGCCAGCGCCAGCAAGCCCGCAGCCGCGTAGGTCCAGACCGGTACCGTCGGCGCATCGGTTGCGTCGTGCTTGATCGGCCGCCAAGCGAACGAACCGGCAGCCGCGGCAACACACACGGCCGCAACGGATGCCACCGCTGCCGGCGAGAAGCCGGTCAAAAAAAAGAGCGGAAGCGTCGCGGCGCTGTGCACGGCCCAGCCCAGCACCGGCGCGGCGCCAGGCGCGAGCGCGCGTGGCAGCACATGGCGGGCGAGCGCGTAGCCGATCAGCGACCAGAAGACGACTGCGACCACGGCGCACAGAACGGCGTTGACCAGCGATGCCATAACAGGCGAACCGGCGGCTCAGGGTAGGATAAAGACAGGCGATTGCTCCACCGCCATGCCTCAATACGCCTGTTCGACGTAGATCGGATCGACCGCGCCTTTCCACGGGCCGTGATATTTGTCCAACATGTCGTCGGCCGGCGTTTTGCGGCGCTCCAGGCGCCCGACCAGCACGTCGAGATAGCGGCTCTCGTCGCGGCCGGATGAATCGCGGCGCTTGCGGCGCGCCAGCCCTGCGCCGGACAGTTCGAGAATGTCGGCGGCGACATCAGCGACGCTGCGGCCGCGAATTTTGGCGGCAAGACCCAATCGCGGCACCTCATCGCGCAATTGCTGGCGCTCGGCGGCGCTCCAGCCTTTCACCAAATCCCAGGCGGCATCGAGCGAGACGTCGTCATAAAGAATGCCGACCCAGAGGGCCGGCAATGCCAAAAGATGCGGCAGCGGCCCGGAATCGGCGCCGCGCATTTCCAGATAGCGTTTGAGCCGCACCTCCGGGAAAATCGAGCTCAAGTGATTGGCCCAATCCGAGATCATGGCGCGGCCGTCGGCAATGCCGCGCAGCGTCCCGGTCAACAGATCGCGGAACGATTTGCCGGCGACGTCGACATAAGCGTCGCCGCGCTTGATGAAATACATCGGCACGTCGAGCGCGTAGTCGACCCAGCGCTCGAAACCCATGCCGGGCTCGAACACCCATGGCAGCATGCCGGCGCGATCGTTATCGGTGTCGCGCCAGATTTCCGAGCGGAACGACAGAAAGCCGTTCGGCTTGCCGTCGGTGAACGGCGAATTGGCGAACAAGGCCGTCGCCAAAGGCTGCAGCGACAGCGACACCCGCAGCTTCTTGACCATGTCGGCTTCGGAAGCGAAGTCGAGATTGGTCTGCACGGTGCAGGTGCGGTACATCATGTCGAGGCCGAGCGTGCCGACCTTCGGCATGTAGGCGGTCATGATCTTGTAGCGCCCCTTCGGCATCACCGGCATGTCGGCGCGCCTCCAGTCCGGCGTCATGCCGATGCCGAGAAAGCCGATGCCGAGCGGCGTTGCCACTTCGCGCGCCCGCGCCAGATGCGCCGCGAGCTCGCTCGCCGTCCGGTGCACGTTATCGACTTGCGCGCCGGACAATTCGAACTGGCCGCCGGGCTCGAGAGTAATCGCGCCGCCGCCGTCGCCCGCGTCGAACAGGCCGATGATGCGCGGCCCTTCCATGATCGGCTCCCAGCCCAGCACGGGCTGCAAGCCTTCGAGCAGGGCGCGGATGCCGCGCGCACCGTCATAGGGCACCGGGCGGTGGTCGTCGCGCGTGAAAGCGAACTTTTCATGCTCGGTGCCGATGCGGAATTCCGCCTTCGGCCGCACGCCTTGCTCGAACCAAGCAACAAGCTCGTCCCGCCGCTCGATTGGCGTCAGGTCGATTTGGTCACGCGCCATGCCGGGTCTCGGAAGAAAACGGGGCGCGACATTACACGGCACAAACAGCAAAGGCCATCGTGGCTTGCGTATTGCTCATGCCGCCGCCTTGGGCGCCTGCGGCGGAAATCGGCCATAAAAAGTGTCGCCCTTTCTTGCCATGTCGGCCAGCAGCTTGCCGGGCGCGAACCGGGCGCCATGGCGCTTGGCAAAGTCTCGGCATAGCGCCACAAAGGCCGGCGTGCCCATGCCGTCGATGTAGGAGATCGTACCGCCGGTAAATGGCGCAAAGCCAAAGCCGAGGATCGAACCGACATCGGCTTCGCGCATATCGGTAACCACGCCCTCCTCGATGCAGCGCGCGGTTTCGAGCGCCTGGATGGCGAGCAGCCGCGCTTTGAGCTCGGTCACGTCGAGCTGGTCGGGATCGAGTTGTTGCGGCTGCAGATCGGCGAGACCCGGCCACAGCCGTTTCGGGCCGTTCGCCGGATAATCGTAAAAACCCTTGCCGTTCTTGCGGCCGAAACGGCCGCGCTTCTCCACCATCGCCTCGAGCAACGCCTTCTGCCGCGGATCGACCGCTTCGGGCCCGAGATCGGCTTCCGCGGCTTTGACAATCTTCCAGGCAAGATCGACCGCGACCTCGTCGTTGAGCGCCAGCGGACCGACCGGCATGCCGGCCATGCGGCCAACATTTTCGATCATCGCCGCGGGCACGCCCTCGCCGAGCATCAAATGGCCTTCGCGCAGATAGGTGCCGACCACGCGCGAGGTGTAGAA
>JASHPU010000085.1 GCA_030037885.1 Xanthobacteraceae bacterium | reverse complement strand
GCGGCCTGCGCCGCCGCTTTGAGGATCGCCGCGCAATCGGCCATCAGAGCCGTATAGGGCTCGCCGACGCGATACCATTCCACCAGCGTGAATTCGGGGACGTGCAGCGCGCCGCGCTCGCGGTTGCGAAACACCTTGGCGAACTCGACGATGCGGCGCTCGCCGGCGGCCAGCAATTTCTTGCAGGCAAATTCGGGTGACGTGCGCAGGTAGAGCGGCGACGCGGTTCCGTCGGGCGCCATGAGCGAAGTGGCAAACCCGTGCAAGTGCGTCTCGTTGCCCGGCGAGACGGCGAGCGCCCCGGTCTCGACCTCGACGAAATCGTTGCCCGCGAACCAGGCGCGCAGGGCAGTCGTGATCCGGCCGCGCGCCAGCAGCACCGGCCGGCGGTCGGCATGCACGTGGGGGGCCCAAAAGGGCGACGATCCGGGCGATTTGTCCGTCATTACCTTGTCCGGGATGGCTTTCGGAAATAGCTAGCGATTAGCCCCAGGATGGGTATGTTGCGCCCCGAATAAAGACCCAATTAGGCAAGGATTTTGTCCCGTGAAAGTCATCGCCAGCTCGTTGCGAAAAGGCAACATCGTCGATATCGACGGCAAGCTCGGAGTCATCGTGTCGACCGAGAATATTCATCCCGGCAAGGGCACGCCGGTCACCCAGATGGACGTCCGCCGGATTGCCGACGGCGTGAAGGTTTCGCTGCGATTTAAGACCACCGACCAGGTCGAGCGCGCCTTCGTCGAGGACAAGAAGCATCAGTACATGTACCAGGACAATGACGGCTTCCATTTCATGAACATGGAGAGCTACGATCAGGTCACCCTGCCGCCCGACATCATCGGCGACCAGGCGTCCTACCTGCAGCCGGAGATGGAAGTCACCATCAGCCTGCACGAGGGCACGCCGGTCGCCATCGAGCTGCCGCCCAAGGCCGTTCTCGAAGTGGTAGAGACCGAGCCCACGGTCAAAGGCCAGACCGCCGCCTCGTCGTACAAGCCGGCGCTTTTGTCGAACGGCGTGCGCACCATGGTGCCGCCGTTCGTCACGACCGGTACCAGGATCGTGGTGCAGACCGCCGACGGCAGCTACGTCGAGCGGGCGAAGGAATAGGACGGCACCGCGCCGGCCCACCCACGGGAGTCGGCAGGATTGACAAAGTAGCTACCAGTAGCTACTTTGCTCGTATGCGCTCCGTCGGCATCAAAGTCCTGAAGAACAAGCTCAGTGAATATGTCCGGCTCGCCGAGAAGGGCGAGACCGTGCAGGTGACCGACCGCGGCCGCGTCGTGGCCGAGCTGGTGCCGCCGCCCGCGCCTCGCAAAATGTCCGAGAAAGAATTCTTGGCGCAGGCCGCGCGCGAGGGGCGGTTCACGCCGGCATCCAACCCGGGCAAGGGACTGCCGCCACGCGCACCAATACCGGGCCTGACATTGGAGGAGCTTCTCAAAGATCTCGATGAAGCCCGGGCCGACCGTGATCTACCTTGATAGCTCGGTTGTGCTTGCGCACGTTTTCCTGGAATCGCAAACTGCACCCGAATCGCTCTGGAACGACGAGCTCGTATCGAGCCGATTGCTCGAATACGAAGTCTGGAATCGTGTTCACAACCGCAAAGTGCCGCAGGCGCACCCGAGAGTTCGTACCCTGGTCGCCCGCATCGGTTTTTTTGAACTCGATCGTTCGCACCTTGCTCGCACGCTCGAACCCTTTCCGACTCCCGTTCGAAGCCTGGATTCTTTGCACCTTGCAACGATCGAATATGAGCGCGCGCAAGGCGCTGACATCGTGCTGGCGAGCTTTGATCGGCGCATGCTCGCTGCGGCGCGGGCGCTGGGGATTCCGCTGTTTCAGGCGTAGCGTTCTTGGGGAGCTGGAATCGATGAGCAGGCAGCGAGCGACGAGCGTCACGCGGCGCGCTTGTCTGTCGTCCTTGGCCGGAAGCGCAGCCGCCTTGATGATGCCTGTAGGCGCAACGGCGAGAGCGAGAGCAAAAACCAAAGCCAAAGCCAAAGCAGAGTCGCTGCCATTCGATCGCTGGGTCGCTGCATTCCAGACCAAAGCAGAAGCGCGCGGCATTTCGGAAGCGACCTACACGCGGGTGATGCGCGGCATCAAGCCGGACATGACCGGCGTCAAGGCGATCGGCAATCAGCCTGAGTTTCACGAAGAGCTGTGGCAATACCTCAACCGCCGCGTCTCCGACTGGCGCATCACCGCCGGCCGGCGGAAGGCGAAAGAATACGCGGCGCTGTTCGCCCGCATCGAGCGCGATTTCGGCGTCGCGCCGTCGATCATGCTCGGCGTCTGGGGCATCGAGTCGGCGTTCGGCGATCCGGTGGTGCAGAAGAACCACATGCGGCCGATTTTCCCCTCGCTCGCCGCGCTGGCCTGGGCCGAGCCGCGGCGCCGCGCCTATTGGCAGGGCGAGCTGATCAACGCACTCGACATCGTGCAGCGCGGCTGGAGCACGCCGGACGAGATGGTCGGCTCCTGGGCCGGCGCCATGGGCCACACCCAGTGGATGCCGGAGGTTTGGCTGCATGTCGGCATCGACTACAACGGCGACGGCAAGGTGTCGCCGTTCGGCCCGCCCGACGACGCGCTTGGCTCGACCGCGAAGTTTCTGGTCGAGCGCGGCAAATATCGCCGCGGCGAGCCGTGGGGTTTTGAAGTGCGCATGCCGGAGCATATCCGCGGCGATCGCGCCCGCACCTATGCGGCCTGGCAGGCGCTCGGCGTGCATCGCGCCGATGGCGAAGCGTTCCCGCAAGCCGACGCCAAGGCGCGGCCCTGGGTGCCGGTGCCGGGCGGACCAGCGTTTCTGCTCGGCGCCAATTTCTTTGCCGTCAAAACCTACAATCCGGCAATGAGCTACGCGCTGGCGCTCGTGCATCTCGGCGATCGCTGTGTCGGCGGCGCGCCGTTCGTCCAGAAATTTCCCGGCAGCGAGCGCGCGCCGACCTTGGCCGAAGTCGAGGAGATCCAGCGCCGACTCACCGCGCTCGGCTACGACACCGGCGGCGCCGACGGCCGCATCGGCAACGACACCATGCTGGCGGTGCAGAACTATCAGAAGAAAGTCGGCATCGAGCCGGCCGACGGCTATGCCGGCGTCGGGCTGCTCGCACGGCTGCGCCAGGGATCGTAGCGCACAAAACGTTGGTTTCCCGGATGCGGTGCAGCGCGAAGCGGTGCACCGCTGATCCAGGACCTTTGCAAACGCGGAGTTTGTAACGATCCCGGGTCTGCAGCGCACCACTTCGTGCTGCGCTGCGCCCGGGAAACGTGACTACTTGAGAATTACCGCGCGATCCGGTTGGATGCAGCCTGCTCAGCCCCAAAAGCCCTAAGCACGAGGAACTGCCCGCATGACGCCTCCCCCATCCGCGACCGCCGCCGCCCGCGCCGAGACCAAAGCCGATCCAGCGGTCGCCGGCCTCGAGCGCCCGACGCCCGCCGGCGCCAACGCGCCCGGCTTCGGCTCCGATGTCATCGCCGACGCGCTGCGCTTGCTCGACGTTCCGTATATCGCGCTCACGCCCGGCGCGAGCTATCGCGGCCTGCACGATTCCATCGTCAATTATCTCGGCAACGCGAAACCGCAGATGCTGCTCTGCCTGCACGAGGAGGCGGCCGTCGCCATCGCCCAGGGCTATGCCAAAGTCACCGGCAAGGCCATGGTCACCGCGGTGCATTCCAATGTCGGGCTGATGCACGCCTCGATGGCGATCTTCAACGCCTGGTGCGACCGCATGCCGGTCGTGGTGCTCGGCGCCACCGGGCCGGTCGACGCGGTCAAGCGCCGGCCATGGATCGACTGGATCCATACCGCGCGCGATCAGGGCGCGCTCATCCGCGAATACACCAAGTGGGACGATCAGCCGGCCTCGCCCGGCGCGGCGCGCGAAGCGATTTTGCGCGGCACCTGGATCGCCAACACCGTGCCGCACGGTCCGGTCTACATCAATTTCGACGCCGAGCTGCAGGAGGCGAAAGTTTCCGACCCGCTGCCGTCGATCGATCCGGCGCGCTACATGCCGCCGGTCGCGACCGCGGCGCCGGCCGAGCTCGTTCGTCAAGCGGCGGCGCTGCTCAACGGCGCCAAGCAGGTGCTCATCCTCGCCGGCCGCGCCTCGCGCAGCGAAGAAGCATGGGCCGCGCGTGTAAACCTTGCCGAGGCACTCAATGCGCGGGTCGTGACCGATCTGAAAATCGGCGCCAGCTTTCCGACCGATCATCCGCTCTACGCCGGCGCGCCGCGCGCGATCACGCCCGACGCCGTCGAGGGCCTCAACAACGTCGACGTCGTGCTCAGCCTCGATTGGGTCGATCTCGGCGGCGCGCTGCGCCATTGGGGTCCGTCGCCGTCGGTCAAGGTCGTGCAGGTTTCGCTCGACCATCGCATTCACAATGGCTGGAGCATGGATCACCAGGCGCTGCCCGCCGTCGATCTGCTCCTTTCCGCCGATCCCGACCTCGTGGTGCCGGAGCTGCTGAAAGAAATCGGCAAGAGCACGAAGCCGCACGGCGTACCGAGCCCCCTCCCTTTCCCTCCCCCGCGTGCGGGGGAGGGCAGGGTGGGGGTCGAGAAAGAACCGACCGGCTTCACCAACGAGCACATTGCGCGCGCACTCCGCAAGGTGCTGGGCGATCGCCCGGTGACCTATACGCACCTGCCGCTGTCGTGGGACGACAGCTGGGCGACGTTCAAGCATCCGCTCGATTACATCGGCTCCGACGGCGGCGGCGGCGTCGGCGGCGGCCCCGGCATTTCGGTCGGCGCCGCTTTGGCGCTCAAGGGCTCCGGCCGGCTGCCGATCGCGATCTGCGGCGACGGCGACTTTTTGATGGGCGTCACCGCGGTGTGGACCGCGGTGCATTACAAGATCCCGCTCCTGTTCGTGCTCGCCAACAACCGCTCGTTCTATAACGACGAACTGCATCAGGAGCGGATGGCGCGCGCGCGCAACCGCCCGGTCGAGAACAAGTGGATCGGCCAGCGCATGGCCGAACCGGAAGTCGATCTCGCCGCCATGGGCCGCGCGCAAGGCGCCGTCGGCTTTGGCCCGATCGCCAAGCCGGCCGATCTGGCGGCGGCCTTGGCGAAGGCCATCGCCGAAGTCGACGCCGGCAAGGTCGTCGTGGTCGATGTGCGGGTCGAGCCGGGCTACACCGCGGTCATGACCCAAGCCATGGTCCGCGGAAAAAGTTGACGTTCGTCATTATCCGTTCGTGAAACCCGCCGAAGGCGTCCAACATTTGGGCGAGGATCCGCTCTCCGACGCCGACCGCGCCGCCATCGGCCGCACCAAAGCACTCGCGCTGCTGCCGCGGTTGAAGGGATGAAGCTCCCAATCCGCTCGTTCCCGCGCAAGCGGGAATCCAGCGGGTGAACGAACTGGGTCCCCGCTTTCGCGGGGACGAGCGCAAGCTGGACCGCGCACGCTTCACAATCGCCGGAGAATGGCGCACCATGCGCGCGGGAGAAGTCCCACCCGCTCCAACGATCAAAACAACCGAACGGCATCGATGGACGCCGATTCGCGCAGGAGTGAAAGCATGAGGAAACGCAGGTCGAGCGCCGCGCCACCGCTCGAAGAAATCGCCGGCAACGGGCTCCTGCATCGCCGCGCGCTCCTTTCCGGCGGCATCGTGCTCGCCGGCGCCATGGCAAGCGGCGCGGCGGCAACGCAAGCCGCGGCCGAGCCGCTCAAGGACCCGCCATGGAGCCTGCAGCCGGGCGACGTCACCCCGGTGCTGCAAACGCCGTCGCGCTTCGAAAAGAACGTCGTGCGCATCCTCTCCAATCCCAAGGGCGAGCCGCGCACCCAGCACGCCCGCGCGCCGCTGCAATATCTCGACGGCACCATCACGCCGAACCCGCTGCACTTCACCATCCTGCATTCCGGCATTCCCGACATCGATCCGGCGGCCCACCGCTTCGTCATCCACGGCATGGTGCGGGAGCCGCTCGAATACACGGTCGAGGCGCTGCTTCGTTACCCGCTGGTGACGCGAAAACATTTCGTCGAGTGCGGCGGCAACTCGGCCGGCATGTTCTCCAACGCGCCGCTGCAGGCGACCGTCCAGCAGCTCCACGGTCTCGTCTCCTGCGCCGAATGGACCGGCATTCCCCTATCGACCATCCTCGACGAAGCCGGCACTGATCCGAAGGCGACATGGATGATCGCCGAAGGCGCCGATTCGCTTCTCGTCAACCGCAGTGTGCCGCTGCAGAAGGGCTACGAGGACGCGATGATCGCGCTTTATCAGAACGGCGAGCGTTTGATGCCAGGCAACGGCTATCCGATGCGGCTTCTGTTGCCCGGCTTCGAAGGCAACATGAACACCAAATTCCTGCGCCGCATCCTGATCACCGATCAGCCGGCGATGACGTTCTACGAGACGCGCAACTACTCGCCGCTGCTGCCGGACGGCAAGGCCTACCGCTTCTACTTCATCGACGAGGTGAAGTCGTTCATCACCAAACCGTCGTTCGGCATGAACCTCAAAGAGCCGGGCTATTACGAAATCTCCGGCATCGCCTATTCGGGCACCGGCACCATCACCAAAGTCTTGGTGTCGGCCGACGGCGGCAAGAGCTGGGGCGAAGCCGCGGTCGAAGGCCCGGCGGCGCCGAAGGCGTTCACCCGCTTCCGCATGCCGTGGCGCTGGGACGGCCAGCCGGCGATCATAACGAGCCGCGCCTGGGACGATTCCGGTGCGGTGCAGCCGCTGCGCGCCGACTTCGTCGCCAAGCGCGGCGAGACCGAGGAGCCGGTGAAGAGTCCGTACGGCTTTCCCAACCAGCACTACAACAGCCTCACGTGCTGGGGCGTCGACGCCAAAGGGCAGATCAAGCATGTCTATGTTTAGAACAGCGGCACGCGCGATCGGCCCCGCACCCACCAGCCGCTCGTCCCCGCGAAAGCGGGAACCCGGCAGGACTTGCGAGTCAGCTCTCACGTTCCGCTGGATTCCCGCTTGCGCGGGAATGAGCGGATGTTCGTTCGCCCTAGCGGTTATGCTCCTCGCCGCTCTGCTCGCCCTCGTCTACTCACCGCCAGCCGCGCGCGCGGCCGCAAATACGCCCGGGCTCGGCAAGCCGATCTCGCCGTCGGACCTCAAAGCCTGGGACATCACCGTCCTGCCCGACGGCACCGGCCTGCCGCCCGGCAGCGGCACCGCCGCGCAAGGCGCAAAATTGTTTGACGACAAATGCGCGCTCTGTCACGGCCAGGGCGCCAAGGGCGGCATCGCCAACATGCTGATCGGCAATCCGTCGCTCACCGCGCACGGCATTGCGTCCAACAAGACCATCGCCAACTTCTGGGGCCAGTCGACCACCCTGTTCGACTACATCCGCCGCGCCATGCCGTGGCCGGCGCCGCGCATCCTGAGCGACGACGACGTCTACGCGCTTTGCGCTTATCTGCTCGCCGGCAACAAGCTCATCCCGGAGGACGAGCCGATGAACGCGCAGACGTTGCCCAAGGTCAAAATGCCGAACCGCGACAACTTCATCATCAAGTTCCCCGACCGGATTTGAACAAACATCCTCCCCCGCTCGCGGACGGAACTGGCGGAGCGAAGCGGGCCGCAGGGGGCGCGTGCGTTCCCCACGATGGATAAAGCAGAAACCCCGGCAATCACCGGGGCTCCTGACGTCTTTTCAGGGCAGTAGTGGTATTTGCACTCCCATTTCGGGTGGCTTAGGCTCTCGAAATCGTCCATCGCGAAACTCTCCTTCGTGTGCGTGGTGGCTCACGGATCGAGAGTGTCGTCGGTGGACGACTGTCTTAAATGTTCAAACTTCTACTGCGACCTCGGCAGAGCCGGGCGGCCTCCCTTGGTAGGCTAGTCTGCGCCTTCATGTCCGGCCTTTGAGCACTACGAACCGGCCCCTCAACACGCCCCCAAGCTCGTCTGCGAGCCGTAGATGCTGGAGAACACCGGCGTGCCGACCGGGATTTGGTCGAGCGTCTCGTTGGTGCCGGGCGGCGGGGTCGCGGTGGTGCCGGGAAGGCCGCCGGCGCCGCTGACCGAGATCGAGCCCGAACCGTCGCACGGCAGCCCGGTGATCGGATTGGTGCCGGTGGCACTGCCGCCGATCGCCGCGGTCGTGCCCGGCAGCGTGCCCGGATTGATCGGCGACACCGGCGGTTCCGGCATTTGCTGCAGGCTGAAGGAACTGAACGGATTTTGCGCAACGACAAGCGGCGGCTGCCTCATCCCGCTCATTCCCGCCAAAGCGGAAATCCAGAGTTTGGAAAGAACCGGATCCCCGCTTTCGCGGGGACGAGCAGAATTGTGCGGTCGGGCATCCGTCGACTGATGCCGCACGGCGGGAGCCGTTGCGTTGGCCGCGTTCGCCAAAACCCCGCACGCCGCGAGTGCGAAGATCGTCAACGCCATAAGTTCCGCTCGCTTGTTGGGCATGGCGGTCTCCATCATCTTTTTGTGCAGTGCCGCAAGTCGACACCGGCATTGTGAATCTATTGCACGAGCGGCAGCGCCGCAATCGAGCCGTGGTCGCGTCGGCAAGACATTTCCATCCCTTCTCCGCGTGGCTGACGCAGCTTCGTCACGCCGGTGCCACAGAGTTGGGCCACGCTCTTGTCCAACAAAGGGAGGGGTCCAGGGAGATGACGATGACCCTGCAGACCAACAAGGCGGCAAAAGACCGGCTCGCCGTCGCCAAGAAGAACCAGTGCCCGCAATGCGGCGAATGGCTCCTGGCTCCGGACTGGTCCGAATATCTCAATGAGCGGCGGGTGCGGCACACTTGGTCGTGCGAAGCCTGCGGCTACGCCTTCGAGACCGACGTCTTCTTCGCCGCAGCGGCGTGACGTCTACAGCACACTACCTATAACCTCATCCTTCGAGGCGCGCCTTTGGCGCGCGCCTCAGGATGAGGAATGACGATAACCGTGCCGCCGGCCGTTGAAATCCTCGATCGTCGCGCCATCGTCGCTCAAATAATTCGGCCCGATCGGCGACTTGCCGAAACCGCCCGGAATGTCGAGCACGTAAGCCGGCTGGCACAGGCCGGAGACGCGGCCGTGCAGCGCGCGCATCAACGCCTGGCCGTCGGCGATGCTGGTGCGAAAATGCGCGGTGCCGGGCGCGAGATCGGCGTGGTGCAGGTAATACGGCTTGATGCGGCACTCGACCAACGCCCGAAACAGCGCGCTCATGGTCGCAGCATCGTCATTGACGCCGCGTAAGAGCACGGTCTGCGACAGCATCGGGATGCCGGCGTCGACCAGGCGCGCGCAGGCCGCGCGCGTCTTTGCGGCAAGCTCGCGCGGGTGATTGACGTGGAGCACGACGTAGCTCGCCTTGCCGGGCACGCGCAGCGCCCGCACCAGCGCCGGCGAAATCCGCTCCGGCGCGGCGACCGGCATGCGGGTGTGCGCACGCAAAATTTTGACGTGGTCGATTGCCGCGAGCGCGGCGAGCACCGCCGTAAGCCGCCGCGGCGATAGAACGAGCGGATCGCCGCCGGTGAGGATGACTTCCCAGATCTGCGGCGTGGCGCGGATATAGGCGAGCGCGGCGGCGAGCGCCTTGGCCGACAGCGCTCCCCTGCCCGGCCCGACCATCTCGCGGCGGAAGCAGAAGCGACAATACACCGCGCAGGCATTGACGAGCTTGAGCAGCACGCGGTCCGGATAGCGGTGCACCACGCCCTCGACCGGGCTGCAGGCGCCGTCGCCGATCGGATCGGCACGTTCGTCCTCATGCCGCGCCAGCTCGCGCGTATCGGGCACAAACTGCCGCGCGACCGGATCGTCCGGATCGGCCGGGTCGATCAAGTCGGCGATCGCCGGCGTAACCGCCACGGCATAGCGCGACGCAACCTGTTCCAGCACGGCGAGCCGGCCGCGCTCCGCAAGGCCGGCTTCGACCAGTTCGGTTGCGCTGCGCAATGTCTTTTCTGTCGCGGTTGTCATGGCGGTCTCGTTTTGAGCAAATCGCGGCCGTTATGGGCGAACCGCTGGCCAATAAGCAACCAGCCGGATGTCCTCGCGGCACCTCTGACGTGGGAAGCGGCCCTGCGCCAGCAAGGCTTGGCAAGCGAGCCCGCCGTTGTTACGGAACAGCCCGAACGGCGGCCGAAATCTTTGCGCGCGGCCGCCCAGTAAGGACAGCTCGATGAAAAACGACATGGACGGCGGGGAAGCGATCCTGGAGGCGTTCCGCAAGCTCAAGATCGACTACATCATGTCGTCGCCGGGCTCGGAATGGTCGCCGGTCTGGGAAGCCCTGGTGCGGCAAAAGCTCGGCAACCGGGCGGGCCCGACCTACATGGATTCCCAGCATGAGACGCTCGCCGTCAACATGGCGACCGGCTACACGCTGATCACCGGCCGGCCGCAGGCCGTGCTGGTGCATGCCGGCGTCGGGCTGTTACAGGCGGGCCTCGGCGTGCACGGCGCGCTGCAGGCCGAAGTGCCGATGATCGTCATGTCGGGTGAATCGCAGACGCTCGGCGAAAATCCCGACCTCGACATCGAGCAGCAATGGTACGGCGGCCTCTCGGTCGGCGGCATCGAGCGCTACGTCGAGAACATCACCAAATGGGCGCGCCAGGTGACGAGCCCGTATACGCTCTACGAGACCGTGATCCGCGCCGGCGAGATGGCGCAGCGCACGCCGAAGGGGCCGATTTATCTCAACGTCGCGCTCGAGCACATGCTGCACGACTGGACGCCGCCGGCGCACGACCGCGCGGTGCCGTTCGCGCCGCGCGTCGCCGCGCACGCGAGCGAAATCGAAAAGGTGTCGGATCTCCTGCTCGCCGCCAAGAACCCGGTCGTGGTCGCCGAACAATCCGGCCGCGATCCGGCGGCGTTTGCGGCGCTGGTCGAACTCGCCGACCTGTTGGCGCTGCCGGTGACCTGGAGCCGCGGCGCCAATGTCTGCAATTTTCCCACAAATCATCCGCTCTATCTGGGCGTCGCCAACTACAAGCATCTCGCCGACGCCGACCTTGTGCTCCTGGTCGGCGGCCGCGTGCCCTGGTACCCGCCGCATGCGCGCCCGACCAAGGGCAAGATCGTCGCCATCAACGACAATCAGTTCAAAGGCCACATGATCTATCAGCAGTTGCACGCCGATCTTTATCTGGAAGGCGATATCGCTGCCTCGCTGCAGGGTTTGACGCAAGCCGCGCGCGCCGCCAAGCCGCATGCCGACACGATCAAGAAGCGGCGCGACAAGTGGCAGCGCGAGCACGAGGCATTCGCCGCGGGTCTGAAGGCCGAGCGCGGCAAGGCCGGAAACGGCAGCGGCAAGGCGATCGAACCGCTGACCCTGATCGGCACGCTCGCCGATACCATGCCGGCCGACACGATCTATGTGGACGAAACCATCCTGCACGGCCCGACCTTGCGTCAGCACCTGCCCTTCACCACGCCGCAGAGTTTCTTCCGCGGCTTTGGCGGGCTCGGCCAGGGCACCGGCACCGCGCTCGGCGTCAAGCTCGCGGCGCGTGAGCGCCCGGTCGCGTTGTTGGTCGGCGACGGCGGCTTCATGTACAACCCGGTGATCCAGGCACTCGGCGCTTCCAAGCAGCACGACCTGCCGATCCTCATCGTCGTGTTCAACAACAAGGGCTACCAGGCGATGCAGAAGGGCCATGTGCATCATTACCCGGACGGCGCCGCCGAACGCGCCAAGATGCACCTCGGCTCACGACTCGAAGGCCCCGACTATTCGGCGCTCGGCTCGCATTTCGGCCAGCACGGCGAACGCGTCGAACAGCCGGCCAAGCTCAAGGCGGCGCTGCAGACAGCGCTCAAGAAAGTGCAGGACGGCTCAACCGCGATCCTCAACGTGGTCTTGAGTCATTAAGTACGGCCCCCTCTCCGGCTGGGCGAGGAGAGGTGAAAATGAGGTCGAAAAGCTGTATTAATCGGCAGGTTATATACATGAGCATTGCGCGCCGGCTTAGCACAGTTGGTAGTGCACCTGATTTGTAATCAGGGGGTCGGGGGTTCGAATCCCTCAGCCGGCACCAACACTCCAGCTACAATTTTCGCCTTGCGCTACGTAGCCGATGCTTATGCTTCATCGGCTCGGTCGACCCCGCCGCACGGGGCGCGACATACGCATTGTTCGGCGCGCAGTAACCGCCGGTGCCGCGGGCGGTCGCCATGCATTGCTCGTAGGTGGAAAAGCCGCAATTGGTGCCGGCGCCGTCGTGGAAATTCGAGCACCATGGATAGTTCTGCGCCCGCGCCGCGATCGGGGCTGCGAGAACGATCGCGGAAAGAACGATTTCAAGTCGAATAAACCGCATGGCGGCGGGTTCCAACGTAGGCGGCGCCTCACATCGCATCTACAAACGCCGCGCGGCCCGTGTTATTCCACGCGAACGGCGCGAGGTCGTTTCGGCGCAGCATTGGACTTGGCGTCGGTTCATCCGGGGGCGGCAGAAAGGCACTCGCATGTCACGCGTGACCAGACGCGGCATCCTCGCCGGCTCTGCTGCGGCGACGCTCGGCACGGCCGCAAGTCCGGCTCTCGCCGCCGCGCCGCCCGCCGGCAAAGCGGGGCCCGCCATTTATCGCTACCGCATCGGAACCTACGAGCTGACCGCACTCTACGACGGCATCTGGTATCGGCCGATCGGCAAGGATTTCATCCGCGACGTGCCGTTCGCCGAAGTCGAGCACGCGCTCGATGCGGCGTTCATGCCGCACGACAAGCTAGCGACGCCGTTCACCACGCTCATCGTCAATACCGGCCGAAAACTCGTGCTGCTCGACACCGGCACCGGCGGACAAATCTCGCCGACGGCAGGCATGGTGGTCGAGAACCTCGCCGCCGCCGGCATCGCGCCGGATGAGGTCGACCAGATCGTGATCTCGCACTTTCATCCCGACCACATCAACGGCATCAAGGACAAGGACAACAATCTGATCTTCCCCAATGCCGAGATCTTGGTGCCCGAGGCGGAATGGGCGTTCTGGATGGACGACGCCAACATGAATGCGGCTCCGGCGGCGATGAAGGAGACGTTCCGCAATCAGCGGCGGATTTTTGCCGACATCGCCAAGCGCCTGACACGCTTCGCGTCCGGCAAGGAGGTGGCGCCAGGCATCGAAACGCTCGCGGCGCCCGGCCACACGCCGGGCCACACGGTGTTTGCGGTGCATTCCGGCGACCAGTCGCTCATGGTGCTTAGCGACACCGCGCAGCATCCGGCGGTGTTCGCCCGCCACCCCGACTGGCGGGCCGCCTTTGACGTCGACGGCCGCGAGACCATCGTCACGCGCAAAAAGCTGTTCGACCGCGCCGCCGCCGACCGCATGCTGGTCACCGGCTATCATTTCCCGTTCCCGGCCTGCGGCCATCTGGTCAAGACCGCGACCGGCTACGAGCACGTGCCCATCGAGTGGCAGACGACCTTATGAGTGCGCTTTACCCTGCCCCCACTGCAGGGCGAGGGTGAATTGAAAAAAGGCCGGCTTGGGTGGTCGGCTTGGCGAAAGCCGCCGTTCACCTCCGTGAACTTTCGGTGATGGGCGGCAGCGTCCGGCGGGATGAACTGCTATGACGCCGGTGTTTATCCCGCTGCCCCAACACGGAGGAGCTCATGCGCCACATCCGCTTGCTTGCTACGACGCTGGTCTTCGGTTTCGCGATGAGCGCAGCCGACATCGCCAGCGCCATGGAGACCAACAGTCCGGCCCCGCCGCAGCAGCCACAGACGCAACCGCCGAGCCAGGGCCATAAAGCGCACACCAAAAAGCCGAAGCCGAAGCCGAGCCAGAACGGCGCGCTCGACAAGTTCTACGCCGGCTATCACACCGCCTATGCGCAGATCTACGACAAGAAGGATTATGCGGGCGGCATCGCCACCCTGCGCGCGCTCGGCTACGACGGCAATCCCGACGTGGCGACGCTGATCGGCTACGCCAGCCGCAAGCTCGGCCGCTATGACGACGCCAAATACTGGTACGAAAAGGCGCTCGCCGCCGATCCCAATCACGCCTTGACGTGGTCCTATTACGGGGCGTGGCAGGCCGAGCAGGGCAACCTGCTCAAGGCCAAGGACGACCTGGAAAAGGTCCGCGTCATCTGCGGCAACACCGATTGCCCGGAGTACAAAAAGCTCAAAGGCGTCATCGACGGCGCGGCGACGTATTAAGCCTCTTTGGACGTCGTCATTGCGAGCGCAGCAATCCCCCTCCCTTCCCTCCCCCGCAAGCGGGGGAGGGTTAGGGTGGGGGATTGCTTCACAGCTTCGCTCCTCGCAATGACATTTGTAGGCTCCGGCGCTTCGCTCTGCGGACCGAGGGTGAATTAATTTAGATCTTGACCGCATGCTCGGGAAAGTTTTGCGCGCCGGCCGGCGTAGCAAACACGATAACAAGGACGCCGAGAGCCGCTGCAACCGATTTGGTCATGTCGCCCCCTGCTCTGCGGTTTCCGCCTCGATCCATGCATGATAGCTCGGATCGACGGTTTCGATCGGGATGACCAGAATAGCCGGCGTGGTGTAGGAGTGCATCGCTTTGACCGCGGCGCGCACCGGCTCGGCCAGGCTGGCGCGGGTCTTTATGATCATCACCACCTCGTCGCCGCGGTCGATCCGGCCCTGCCACCAATAGAACGACACCATGCCGGGCAGGATGTTGACGCAGGCCGCAAGCCGCCGCTCAAGCAGCGCCCGGCCGGCGCGCTCCGCCTCGACAATCGATGGGTACGTCGTATAGACGAAAACCGCGCGTTCCATGCCCGTCTCCCGCGGCGCTGCCGGTGGCCCGCCGCCTCATTGTGAAACCCGAGCCCCGAGCCAGCGTCGGAGAAATGCCCAAGCGCCCTGCCGCACCACGCTATAATCGCATCGCCTTCGTCGCCAGCTCCGTCACGGAAGCGCAGGAGGCGCGGCGGCATTTGGTGCGCCGCTACGGCGAAGCCCGGCCGGAGACCGCCGACGTCATCGTCGCGCTCGGCGGCGACGGCCTCATGCTGTCAACCCTGCAACGCTTCATGAACTCCGGCAAGCCGATCTACGGCATGCATCGCGGCACCGTCGGCTTCCTGATGAACGAATATTCCGAAGAAAAATTGCGCGAGCGGCTCGCCGCCGCGCACGTCACCGTCATTCATCCGCTCTTGATGCAGGCGCGCGACGCCGCCGGGCGAGCGCATCGCCATCACGCGATCAACGAGGTGTCGCTGTTCCGCCAATCCTATCAGGCGGCGCGGCTGCGCGTCTTGGTCGACGGCAAGGAGCGGCTGCCGCAGCTCGTCGCCGACGGCATCCTGCTGGCAACGCCGGCCGGCTCGACTGCCTATAATCTGTCGGTGCAGGGACCGATTATTCCAATCGACGCGAAGCTCTTGGCGCTCACGCCGATCAGCCCGTTCCGGCCGCGGCGCTGGCGCGGCGCGCTATTGCCCGACCGCGCCCGCGTCACCGTCGACGTGCTCGAACCGGAAAAACGCCCGGTCGCCGCGGTTGCCGACCACAACGAGGTGCGCTCGGTGCATTCGGTCGATATCGGCATGGACCACTCGGTCGCCATGAACATGCTGTTCGACCCCGGCCATAGCCTGGACGAGCGCATCTTGAGCGAGCAGTTCGGCCACTGAAGGCGGCAGGCGGAAATCGGAAGTCGGATTGAGGCTTTATATCCGATTGCTGATTTCCGACTTTTGCGGCCGGCGCAATGCTTAACCGTGCGTTAATGAGCAACGCCTAACCTGCCGGACATGGTCCGGATCGACTTCAATCGCCTGCGTTTTTTGGTGATCGACGACAACGCCCATATGCGGCGTATCCTGCGCACGCTCTTACACGGTTTCGGTACGCGCGAAGTGTACGAAGCCGAAGACGGCGCCACCGGGCTGGAAGCCTTCACCCATTACATGCCCGACATCGTGCTGGCCGACTGGGTGATGCCGATCTTCGACGGTT
>JASHPU010000084.1 GCA_030037885.1 Xanthobacteraceae bacterium | reverse complement strand
GGGCCTGCATCCTTCGAGGCTCGGCGCTGCGCGCCGAGCGCCTCAGGATGAGGAATTTAGGTATGCGCGGCTGCCTCACACTTGCCGGCTGTCGAACATGAAAATATCGACGCCGCCGGTGGCAAAGGTCTGGACGTCGGCCACTGCGGCCTGGCCCTCGGCGCTGGCGAAGGCGTTTTGGATGGCGGCAACGTTATCGAACTCGAGGATCGCCACCAGGTGATAGTTGGTGCCGCCCATCGGACTTGTCACTGCGCCCTGGCTGACTTCGTATTTGCGCACGCCCGGAATTTTCTTGGCGATCGCCACGTGCTTTTCGAAGTAATGCTTGTCAAACGCCGCCGCATCTTGCGGCGTCTTGTACATCACCACCAATCGAGCCATTGACGCGCTCCCTTGTTTGATCGCCACGCTCCGTGGAGTGCTATCATGGTTCGCCGTGGCCCGCTACTCCGGCGCCGTGCTCTGCGCAACCGCAAGCTACTCCGCCGCCGTCCGCGCTCCCACCGGATCGTAATTGAGGATCGGCGCCAGCCATTTTTCGGCTTGCTCGACCGTCCAGCCCTTGCGTGCGGCGTAATCCTCGACCTGGTCGCGTTCGATGCGGCCGACGCCGAAATAGTAGCTTTCGGGGTGGCTGAAATAGAGGCCGCATACCGAGGCGCCCGGCCACATGGCGAAGCTTTCGGTGAGTTTCACGCCGATCTGCCGCTCGCCGTCGAGAAGGTCGAACAGCGTCGCCTTCTCGCTGTGGTCGGGCTGCGCCGGATAGCCGGGCGCCGGCCGGATGCCGCGATATTGTTCGCCGATCAGCTCGGCGCTGCTCAACGTTTCGTCGGGCGCGTAAGCCCAGAACGCACGGCGCACGCGCTGGTGCAAGTGCTCGGCCAAGGCTTCGGCGAGCCGGTCGGCCAGCGCCTTGGCCATGATCGCCGAGTAATCGTCGTTGGCGCGCTTGAAGCGCTCGACCACGGCTTCTTCGCCGATGCCTGCCGTCACCGCGAAGGCGCCGATGTAATCGGCAAGCGCGCTGTCGCGCGGCGCCACGAAATCGGCGAGCGCCACGTTGGCGCGGCCCTCGCGGCGCGCCAGTTGCTGGCGCAAGGTGTGCAGCACCGCGCGCGGCGCACGCCGCGTCTCGTCGGCGAAGACAAGAATGTCGTCGCCGGCGCTGTTGGCGGGAAACAGGCCGAACACCGCGGCGGCGCGGAACCAGTTTTCCGCGGCGGCGTGCTGGAGCATGGCTTGCGCATCGGCAAAGAGATTGCGGGCAGCTTCGCCGACCTTGGCGTCATCCAGGATCGCCGGAAATTTGCCGTTCAGCTCCCACGCGGCGAAGAACGGCGACCAGTCGATAATCTCGAACAGGTCGGCGATGGCGATGTCGTCGAGACTGCGCACGCCGAGGAAATTTGGAACCGGCGGCACGTAAGCGCCGGACCAGTTCAGCCGCAGCGCGTTCCGCCGCGCATCGGCGAGCGACAGGCGGCGCTTGTTGTCCTCGCCGCGCGCATGGGCGGCGGCGATGCGGGCATATTCGGCGCGTATGTCTGAGATGGCGCGCGGGCGCGTCTCGCGCGACAGCAGCGACGCGACGACGCCGACGGCGCGGCTTGCGTCGTTGACATAGATCGCCTGGCCGCGCCGGTAATTGGGATGGATCTTCACCGCCGTATGGGTGCGGCTCGTGGTGGCGCCGCCGATCAACAGCGGCACGGCAAATCCCTGCCGCTCCATCTCGGCGGCGACGTGGCACATCTCGTCGAGCGACGGCGTGATCAGGCCGGACAGGCCGACGATGTCGGCCTGCTCGGTCACGGCGGCCTGCAATATCTTTTCCGCCGGCACCATGACGCCGAGATCGACCACGTCGTAATTGTTGCACTGGAGCACGACGCCGACGATGTTCTTGCCGATGTCGTGGACGTCGCCCTTGACGGTGGCGAGCACGATCTTGCCGTTCGACGACGTGTGCGCGCGGCCGTCGCGCTCGGCCTCCATGTACGGCATCAGGTGCGCCACGGCCTGCTTCATTACCCGCGCCGATTTCACCACCTGGGGCAGGAACATGCGGCCGGAGCCGAACAGGTCGCCGACCACGTTCATGCCGTCCATCAGCGGCCCTTCGATCACAGCGAGCGGCCGCGGCGCTTTCTTGCGCGCTTCCTCGACGTCACCGGCGATGAAATCGGTGATGCCGTTGATCAGCGCGTGCGCCAGCCGCTTCTCCACCGGCAGCGCGCGCCAGGCGAGGTCGGCCTCTTTCTTCTCCTTGCCGCGGCCGCGATGCCGCTCGGCGAGCACAAGCAGCCGCTCGGCGGCGTCGGCGCGGCGGTCGAGCACCACGTCCTCGCAAGCCTCGCGCAATTCCGCATCGAGCTCGTCATAGACCGCGATCTGGCCGGCATTGACAATGCCCATATCCATGCCGGCGGCAATGGCGTGATAGAGAAACACCGCGTGCATCGCCTCGCGCACCGGCTCGTTGCCGCGGAACGAGAACGACAGGTTGGAGATGCCGCCGGAGACATGGGCGTGCGGCAGGTTTTGTTTGATGGAGCGCGCCGCCTCGATGAAGGCGACGCCGTAGCCGTTATGCTCCTCCATGCCGGTGGCGATGGCAAAAATGTTCGGGTCAAAGATAATGTCCTGCGGCGGAAAGCCGACGCGGTTGACCAGGATGTCGTAGGCGCGCGCCGTGATCGTGGTCTTGCGCTCGAGCGTGTCGGCCTGGCCGGCCTCGTCGAACGCCATGACCACGACGGCGGCGCCGTAGCGGCGCACGATGCGGGCGTGGCGGATGAAGGCGTCCTCGCCCTCCTTGAGCGAGATCGAGTTGACCACCGCCTTGCCCTGCACGCATTTGAGCCCGGCCTCGATCACCGAAAATTTCGACGAGTCGATCATGATCGGCACGCGGGCGATGTCGGGCTCGGCGGCGATCAGATTGAGGAATGTGACCATCGCCTTTTCGGAATCGAGCAAACCCTCGTCCATGTTGACGTCGATGATCTGGGCGCCGTTCTCGACCTGATCGCGCGCCACCGCGAGCGCGCCGGCAAAATCGCCGCCGGTGACGAGCTTGCGGAAGCGCGCCGAGCCGGTGACGTTGGTGCGCTCGCCGATATTGACGAACGGAATCTCGTTGGTCAGCGTGAACGCTTCGAGGCCGCAGAGGCGAAGGCGCGGCGCGATTTCCGGAATCGCGCGCGGTTTTTTGCCGGCGACCGCGGCGGCGATGGCGCGGATATGGTCCGGCGTGGTGCCGCAGCAGCCGCCGGCGATGTTGACGAGGCCGGCTTGCGCGAATTCACCGAGCGCGGCCGCCATGGCGTCGGGCCCTTCGTCGTAATGGCCGAACTCGTTGGGCAAGCCGGCATTCGGATAGGCGCAAATGAGCGTGTCGGCGACGCGGCCGAGTTCGGCGACGTGGGCGCGCATCTGCCGGGCGCCGAGCGCGCAATTGAGCCCGAGCGAAAACGGCGCCGCGTGCGCGACCGAATTCCAGAACGCTTCCGGCGTTTGGCCGGAGAGGAAGCGGCCGGAGCGGTCGGTGATGGTGCCGGAGATCATCACCGGCAGGCGCATGCCGCGTTCCTGGAAGATTTCCTCGATGGCGTAGATCGCGGCCTTGGCGTTGAGCGTGTCGAAGATGGTTTCGATCAGGAGCAGATCGACGCCGCCGACGATCAGCCCGCGGATCTGCTCGCTGTAGGCGGCGCGCAGCGCGTCGAAGGTGATGGCGCGGAAGCCGGGGTTCGAAACGTCGGGCGAAATCGAGGCGGTGCGGTTGGTCGGGCCGATGGCGCCGGCGACAAAGCGCGGCCGCCCGTCCTCGCGCTCGGCCATGTGCGCCGCTTCGCGTGCGAGCCGCGCGCCCTCGGCGTTGAGCTCGTAGGCGATCTCGGCCATGCCGTAGTCG
>JASHPU010000083.1 GCA_030037885.1 Xanthobacteraceae bacterium | reverse complement strand
ACCCAGGAGCAATCGCAAAATCCAACGCGACTACGACAAAGAAGCCTACAAGGCGCGCCATCTCATCGAGAATTTCTTCTGCAGGCTCAAGCAATATCGCGCCATCGCTACACGCTACGATAAGCTCGCCAGAAATTTCCTCGCCGCAATCCACCTCGCCGCTGCTGTCATCTGGCTCAATTGAGGACAGGCCCTAGTCTCTAAGTGCCGGCACGAACGGCAGGTCGCGCCGTTTGGTCGCCCAGATGCTGGCGCAGCAAAACACCGGGCCCGTCGAGAGGCCCTGTTCCCATCAACTTGAGGGCATGCCACAGGCTGACTTGGTTCGTCGTCAGGACGGGCTTTTCCAGATCGTGCTCCAGCCGATCGATGATGCTAAACGTACTCCAATTGCCGCAAGCCAGCATGACCGCGTCGGCGCCCGGCCTGTTCACGCGGTGTCCAGCATCGAAGGCGGTTTGCGGATCGAGCAGCCCGATCTCGAGATTGCGGACGAGACCCAGCGCCTCTTGCGCGAGGACCTTGACGCCGTTTGCTTCAAGAAACGCGACGACGCTCTGGTTGATCGAAGCGCTCCACGGCGCACCGAGCACGATTTGTTTGACGGAAAGCGCATGCAACGCCTCAAGCAGCGCTGTCGAGGCCGTGGTGGCCGGCTTGCCGCTTGCGGCGGTTATGCGTTTGATCAGTTCCCGGTCGTAGCCGGGGCCGTTGCGCGACGACGGGGCAGTCGCTGGAAAAATGATCACGTCAACGTCGACATCGGCCAGTTTTTGACTCTCGCTTTCGATTTCCTGGACGATCCGTAGCGTCGAGTCCGCATCCACGTTGTTCAACCGCATGCGCGCCACGTGCAGCGTGATATCGTCCGGCAGCGCTCTGCCGATATCCCGTTCCTGCACCGAGCTCGAGGATGGCAGAAGCAAACCGATCCGCCGAAAGTCCCTTCGTTGCGCCACGGGAATCCTCCTCGTTGGCGATGTCACACCACAGGCGAACGCCCGCCGTCGACGTTAACCGCCGTACCCGTGATGTAGCTGCCTTGCTCCGACACCAGGAAGCAAGCGAGATTGGCGAACTCCTCGGCGTGGCCGAAGCGTCCGATTGGAATCTCCTTTTCGTGCGCCTTGTAGTACTCCTCGATCGGCACATTGGTCCGTTTCGCCCGCTGCACATGCTGGTCGGCGCGAATGAGGCCGACCAGCAAGGCATTCACCAGCACGTTGTGCGGCGCAAACTCTTGAGAGAGCGCCTTGGTCATCGCCATGCCTGCCGCGCGCGATATCGAAGTCGGCATGCTGTTGGGTCGCGGCGCTTTGGCTCCGATATTGAGCACGTTGATGATACGGCCCCAGCGTCGCTCTTTCATCTGCGGTGCGACCAGCCGGATCAACCGCACCGCTGCGAACAGCTTCAGTTCGAGGTCGTCGCGGAGGATGTCGTCGGTGAGTTTCTCGAACGGCATCGCCTGAGACGTTCCCGCATTGTTGACGATGATGTCGACTTTATCGAATGCTTTCATCACCTCCTGGTAGGCGCGCTGGATATCGGCCGCCGTGCTGACATCAGCCTGAACGCCGATGACGCGAGCCTGGCTTGACTTCCGAATAGCCGCGAGCGCTTCGTTGAGCGGCTCCGCAGTGCGCGCGACGACGGCCACGTCGGCGCCGGAGGCCGCGAATCGCGTCGCCACCGCAAAGCCGATCCCCTTGCTGCCGCCAGTAACGATCGCAGCACGTCCCGACAGGCTGATTTGCATGGCATCCCTCAAACTTGAGCAAGCGTAGCCCGGATTGAGCGAAGCGAAATCCGGAACCGGTATTGCCGTCGATCCCCGGGTTTCGCTTTGCTCAACCCGGGCTACTCGCTCACATATTGCCGTGACCGCGCTTGATGGTCTGGCGGATGATCGGCGCCGTGACCTGATCCGAGATCTGGATGTTCCAGATTTCGCTTTCGCCCTGCGCGGCGAAGTCGGCGAACAGATTCGGGATGACCGACACATCGCGTATCTCGTGACCGCGCAGGCCGAAGCCGCGCGCGATGTTTTCAAGGGCGGGCCGGCCGAACACGGCCAGGCTGTCGTCGAGGCCGTCGGCGCGCAGCTTGTGAAACTCCGAGCCGTAGCCGCCGTCGTTCATCGCGCAGATCAGGATGCGAAATCCGCAACGCTTGAGCGTCTCGAGCTCCTGGATATGGAACAAGAGCCCGCCGTCGCCTTCGAACAGCACGATCTTGCCGTCGCGGCCCTGCCAGCGTGCCGCCGCGACGCCAAGCGCATACGACAGGCCGTTGCCGACCGCGCCGAATTCACGGACCGTCGTGTAGCGCTCCGCCGGCCGACCCCGCATCTGGGTGTTGAAATAGGCCTGATGGCCGCCACCGACGACGATGTCCCAATCCTTCGGAATGACCGCGTCGAGGGTCCGGATCACCTCGCGTGGATCCAGCACCCCGGGCGCGATGTCGAACGGCATCGAGTCCGCCGGCTCGGTCGCGATGCGATGCGCGAGCTCTTTCGAGCGTATGGAAGCCGCCGTCGGTTTGCCGAAGCCCAATTTCTTGTCGAGACCGGCAAGGATGGCCTCGACGCCGACGAGCGCATCCGATCTGACGTAGATGTCGGCGGCTTTCTGTCCGTCGCGCAAGCCGCGCGGGGCATCGTCGAGCTGGATCTTGCAGGCCTTTCCCCAGTAGTGCCCGCCACCGACGTAGTAGGATAGGCTCGTTCCGACCGCGAGCACGACGTCCGCGGACTCGTACATCTCCCCGCCCAACGACGTGAAGTAGCTGCCGGTGGTGCCGAGCCCGAACGGATGGTCGTGGAAAAGGCCGCGCGCGGGCAGCGTGTTGGAGAGCAAGGCGCCGCAGCGATCGGCGAGCTTGATCACCGCATCGCGCGCGCCGGACCACAGCACGCCGCGGCCGCCGAGGATGATCGGCCGCTTGGCCGCGGCCAAGTGCTCGACCGCCTCGGCCACGAGCTCGGAATCGGGCTGCATGCGCCCGACCTTGGGCTGGTACATCGCCGAGGTCTCGTAGGGCCGGTTGGCCATGTATTCGACCTTCTGCAGGTCGTAGGGAATGCCCAGCACCACCGGACACCGCTCGTACCTGGCGACGTGGAAGGCCTCGCGCACGTAGTCCATCATGCGTGGCACGCTGTGCGCGGCGACGTAATGCGCCCCGGTCGCCGCCACCAGCGGCGCCTGGTCGATGGACTGGTTGTAGAACTTGGCGTTGATCGGCGACTCGCCGGCGAACACCACCATCGGCAGACGAGCGCGAACCGCGGCCGGCAGCGCGGTCATCAACTGGGTCACGCCGGGCCCGCACGTGACCGAGGCCACGGCGAGCTTGCCGGTTGCTACATTGTAGGCTGTCGCTGCCGCTACGGTAACGTGCTCGTGCCTGACGTGGACGGTATGTACGCCCGGCAATTTGGCAAAGGCCGTGGACCAGTGCATGTTGCCGTCGCCCATCAGGACGAACTGCGTGTCGACTCCCTCGGCAAGGAACGCTTCTGCGAGGGCTTCGTAAAGTTTGGGCATGGGCGCAATACTACTTAGACTATGAGGTGGTCTGGTACGCAACAAGCATGCCCGGCAACGGCCAGTCAATTGTTTGAGAGAGTGAACTCGATCTCGTTAAGGCCGCATCACCCCTGAGCGACCGCAGCCGTGACGCAGACCAAGAGAGCAGGCAAAACAGTTGCGATAAGAGCATTGCGCAGCATATGGCATGTCCTCCCGTGCGGCGGCGATCGTCTGTCGCCGCGTTCATCGACCCGCCGTCGGCGACCGCACCGCGTACTATTGCGCCGCCTGCTTTTTCAGCGCGTCGATCTCGCCGGCACATGCCAGACATCCCTTGAAACGCTTCGAAAATGCCGCGCCGCTCGTGGCGTTATCGAAGATGTCGCGGGAACGGCACTGAACGCGGAAGCATTTTCCTAAGGGCGCCGGTTTTGCATCCCTGACCGGCCGCCTGAAGCCCCCGGCGGACTATCCTCCCAGTCTCGCCGGGGAGCTTATATCCGGTTCACGGCCCAAGCGGCGAATCCAATGCCCGCGCTGTTTTCAGGATCCAGTCCCTGTAACGCACGAGCGGCGTGACTCCGGTCAAGCCGCCGCAGCCGGCCGCAAGTTTCGGCCCCGTCGCCCAGCTGACCACGCCGATAATAGCGAGCCGGCCGTTCGTATCGCGGAACACGGGGGCGCCGGAATCGCCGGCACAGGCGCCCAGCCCCGCCGTCTCGCCTTTGGTGCGCGGATCGAACAACCGCAGTTGCAGCGTGTTCGGCCGACCGGTGGCAACCAGCGTCGCGGCGCGCACTGTGCCGCCGGTCCGACCGTCGCCGCGCACGGCGACGCCGAAACCGGCGACCACGAATGCATCCCCAACTGCGACCGGTTTGGTCCCGTCGTCGAGCGCGGCCGCGGGAATGTCCGCCGGCAGCGGCCGTGCCAATTGCACCAAGGCCACATCGGCGGTGGCGACGTGGCCGAGCAGCCTCTTCATGTCGAACTGCGGATCGCGCGCGATATGCAGGATCGGCTTCAATTTTGGTACGCGGGGGTCGGATAGATCGGCAAGCTTGTACTCCGCCCCGGGCTGCACGCAGTGCGCCGCCGTCAGCAACATGGAGCGCGCGATGGCAGTGGCGGTACAGGCGGTGCCGTATGAACCGAGAATCATCACCACCGAGCGGCCTGCGCCATTGGCCGCCGGCTCCGCGCCGCCGACCATGGCCGCAGCTGGAGTCGCGGTGGCGGTCAAAAGTGCAGCGAAGAGGCAGGCCGCCGTGCGCGCGCTCGCTCGTTTCCTGCTCAAGATGTTCTTGAGCCGAGTGTCCTCAAGCATTGTAGGTCCTTTGAATCTTCCGTTCTTACCGCGGCGTCTGCGCTTGCCCCCGGAGCGCCATTCAGGCAGTGTTCAGCACGCGTCCGATAGGCAGAACCATGCACAGCATTGCCCGAGCGACCGTTGCGGCGCTGGCCGTGCTTACACTTGCCGCCGCGCGTGCGGAAGAAGCTGGCCGTCCGGCCTTGGCCGGCGCCGTCCCGCCGCATGCCTGCCTCAATCAAAAAGAACGCCGCGCCGCGACCGAAAGCGGAAAACTCGTCCATCTCGCTGCCGCCATCCATGCCGCCAAAAAGCGGATGCCGGGCACCGTCGTGCGCGCGCGGCTCTGTCATGGTGGCGATGGGCTCGTTTACGTGCTCACCGTGCTGGCGCGCGACGGCAAAGTGGCGCGATTGACGGTGGATGCCGTGAAGGGCACGCTGGTCGGCCAACGCTGAAACGGAGCTAAAAATCCTTGCGCCTGCTTGTCGTCGAGGATGATCCCGATCTCAACCGGCAGCTCGCCACCGCCCTGACCGATGCCGGCTACGTGGTCGACCGCGCCTTCGACGGCGAGGAAGGCCATTATCTCGGCGAGAGCGAACCGTACGACGCCGTCATTCTCGACATCGGCCTGCCCAAGATGGACGGCATTTCAGTGCTCGAGGGCTGGCGCCGCACTGGTCGCGCCATGCCGGTGCTCATCCTTACCGCGCGCGATCGCTGGAGCGACAAGGTGCAAGGCTTTGATGCCGGCGCCGACGACTACGTGGCCAAGCCTTTTCATCTGGAAGAAGTGCTGGCGCGCGTGCGCGCGCTGTTGCGCCGCTCGGCCGGCCACGCCAAGAGCGAGTTCACCTGCGGCAGCGTGCGCCTCGACACCCGGACCGGGCGGGTGACCGTCGACGGCAATCCGGTCAAGCTCACCTCGCACGAATATCGCCTGCTCGCCTATCTGATGCATCATGCCGGCCGCGTGGTGTCGCGCACCGAACTGGTCGAGCATCTCTACGACCAGGATTTTGACCGCGATTCGAATACCATCGAAGTATTCGTCGGCCGCATCCGGAAAAAACTGGGCGTCGACGTGATCCAGACCGTCCGCGGTCTCGGCTACCTGCTGACCCCGCCCGATGCGCACTAATTCGCTGGCGCTGCGGCTGTTCCTATGGGCGGCGGCTTGGACGCTGGTCATCCTCATCCTGACCGGCATCGCGCTGTCGACGCTCTACCGCCACGCGGTCGAGCGGGCTTTCGATCGCCGCCTCGACGTTTATCTGCGCACCTTGGTCGCCGACGTCGCCTCGCCCGAGGAGGGCGGCGATAAATTTCCGCAATCAATCGGCGAGCCGCTGTTCGAACTGCCGCTGTCGGGTTGGTACTGGCAGGTGACGCGGCTTGATGCCAAAAACCCCGACATACGCTCCTCGCGTTCGCTCTGGGATTCGTCGCTGCCGCATCTCGCCGCCGATCAGGCCAGCGTCGAGTACCGGCAAGGCTACGCCCAGGGACCCGAGGATCAGCGCCTGCGCCTGGTGGAGCGCAGCATCGACCTCGGCGATGAGGGAAAATATTTGATCGCCGTCGCTGGCGACGCCTCCGAGATCGACGACGAGACCCGCAGCTTCGATCGCGCCATCAGCCTCACCTTCGGCGCACTGACGCTGGCCTTGCTGCTGACCACGGCGCTGCAAGTACGCTTCGGCCTTGCGCCGCTCACCCGCATCTCGCAACGGCTCGCCGCGATCCGCTCCGGCCGCGCCGAGCGGCTCGAGGGTCAATTTCCCGTCGAGATCGCACCGCTCGCGCGCGAAACCAATGCTCTGCTCGACGCCAACCGCGAAATCGTGGAGCGGGCGCGCACCCACGTCGGCAATCTGGCGCACGCGCTCAAGACGCCGCTGTCGGTCATCGTCAACGAGGCCGCGGCGCGCGGTGAGGAGCCGCTGGCGAAAAAGGTGCGCGAGCAGGCCGACATCATGCGCGATCAGATCGCCCGGCAGCTCGAGCGTGCCCGGCTTGCCGCGCGGCCGACCGTCGTCGGCACCCTGACCGACGTCCCGCCGGTGGTCACCGCGCTCGCCCGCACCATGGAGAAGCTTTATCGCGCCCGCGATATCGCCATTGCGGTCGACGTGCCCGAGCACGCGTTCTTTCGCGGCGAGCAGCAGGACATCGAGGAGATGCTCGGCAATCTGGTCGACAACGGTTGCAAATGGGCGCGATCCCGTGTCGCCATCGAGGTTGTGGCCGCGAAGACGAATTCCGAAGGCGAGCGCGGACCAAGGAGCACAAAACCCGACGCGGCCGACAAAGGCGAGAAGCCGCGGCTGCGCATCATTGTGGATGACGATGGACCGGGCCTCTCTCCCGAGGAGCGCGAGCAGGTCGCTCGCCGCGGCCAGCGGCTCGATGAGAGCAAGCCCGGCTCCGGGCTCGGTCTTTCCATCGTGGTGGAGTTGGCCGCGCTCTATAACGGTGCGCTCACCTTCGGCACCGCGCCGATCGGCGGGTTGCGCGCGGAGCTGGCGCTGCCGGCGGGCTCGCCGTAACGGCGGCTCTCACAACGCGCGGCTTCAGCGGCCCCACAATTCCTTCGACGCGATCCGTGCGCCATCCGCCAGCGCCTTGAATTTGGCCCAGACGATCGAGGGATGAACCTCCTTCGATCCGGCGAAGGTGGCAAAGCCGCAATCGGAGCCGGCGATCACGTTCTCACGGCCGGCCACGCCGGCAAAACGCACGATGCGCTCGGCCACCAGCTCGGGATGTTCCACCAAAACCGTCGAATGCGAGATCACGCCCGGGATCAGGATCTTGCCATCCGGCAGTTTCACATTTTTCCACACCTTCCATTCGTGCTCGTGGCGCGGGTTCGCCGCCTCGAACGAATAGGCGCCGGCGCGGATCCTCAGGATGATATCGACGATGTCTTTCAGCTCCATGTCGTGGATGCGCGGCCCCATATTGATGCCATAGCAGGTGTGAAAACGCACCTTTTCCGGCGGGATGTCGCGCAGCGCATGGTTGAGCGCTTCGACTCTGATTTCCGCCCATCGGCGGCAGTCGGCAATGCTCGATTCGGGATGGATGATGTAGTAGGTGACAAGCCTCGGGTCGTCGATCTGCAGCAGCAGACCGGCGTCAACGATGGCGCGATATTCCTCGTGCATCGCGTCAGCGATGGCGAAAACATATTCTTCCTGTGTCTTGTAGTAGGCGTTGCGCTGCCAGTCTTCGATATTGGACGGCGAGATCGCTGGCATGAACGCTTCTTCAGCTTTGACGCCGCCAAGCGCCGCCTTGAAATTGTCGATGTCGCGCTTGAGTCGGGCGTGACCCATGTAGGTAATCGGCCCGGTACAGACCATATGTGGGTGGCGCGAGGCGGCGTGTGTCTGCGCGTAGAATTCCGGAAACGACAGCCCTTCGCGCGAAGTCGCCCATTGATTGCGCGGGCCTGCGGCGGTGTCGCGTTCGTAGCCGCCGAGCCGCTCGTTGATATAGCTGACGAAGCTCGGCTTGCCGTATTCGCCGTCGTCGACGACGTCGATGCCAAGCTCGGCCTGCTTGTGGACGATCTCGCCAACCGCTTGGCGCAGCCGCGTCGCCGCCGCCGCGGCGTCGAAAGCCTTGGCGCCGTCCCGCTCGACGGCGGCGAGCAGGTCGGACGGGCGCG
>JASHPU010000082.1 GCA_030037885.1 Xanthobacteraceae bacterium | reverse complement strand
GACTGTGGATCCACGAGGGTCGCGAGGCGGAATTCGAGGCCTACGAGCGCAAAGTCTCGCGCATCATGGCCCGCTACCGCGGTGTGATCGAGCATGCCATCCGGACATCGCGGGCGGCGGGCGAGCCGTTCGAGGTCCATGTGCTGAGATTTCCAAGCCGGGAGCTCTACGACGCGTACCGGGCCGATGCCGAGCGTCGTTCTCTGACGCGTGAACGCGACGGCATAATCACAAAAACCGACAGTCTCGTCGGCGCGCCTGGACCGACCTATGGGTCTGCGGCGGGTCCCTCTGCCCCGCGCCGCGGCTGAGGCCATTTACCTTTACGACGACGAATAGCTTCACCGCGACGAAGGCGCGCACCGCGGCATTGCGCATTGGCTTGCGCCATTTCGGGCTTTCGCCCTAATATCGGCGTCACAAGCAGCACAAGAAGACGATCGCAGAAGTTCATTAATCGCAGCTATTGGGAGGGCTCGTGATGTCCAAGCGAATGATCGCGGCTTTGGCCGCATTGGCGGTTTCGGGCGGCGCCCCCGGCGCCGCGTCGGCGCAAGAGGTCAAGATCGGCCTTATCCTGCCTTACACCGGCCCCGGCGCCGAACTGTCCCCGAACATGGATAGAGCCATCGATCTTTATCAAAAGCTCGATGCCGCGCAGATAAAGCCCTTTAAGCTCACGATCATCAAGCGCGACTCCAAGGCGCCAAACGGCGCCGCCGCCAAGGTCGATACCCAGGAATTGCTCACCCAGGAGAAGGTCGACGTCATCGCGGGCTACATCTATTCGCCCGATGCCATTGCCTCGGCGCCGGTGATTACCGCCGGCAAGCGATTGGCGGTGATCATGAACGCCGGCACCGCGTTCATCACCAACCTGTCGCCCTATTACGTGCGCACCTCGTTCACGCTTTGGCAGTCGAGCTACGTCATGGGCGAGCAGGCGGCGAAATATCTGCACGCCAAGACCGCGGTCGTGGCCTATACCGACTACCCGCCGGGCAAGGACGCGCTGGACGCGTTCAAGTACGCCTTCGAACATAACGGCGGCAAGGTGATCGACGCCATTCCGGCCGGTGGGCCGGGGGCTACCCCCGACTTCACGCCGTTCTTCCAGCGCGCCAAGGACGAGCATCCGAACGTGCTGTTCGTGTTCGTGCCGGCCGGCGACCAGGCGACCGCGGTGGTCAAGACCTACGCCGCGCTGGGCATGAAAGCCGCCGGCATCCAGTTGACCGGCACCGGCGACATCGTCCCGGACAACATGCTCCAGGGCATGGGCGACAGCGCGATCGGCCTCATCACCGTGCATCATTACAACGCCGACCTCGACAATCCGCAGAACAAGGCGTTCATCGCGGCCTGGAAGAAGGCCTACGGTGCGGATGCAACCCCGGATTTCACCTCGGTCGGCGCTTGGGACGGCATCGCCGCCATCGTTCACGCCCTGCACGCCACCAAAGGCAAGATCGACGACGGCGCCGCGGCGGTGAAGTCGCTGGAAGGCTGGAAGTTCGCAAGCCCGCAGGGCCCGATCGAGATCGATCCGCAGACCCGCGACATCGTCATGAACGAGTACCTGGACCAGGTCTACAAGGGCTCCGACGGCAAGCTTCATGAGAAAGTGCTCGCGACCTTCCACAACGTGAAGGACCAATGCAAGGCGCTGGCGATTGGGCCCTGTGCGCCGAAGAAGTGACGGCGAATAGCGCAATGGCGAAGTCGGTAAGTTAAGGGATCGCGGTCACCCTTCGCCATTCGCTGCTCGCCGTTGATCCGTCGGAGCGCCCGTGAATGCCGTCGCCGATATCGCCGGGATCGTCTTAGGCGGATTGGCCGCGGGGACTGTGCTGTTCATCGTCTCGGTGGGGCTGTCGGTCACCATGGGACTGATGGGGTTCGTCAACCTCGCCCATGGCGCCTTTGCGATGTTCGGCGGCTACCTCATCGTGCTGGCGATGAACCGCGCGCAATACGGCTTTGCCGCCGCTCTGGCGCTGGGCTTTTTCGGCACCGCCGCGCTCAGTGTGGTGCTCGAACGCTTCCTCTATCGGCGGCTCTACCGCGCCGGCGAACTCGATCAGGTCCTGTTCACGATCGGACTGATCTTCATCTTCATCGCCGGCATCACCATCGTGATCGGGCCGGAACACCAGACCTTGCAGCTGCCGGCGGCGCTGAGCGGCCAGCTCAATCTTGGCTTCATTGCGTATCGTACTTACAGCATCTTCCTGATCGTGATCGGCTTTCTCATTGCGCTCGGGATTTGGCTCACCTTCGAGCGGACGCGCATCGGCGGCCAGATCCGCGCCACCGTCGACAATCGCCGCATGGCCGAATCGCTCGGCATCGACGTCGACCGGCTGTTCACCATCACCTTCGCGTTCGGCAGCGGCATGGCGGGATTGGGCGGCGGGCTCGGCGCCGAATTTCTCGGCCTCGATCCGCAGTATCCACTCGAGTACCTGGTCTATTTCCTGATCGTGGTTTCGGTCGGCGGGCTCGGCAGCGTCATCGGCGTCTATTACGCCGCGCTCATCCTCGGCGTGCTCAACTTCGCGCTGACGCTGTATTTGCCGAAGGGCGGCACGATCTTCATCTATGCGCTGACCATTCTGATGCTGCTGGCGCGCCCGCGCGGCCTGTCCGGAAGGAAAGAGCAGTGAGCGTGGCGGTGTCTCGGGCGGGTGACGCGGCCGCGCCGATCGCGAATCCGGCGGCGCGGGCGCTCATGCGCCGTCACCGCTTGCGCTGGTGGGAGGCGCTGCCCTGGCTCGCCGGCATCGCCTTCTATTTTGCCTTTCCCGATTATCTCAGCTTCGGCTGTGACCTGATTGTCACGATCCTCTTTGCGTTGTCTCTCGATCTGGCGCTCGGCTACGCCGGCATCATCACGCTCGGCCATGCGGCGTTCTTCGGCACCGGCGCCTACGCCGTCGGCATGCTTGCCTCCTACAACGTCTGGACCGAGCCGATCACCGCGCTTCTGCTTGCGGCGCTGGCGGCGGCCGTGATCGGCTTCCTCTCCGGCCTGGTGCTGCTGCGCACCGCCGGCCTTACGCTGCTCATGCTCACACTGTGCACCATGGCGCTGCTCGAACAGGCGGCCAATATGGGGCACGCCTATACGGGCGGCTTTGATGGATTGCCCAGCCTGCCGATCGCTCCCGTGTTCGGCGTGTTCGAATTCAACCCGCTTTATGCCGACACGCAATATCTGTTCGCGCTCGGCGTTCTCTTTGCCTGTTTCGTATTCGTGCGCACTCTGGTCTATTCGCCGTTCGGCCAGAGCCTGACCGGCATCCGCGAGAACATTCTGCGCATGCACGCGATCGGCTCGCCGGTGCGGCGGCGCGTGCTGGTCTGCTACACCATCTCGGCGGCGCTCGCCGGCATCGCCGGCGGTCTGTGGGCGCAGACCAACGCCTACGTCAATCTGAGCGCGCTCGGCCTCGATCGCGCCGCGACCGTCTTGATCGTGCTCATTCTCGGCGGTTACGGCCGGCTCTATGGCGCGTTCATCGGCGCCGTCATCTACTTGGCGCTGGAGCATTTTCTCGCCCAGATCTATCCGACCGCCTGGCAGCTCGGCCTCGGACTGCTCCTGGTCCTGATCGCGCTGTTCGCCCGCGGCGGCATTTTGGGCCTCGGCGAGGCGCTGTGGCGGCGCTACGGCGGCAAGCTATCGCAGCGCCGGCGCGACGGGCCCACGGCGCCATGACCAAGATCCGGCTGGAGACGCAGGCGCTGAGCCGCCGGTTCGGCGCACTCGTCGCCGTGCAGAACATCGACTTCAAGCTCGCCGCCGGTGCCCGTCACGCGCTGATCGGCCCGAACGGCGCCGGCAAGACCACGTTCATCAATCTGCTCACCGGCGTGTTGCCGCCGACCCACGGCCGCGTGCTCTTGGGCGGCCGCGACATCACCGCCATGGCGCAAGCCGAGCGGGTCAAGCTCGGCATCGCCCGCACCTTCCAGATCAACCGGCTGTTCCGCGGGCTCTCGGTGCTGGAGAACGTCTGCATCGCGGTCGCCGAGCGCGTCGGCGCGGCGCGGTCGATGTTTTATCCGGCCGGCAGGCGCACCGACGTGATCGACGAGGCGATGGCCCTGTTGCAGACGCTCAAGCTCGCCGAGGTGGCGCGCCATCGCGTCTCGGAGCTGCCGTACGGCCGGCAGCGGCTGGTCGAGCTCGCGATCTCGATCGCGCTGTCGCCGAAAGTGCTGCTGCTCGACGAGCCGGCCGCCGGCGTGCCCAGCGCCGAGAGCCACATCATTCTCGACGCCATCGAGCGGCTGCCGGAAGACATCGCTATACTGATCATCGAGCACGACATGGACGTGGTGTTCCGGTTCGCCAGCCGCGTCACCGTGATGGTCGGCGGCGCGCTGTTCGCCGAGGGCACGCCGCGCGAGATCGAATCGAACATGCAGGTGCGCGACGTCTATCTCGGCCAAGCGCCTTATCGAGCCGCCCATGTCTGATGCATCGTCTTCTGACGCATCGTCTTCTGACGCAACGCCCAGCGCGCTGCGCTTGCGCGGCGTGTCGGCCGGCTACGGCGAGACCGTCGTGCTCGAGGACATCGATCTGGCGCTGGCGCCGGGCGAATGCATCAGCATCATCGGCCGCAACGGCGTCGGCAAGACCACGCTCCTCTCCACCGTGATGGGCCACACCACGCTGCATGCCGGCGAAGTGCTGCTCGACGGCCATCGCCTCAACGGGGTGCCGAGCTTCCGCCGCGCGCTCGCCGGCATCGGCTTCGTGCCGCAGGAGCGCGAGATTTTTCCCTCGCTGTCGGTGCGCGAAAACCTCGATGTCGCGGCGCGGCCGGGCCTTTGGAGCCATGCGCGGGTGTTCGAATTGTTCCCGCGGCTTGCGGAGCGCCTCGACAATATGGGCAACCAGCTCTCCGGCGGCGAGCAGCAGATGCTGTCGATCGCGCGGGCGCTCTTGACCAATCCGACGGTGCTGTTGATGGACGAGCCGACCGAAGGCTTGGCGCCGGTCCTGGTCGAGACGCTGACCGCGGTGCTCAAGCGGCTGCGCGCCGACAGCGGCCTCTCGATCGTGCTGGTCGAGCAGAACAGCCGCGTCGCGTTCGCCTTTTCCGAGCGCGCCGTCATCCTCGACAAAGGCCGCATCGTCTACGACGGCGCTTCCGCGCCGCTCGCCGCCGATCCGGACCGGCTGGTGAAGCTGATCGGGATCGTGGAATAGACTAGCCGGCACAGCCACGCTTCCTCATCCTGAGGCGCGAGCGGAGCGAGCCTCGAAGGATGGAGGCATCCAGATCGGCTATAGCCGATCTGGACAATAACATGCCGAAATCGGGCAAGCCCGATTTCGGTGCGCCGCGGCCTGCATCCTTCGAGGGCCGCTTCGCGGCCGCCTCAGGATGAGGAATTATATTAGGCGTTACGCGTGGGCGTGGCGGTCGGGGTCGATGATCTTTTCCAGCCGGCCGAGCACGTGCATGCAGGGCAACAACTGCGCCAGGCTGGCGTTCGGCTCGCGCTTTTGTTTGATGGCGGCGATGAACTCGCGGTCTTCCAGCTCGATGCCGTCCATCGACACGTCGACCTTCGACACGTCGATCTTGTTGTCCTTGCCGTCGGACAGGTCGTCGTAGAACGCCTTGAACGTGCCGTTGTCGCAGATGTAGCGGAAGAACGAGCCGAGCGGCCCGTCATTGTTGAACGACAGCGACAGGGTGAGCACCGCGCCCGACGGCGTCCGGGCCACGATGCCCATGTCCATGGCGATGTGCAGTTGCGGATGGATCGGGCCCTGCACCGTGTAGCAGTCGGAAATAGTCTCGCCGCACTGATACTGGAACAGGTCGATGGTGTGCGCGGCATGGTGCCAGAGCAGATGATCGGTCCAGCTCCGCGCGTTGCCGGCGGCGTTGATGTTCTTCCTCCGGAAGAAATAGGTCTGCACGTCCATCTGCTGGATTTTCAGCTCGCCCTTGGCGATCTTCTTGTGCACGTATTGATGGCTGGGATTGAAGCGGCGCACGTGGCCGCCCATGGCGGTGACGCCGGTCTGCTTGGCGATGCGCACCAGAGCCTCGGCGTCTTCGACCGAGTCGGTGACCGGAATCTCGACCAGCACGTGCTTGCCGGCGCGCATCACCTGCTCGCCCTGGCGGAAATGCAGCTTGGTCGGCGTCGTCAAGATCACCGCGTCGGCGCGCTTGATGCCCTCGGAAAGGTCGCCGGTGTAATGCGGCACGCCGTATTTCTTCGCCACCTGCGCGGTCGAATCCTGATTGCCGCCGACCAGCGAGGTGACTTCGACCTCGGCAATACGCTTGAGCGCATCGAGGTGTTTTTGCCCGAAAGCCCCCTGCCCGGCAACGCAGATTTTCATTGGTTTCCTCTCACAAGATGTTCGTTCGTGTCATGCGATGCACGCGTCGAAATCTACGAGTCAGCAGACCCCCACTCTATCTCTCCCCCTTTCAGGGGGAGAGAAGCGCAAGCCGCGCTCCCGGAGAACAAAGAGCATCGCCTGCGGTGCTGCTCGCTGCCTCCTCCCCTGAAAGGGGAGGAATGAGGAGGGGTCGCGAGCCGCAGGCTCAAGCATGCAGTTTACGCTCATTGGCCAACGAACCATTCTATCGAGATCGAGCATCTAACTATGCACCCGCTCCACCTTGGCCCGCGCCGCCGCGCGCTTGAGCTTGGCCGGCGCGGCCTTGCGCTTGCCGGCCGGCTTGGCGCCCTTCGCGCGGTTTTCCAGAATGATGTGGCCGACCGCGGTATTCGACGCCGGCACGGTGTAGAAGCGGTAGACCTCGTCGACCTTGTCGTCGAGCGCGCCGCGCATGATCAGCCACATCACCATCTCGATGCCTTCGGCGCCGGCCTCGCGCATGTATTCGAGGTGCGGGATGCGGGCGAGCTTTTGCGGATCCTTGGTCAGATTGTCGAGGAACGCCTTGTCGAACTTGCTGTTGATCAGCCCGGCGCGCGGTCCGGAAATCTGGTGCGACATGCCGCCGGTGCCGAAGATGACGACGCGCAAATCGTCAGGATACGACTCGACCGCCTTGCGGATGGCGCGGCCGAGCATGAAGCAGCGGTGGCCGGTCGGCGGCGGATACAGCACGACGTTGACCGCGAGCGGAATGACCGGGCACGGCCATGCCGCGGGCGAGCCGAACAGCAAGTTCATCGGCACGGTGAGGCCGTGATCGACCGTCATCTTGTTGACCACGGTGATGTCGAACTCGTCGAGGATCACCGACTGGGCGATGTGCGAGGCGAGCTCGGGATGACCCTTGACCACCGGCACCGGCCGCGGCCCCCAGCCCTCGTCGGCCGGCGGAAATTCGGCGGCGCAGCCGAGCGCGAAGGTCGGCACGATCTCGACCGAGAACGCCGAAGCGTGATCGTTGTAGACCACGATGCAAACGTCCGGCTTGGTCTGCCGCATCCATTCCTTGGATGTCTCGAAGCCGGAAAACACCCGCTTCCAGTACGGCTCTTCGGTCTGCTTGTTGTCGATCGCCGCGCCGATCGCCGGCACGTGCGATGAAGCGACCCCTGCGATGATCCTGGCCACGTTTCGACCTCTGCTTTTTTACTTTTTGGATTTTTTGGACGTTTTGGCGCGCGTTTTTGGCTTGGACCCGGCTTTCGCTTTGCCGGCCTTCCGCGCGCCCGCTGTCTTGGCCCGCGATTTGGCAGCGACGCCGGCCGGCTTGTCGAACCGGCCCGACTTGCTACGGTTGCCTTCGACCGAGCGGCCGCCGCCGAGCATCATGCTGGCGTAGTCGTCCTGGGTGGAGCCGGTCATCACCGCGGCGAGGTGCCGGAACGAATGGCCGTCGGTGGCGCCGAGCTTCGCGGTGAAATAGATGTTGCCGCCGAGCTCCAGCATGCGGTTGTAGTCGCGCGTCAGCACGGCCTCGGTCTGCTCCGGCGTCAGATTGAACTTTTTCAGATACTCGGCCTCGTCGGCCTTGAACGCCTTGCGGTTTTCGTCCTGCATCAGCGACATGCAGAACATGTTGATGCCGTAGCCCTGGCGCGAGCGCTGCTGATCGAAAACGAAAGTGCCCGGAATGTCGTCGTAATCATGCTCTCCGCGGGCCATCGGCGTCCTCCTGAACCAGCGCGCGGCATTGCACCGCGCCAGCCGATAATGTTCAACAGGACCATATATCCAGCGCGAATGACGATTGCAACGCGGGCCGCCCGTGACACGGGCACATCTGCTCGTCCCCGCGAAAGCGGGGGCCCAGTTCTTCCGCTCTTCCGCGCCCGTGCTGGATTCCCGCTTGCGCGGGAATGAGCGGAATTAAGCTGGCCGGGGCGCCGTCGCGGGAATGAGCGGAATTAAGCTGGCCGGGGCGCAGCCGCCGCCGCCTCGCCCAATATCGCGGCGAGCCGGTCCGGCACGAGCATGACATCGTGGCCGCACGGCACGTCATAGGTCGGCCAGAAGCGGGCCCATGCACCAGAACGAAAATCACGGCGTCACCACCACTTTGCCGATCACCGCGCGGCTCTCGATCAGGCGCAGCCCCTCGCGCGCCTCGGCGAGCGGCAGCACCTTGTCGATCACCGGTTTCATCTTGCCGGCGGCGATCAGCTTCATCAATGCCGACAGATCGTCGTCGTAGAAACTGTTGGAGCCGATGATCTTCAGCTCGAAGCTCCAGACGTAGCGCAAATCCTCCTTGGGATCGTGGCCGGCGGTGGCGCCGCACACCAGAAGCTTGCCGCCGCGCTTGAGGCAGCGCAGCGACGGCACCCAGGTGTCGCCGCCGCTGAAATTGATCACCACGTCGACGCCGCCTTCGAAGCTGCGGCGCTGCGGCTTGCCGTAGGTCTCGACCGCCCATTTCGACCAGTCGGTATCGCGGTAATTAATCACGTGATCGGCGCCGAGCGCTTGCAGCCGCCCGAGTTTTTCGGCGCTCGACGCGCAGGCGATGACTTCGGCGCCGAGGAGCTTGGCCAGGATCACGCAGCCGGTGCCGACGCCGCCGGCGGCGCCGAGCACCAGCACGCGCTCGCCGGCCTCGACCGTCCGATGCGTCACCAGCATGCGGTGCGCGGTGCCGTAGGCGACCGGCAGCGCCGCGGCCTCGGCGAAGCTCACCCGGTCCGGCATGGCGACGAGCTGGTCGGCAGCGACCAGGCAATATTCCGCCATGCCGCCGTCGAGCATTTCGCCCATCAAGCCTTTTCTCTTGTTGACCGGATTGACCAGCACGCGGTCGCCGACTTTCCAGCCAGCGACGCCGGCGCCGACCTCGGCGACCTCGCCCGCCATGTCGAGGCCGATGACCACCGGCAGCGGCACCTTGATGCCCGGCATGCCGCGCACCGTGAACACGTCGTGATAATTGAACGACGCAGCGCGCACGCGGACGACGACGTGACCCGCCGTCGCCCGCGGCGTCGGGTAATCGTCGACGATTGCGAGATCGTCGAGGCCGCCGTGGCGGCGGAGAACGAGAGCCTTCATCGTCATCACACTCCTGGGCATTCCTCAACACGTCATTGCCGGACTTGATCCGGCAATCCATGCTGCGATGGCGCTTATTCCCTTACCCACGGAAAAGACCTCACATCAGCATGGATGCGCGGGTCAAGCCCGCGCATGACGAGCGCAAATGTGATACCAACGGCTGCTGATATGAGCGTGACAGCAATGCAGGAAAACTTCCGCCAGTTCCTCGATCGCCTGCGGCAGGTCGGCGAACTCATCGACCTGCACCAGCCGGTCGACATCCGCCACATCGCCACCCTGGTCGACCAGGCGAACACCGCGCTCTATTTCCATAACGTCATCGGCTACGCCATGCCGGTCGTGTCCGGCATCATCCGCTCGCGCCAGCGCGCCGTGATGTCGCTCGGCTGCGGAAATTTTGCCGAGATCGAGCAGAAGCTGGCGCAGGCCATCTTAAAGCCGATGCCGCCCAAGCATGTGAAAACTTCGCCGACCCGCGAGGTGACGCTCGTCGGCGACGACGTCGATCTATACCGGCTGCCGATCCCGATGTCGTCGATCTATGACGGCGGGCCGATGATCACCGCCGGCGTCGTCATCGCCCGCGACCCGGAGCTCGGCTTTAACTCCGGCATCTACCGCTTCATCGTCAAGGAAAAGGCGCTGACCGGCATCGACCTGGTCACGCCCAACAACATGCGGCTGTTCGTGCAGCGCGCGCTCGCGCGCAACGAAAAGCTGCCGATCTCGATCTCGATCGGCACTCATCCGGTCGAGATCGCCGGCTCCGGCTACCGCGCGCCGCTCGGCGTCGACGAGATGGCGATCGCCGGCGGCATCCGCGGCGCGCCGGTCGAGCTCGCGCC
>JASHPU010000081.1 GCA_030037885.1 Xanthobacteraceae bacterium | reverse complement strand
CCGCTGGATTCCCGCTTGCGCGGGAATGAGCGGAATACATTACACATTCCGCTACACATTCCGCTCGTCCCCGCGAAAGCGGGGACCCAGCTCTGACGCAAGCCGCTGGATTCCCGCTTGCGCGGGAATGAGCGGAATACATTACACATTCCGCTACACATTCCGCTCGTCCCCGCGAAAGCGGGGACCCAGCTCTGGCGCAAGCCGCTGGATTCCCGCTTGCGCGGGAATGAGCGGACGTCACGTCCGGAGTTCTGAATACGCCGTTCAGTCGGTCGGCTCGATATGAGCATCCTTGGCGAGTTGCAGGGTCGCGTCGTAGTCCTGCTTGAAGAATTTTCCAAACTGCTCGACGCTCATCAGCTCGGGCTCGACGCCGATGCGGCCGAGTTTTTCCTTCACCTCGGGTTTCTGCAGCGCCTGCTCGACCGCATCATGCAGCGTGTTGACCACGGCGGCCGGCGTTTTGGCCGGCGCCGAGAGGCCGACCCAGAAGCTCGATTGTCCCTGCGGGTAGCCGGCTTCGACGATGGTCGGCACGTTCGGCAACAGCGGCGAGCGCTTGGCCGTGCTCACCGCGAGGATGTTGAGCTTGCCGCTGCCGAGTACCGAAGCGGCGGCCGCCAGCGGCAGGAAATAGAAGTCGATGCGTCCGGCCATGACCTCGGTGATGGCGCCCTCCCGGAAAGGAATGTGGCGGACGTCGATCCTGGCGGCGAGCTTGAAGCGCTCGCCCGCCATATGCGAGGTCGAGCCGATGCCGGCGGACGCGAACGTCAACGTACCGGGCTTGGCCTTGGCGGCCTTGACCAGATCGGCCACCGTCGTAAAGCCGCTCTGCTTCGACGCAACCAGCACGTTCGGCTGGGTGCCGAACATCGCAACCGGAGCGAAATCGCGCACCGGGTCATACGGCAGGCGCGTGTGCAGCACCTTGCCGTTGGCCATCGACGACGAGCTGGTGACAAGCGTGTAGCCGTCGGGATTGGCCTTGGCCACCGTGGCAAAGCCAACGACGCCCCCTGCCCCGGGTTGCGGCTCGACCACGAACGATTGGCCGAGAATCTGCGCGACTTGGTCGAGCACGATGCGTCCGGTCGTATCGGAAGCGCTGCCAGCCGGGTACGGGCTGATCACCCGCATGGGCCGCGTCGGAAATGGCTGCGCGCTTGCGCCGAGCCCGGTCACCAGCAAGACAGCCGCCGCAATCATACCGCACAAGGCGCGGGTCCGGCTCATCGCAGCCTCCAAAATCCTCAACATGATCGCGGCGCTGGCGCCGCTTGTTGCACCCGAATGTTACGGCGGCCGGCGCATTTGCCAATAGGCGAAATAGGCGCAGGAGTGCCGCATCGGCAGCGGCGGAATGCGTGGTATCAATGGTGTGCCTTCTTGCCGGGGCGGGCGGCGACGCCATCTCCTGCTCATCCGACATCAACGCGGCCAAAAACCTTCACGTCACAGCCCAAGGTCAAAAGCCAAGGTCAAAAGCCATGTCCATTCGACCCGTCAAGCGCGTCATCACCTCGCAACCCACCGTGGAGGGCGCCGGGGTCAAACTGCGCCGCGCCTTCGGCTTCGGCGACACCGGCGACTACGATCCGTTCCTCCTGCTCGACGATTTCCGCAACGACCGACCGGACGATTACCGCGCCGGCTTTCCCTGGCATCCGCATCGCGGCATCGAGACCATCACCTATGTGCTGGCCGGCAGCGTCGAGCACGGCGACAGCCTCGGCAATCGCGGCGATCTGCAAGCCGGCGACGTGCAATGGATGACGGCCGGCCGCGGCATCCTGCACCAGGAAATGCCGCAGGGCGACACCGCCGGCCGCATGCACGGCTTTCAGCTCTGGGCCAACCTGCCGTCATCGCTGAAGATGACGGCGCCGCGCTACCAGGACGTCAAAGCCGCGGAAATTCCCGAAGTGATCGACGACGACGGCACGCGGGTGCGCGTCGTCTGCGGTGATTTTTACGGCCGCCGCGGCCCGGTCGAAGGCGTCGCTGCGGACCCGCGCTATTTGGACGTCTGGGTGCCGCCGAACCGGAAGAAATCGCTGCCGGTCGAAGTCGAGCGCCATGCCTTTGCGTATGTGTTCGAAGGCTCCGGCAGCTTCCGCGCCGCATCAAAACCGTTCGGCGTGTTGACCGAGAAGACCGACGGCAACGGCGACACGCCGGTGCGCGAACAGACGGGTAACCGCTCGCTGGTGCTGTTCGACTCCGGCGACGAAGTGACGGTGCAGGCCGGCGAGCACGGCATCCGCTTTCTCCTGGTGTCCGGCAAGCCGATCCGCGAGCCGGTCGCCTGGTACGGCCCGATCGTCATGAACTCCAAGGCCGAACTGCAGCAGGCGTTCGACGAACTGCACGCCGGGACGTTTATCAGATAAGACAGGCGTCATTGCGAGGAGCCCCAAAGGGTGACGAAGCCCATCCAGGTTCAGTACACGCAATAAACATGCCGGCGCCAACAAACAGGTTCAGGCGCTCGCGCTTGGGCGCGCCGACACCGACGCATGCCAGCGCCGCACGTGGGCGAGATCTTCCGGCACTGTCATCTTCGACACGCGCATGAAATCGACTGCGACCAGCGCGGTGATGTCGGCAACGGTGAACGCAGGGCCCGCGACATACGGACGGTCCTTCAGTTCGCCGTCGAGAAAGCGCAAAAACTCGAACACGCGCGGCTTGTTGGCTTCGCCCCATTCGGCGACTTGTGGGTCGACCATGATTTTCATCGCCGGGTGCAGATGCTGAAACACCATCGCGACCGGAAAGAGCAGGTGCAGCTCGGCGCGCCGGTTCCACATCTCGATCAGCGCGCTGCCCAGCGCATCGCGGCCGAACAACGGCGGATCGGGGTGCAATGCTTCAATGTAGCGGCAGATAGCGATCGACTCGGCGATGACCGT
>JASHPU010000080.1 GCA_030037885.1 Xanthobacteraceae bacterium | reverse complement strand
ATCGGCCCGTTTTTCATGTCGCGCACGTTTTTCAGCACCGGCAGCAGATGGTCGATATTGTGGCCGTCGATCGGGCCGACATAGAAGAAGCCGAGCTCGTCGAACAGCGTGTTGCCGGTGACAAGGCCGCGCGCATATTGCTCGATGGCGAGCGCGCGCTGTTCCAGCATGCGCGACGGCAGGCGCTTGGCGATCTGCTGGACGATCTTGCGCAGCCGCCGATAGCCGCGCCCGGACACGCGCCGGGCCAGATAGGCCGACAGCGCGCCGACCGGCGGTGCTATCGACATGTCGTTGTCGTTGAGCACGACGATCAGCCGGGAATCCATCGAGCCGGCATTGTTCATGGCCTCGTACGCCATGCCGGCCGACATGGCGCCGTCGCCGATCACGGCGATGACGTTGTTCTGCTTGCCGGAGAGGTCGCGGGCGACCGCCATGCCGAGCGCCGAGGAGATCGAGGTCGACGAATGCGCGGCGCCGAACGGGTCGTATTCGCTCTCGGCGCGCTTGGTGAATCCGGAAAGCCCGCCGCCCTGGCGCAGTGTGCGGATGCGGTCGCGACGGCCGGTGAGGATCTTGTGCGGGTAAGCCTGATGGCCGACGTCCCAAACCAGCCGGTCGCGCGGGGTGTCGAACACGTAATGCAGGGCCACGGTCAGCTCGATCACGCCAAGACCGGCGCCGAGGTGGCCGCCGGTAACGGCGACAGCATCGATCGTCTCCTGCCGCAGTTCGTCGGCGACTTGACGCAACTCGCCGGGTTGGAGCCGCCTGAGGTCTTCGGGGGTTTTGATGAGGTCGAGCAAAGGGGTTGAGCGAACCGTCACGCTGAAGCTCCATATTATCCGGCCTAACGGCCTTTATTGGGGTTGAGTGCGCGCCCAGTTACCGACCGAACACGTAAAATTTTGCAGTGTTTACACCATTCTGGCCCGAATAGGCAATTTACCCCGGAGCCCGGCAGGGAACCACGAAGGTCGAGGCTTGGTTCATACAGGGTTAGTTTCCCACGTGCCCATCCGATTCATATAATGATGGGGAGCCGGTTTCGTTCTCACCATGGTGCCTACGGCGAAAAATAAACGCGGTTTAGCCAGGGCTCGCCCGAAAATGCCCGCGGCTGGCGATTGAGGACCCGTGGCGCTCGACATTTACCGTAAAAAACGACAGTTCGGCGTAACGCCGGAGCCGCGCGGGCGCCGCGCAAGGCGCGGCGGCAACAGCTACGTCATCCAAAAGCACGCAGCGCGCCGGCTGCACTACGATCTCAGGCTCGAGCTCGACGGGGTGATGAAGAGCTGGGCGGTGACCCGCGGCCCGAGCCTCGATCCCGGTGAAAAGCGGCTGGCGGTCCAGGTCGAGGACCATCCGATCGAATACAACAGCTTCGAGGGCACCATTCCGGCCGGCGAATATGGCGGCGGCACGGTCATGATCTGGGACCGCGGTCGCTGGGTTCCCGAAGGTGACCCGCACAAGGGCTACGCCAAGGGCCACCTGGTGTTCGATCTGGATGGCGAAAAGCTGCACGGCCGCTGGCATCTCGTTCGCATGCAGCGCCGCGCCAACGACCGCCATGAGAACTGGCTCCTCATCAAGGGCAAGGATGAGGAGGCGCGCAGCGGACGCGGCGCGGACATTCTGGAGAGCGAGCCGCACTCCGCGGCGAGCGGCCGCACCATGGACGAGATTGCCGCCGGCAAGGGCCGCAAGCGCGTATGGCACAGCAATCGTTCCACCGACGGCGAGAATGCAGCGCGCCCGCAGTCGCAGCGCGCATTTCGCGAAGAACTGCGCGCGCAAGCTGGCGCGCCGGCCGGCGCCAAAACCAAAGCCAAAGCTGGACCCAAGGCCAGACCCAAGGCCAGACCCAAGGCCAGACCCAAGGCTGGACCCAAAGCGGAGCCGAATCCGGCAGCGAGGAAACCGGCCGCGCGCGCCCCGGCGTCATCGGCAAAGCGGGCGAAACCTGCGACCAGCGCGGTCGCGGCCAAGAAAAGCGACCAGAAAGGCGACCAGAGAAGCGACCCGAAAAGCGATCCAGCGCCGCGCGCCAAAGGGGCTTCCGGCGCGCAACTGCCCGACTTTGTGCCGCCCGCCCTCGCGACGCTGCATGACACCGCGCCAAGCGGGCCGGGCTGGCTGCACGAGATCAAATTCGACGGCTATCGCATCGAGGCGCGGCTCGACCGCGGCCACGTGCAGCTCTTGACCCGCCATCGGCAGGACTGGACGCACCGCTTTGCGCCGATCGCCGAGGCGGTCGCCGAGCTTCCGGCCAAGAATGCGCTGCTGGACGGCGAGGTGGTGGTCGAGAATGACAAGGGCGCTTCGAGCTTTTCGCTGCTGCAAATCGCCCTCAAGGAGGGCCGGACCGATCGCTTTGTTTATTGGGTGTTCGACATTCTCCACCTCGATGGCGCTGATTTAACCGCACGGCCTTTGGTCGAGCGCAAGGCAGCGCTGAAGAAGCTGTTGCGCGGCGTCGCCGATCCAATCCGCTATGCCGAGCATTTCGACGAGGACGGACCGCGCCTGCTCAAACATGCCTGCGAATTGGGCCTCGAGGGTGTGGTCTCAAAGCGCCGCGACGCAGCATACAGCTCCGGCCGGACCGAGAACCTGGTCAAGAGCAAGTGCCGCAACGAGCAGGAGCTCGTCATCGCCGGCTTCACCCAGTCGACCGCCATGCCAAGCGCGATCGGCGCGCTCACCGTCGGCTACTATGACGATGGCGAGTTGCGGTATGCCGGCCGTGTTGGCACCGGCTATAACCACGCGACCGCGCGCGATCTGTGGCGGCGACTGCAAAAGCTGCGCACCGACCGGCCGCCGCTCACGGTACCGAAAACCGAACGGCGCAAGGACGTGATCTGGGTCAGACCGGAGCTGGTGGCCGAGGTCGAATTCCGCGGCATCACCCATGACGGGCTGTTGCGGCAGGCGTCCTACAAGGGCCTGCGTGAGGACAAGCGGGCCGGCGAGGTGGTGCGCGAGACGCCGGCCGCGAAAGCGCCCTCCGGCCGGCAGCGCCGGACCAAGCAGAAACGCAGCGAGTTTGGCGACATGACTCTCACCCATCCCGATCGCGTCTATTGGGTCGATGCCGGCGTCACCAAACAGGACCTCGCCGAATA
>JASHPU010000079.1 GCA_030037885.1 Xanthobacteraceae bacterium | reverse complement strand
CCGGCGCGATCCTGATCGGGGCGGCGCTGATCGGCGACTGGCTGTTGGCGCGGCTCGCCATCTCGCTGTCGGCGTTTCGTATTGCCGGCGGGCTGTTGCTGTTCTCGATCGCCACCGAGATGGTATTCGGGGTGCGCATGCGCCGCGAAGGCGAAGCCGCCGAGGAGGCATTGGAGGAGCGGGCGCGCAACATCGCCGCTTTTCCCTTGGCGATTCCGCTGATGGCGGGCCCGGGCGCCATCACCGCGACGGTGCTGCTGGCCGGACGTTCCCAGCACGATCCGTTGCTGCTCGGGCTCTTGCTGGCTGCGATCATTGCGGTCGCCGGATGCTGCTTTGTCGCTTTTCTGCTCGGCGCGCAACTCGGCCGCATGCTTGGCGTGACCGGCAATATCGTGCTCTCCCGCCTGCTCGGCGTGCTGCTCGCGGCGCTTGCGGTGCAGTACGTGGTCGACGGCGTCCGCGCCGTGCTCGCGGGATAGCCAGTGTTCAGGAAATCAGCGCCATCGCGTCATGGTGTCGTGCCATGGTGCAACGCCCGACGCAAGCGGTGCTAACGCACCTCGAAGTGGAACGGCCTCCTCGGCGGCAGCGCCGCCATGAGCGCGCGCGGCTGCGTCAACAGGCCGTCGCGCGTGCGCACCTCGACCTGATATTCGGCGCTGTCGGCGACGGAGCGAGGCAGACCGTGCAAGCCGATGAAGGCCTTGGCCTCGAGATGCGTCTGACAATTGGCGCATCCGGCAACATGCCAGCGGCTTAGCACTGCCTCTGTTCCCAAATGCTGTTTTTTGCCGTCGATGACCGCATAGGCGGAAATCATGAATGAGCCGCGGATTGCCGATCGATTGATTCCCGACACGCGCACGACTTTGTTGCTGCGGTCCGGCAGCCGAGCCGCCATGACCGGCGGCTGCTCCAGCGAGCCGGGGCCGTAGCTGTAGCCGAGCTGCTTCTGAATGTCGATGCAGTCGAGCGACGTATAAGGCCGCTCGCGGTCACCGTCTCGCTTTTTGAAAGGATCGAGCGGCGATTCCAATGTCAGCCAGGAATTCGGCGCCACCCCGGGCGTCGGTCCCTGACTGTCCACCGAATTGGTGCCGGGATAGCCATCGATAATTTCGAGATGATCGGTGAACCCATGCCTCTTCTGCCATAGCCAGAACACGCGATCGATAAAGCAGTGATGAAAGAAGAAGATCGGATCGAGCCCAGCGGTGTCATTTTCGCCCATGTCGCCGTTCGCGCCTTCGATCGGCGAACGGTCGTAGTTCGGAACGTCGCAGCCGCCCACCGCCAGATGGATGCTGTTGTGCGGCGACTCCAGCGGCACGACCGGTTCGATTCCGGGGGCAAGATTTTCGTTCCATTGCGCGGCAGAGGTCGTGTTGGAAAAAACCGTATAATTCGGCGCGTTCAAGCAGTCCTCAAATTTCTTGCGGACGTGCGTCGGGATCACCTGCTTGTTGACGATAATGACCGAGGTGAGCCATGCCACAACGTTCTGATTGAGGAGCTGCACGTTCGTGCTGTAGTCGGGGAATTGCGCATTGTGTGCTTTGGTCTTGGCAATATCGTTGGGACCTACCAGGCCGGACAGCGGGTAGCGGACTGTTTCGTAACCTTTGGGCTTGCTGTAATTCGGGTCGTCGCTGCTGATATTGTCGGTGATATTGGCGGTAAAAACGAATGAACGCAGCGGGTTCGCAATTGTTTGGCCGTCGAGCACGAAATTCTCGTCGGTAAGCGCCCAGGGAATACCGGTTGTGGCCGAGGCATCGCTGGTCTCGTCCCAAAACGGCAGCGTGACGTCCGCGCAGCCCGGAATGCTGCGCAACGCGTCTTCCACCCTCAACAAATAGACTCGATGCCACAGCGGAAACAGGATATTGCCGTGCATGCAATAGCCGCCCCAGTACGAAGCATTGCCCCAGCCGGCGCCGCGAAATGGCTCGCCGTGATAGCCGCCGATCACGAAGAACGAGTTTGGATTGTCCGGCGGCAGCTCTTTGATGCCCTTCCAGGCCCGCATCAAATCTTCGAGCGGCTTCTTGTTACCCTTGGCGTACTCATCCTGGAGTTCGACGATCGATCTGCGGACCCGCAATGCTGCGCCGTTGCTCATGTTCGTGCATCCCCCAAGCGTCAACCGACAACTGCCGCGTCAAGACAACTTGCACTTTAAAGGTGGCGTTTAAAGAAGTAAAGTTGAGCGGGACGCCGCACGGCCACGTGCTGAAACGAGCAACGGGAGAACGCAATGCTCATCGGTATTCCGGTTTATGACGATGTCGACATGCTCGACGTCACCGGCCCGTTTGAAATGTTCACCTGGGCGGGATTCGACATCGAGATTGTCGCCCATGCCCGCGGGCTATTTAGGTTCCGCAAGGGCTTCTACTTCGAAGTGCTGAAGACGTTTGCGGATGCCGGCGCTTACGACGTGCTCTGGGTGCCGGGCGGGGACCCCGACGCGCTGGCGCGGCTGATCGGCGATCCGCGACGCACCTATCTGGATTTTCTGATCCGACAGAGCCAGCGAGCCAGGTATGTGGCGTCGGTTTGCGAGGGCGCGATGCTGCTGGCCGCCGCCGGCCTTCTCGACGGCTACGAAGCGACGACGCACTGGGCGTTCGTGCCATGCTTTAAGGAGCGTTTCCCCAAAGTGAAGGTCGCCGCCGATCATCCGCGCTTTTGCCTTGACCGCAACCGACTGACCGGCGGCGGAATTTCCTCAGGACTCGACGAAGCCCTCAAGCTCATCGAACTACTCCTTGGGACAGCGGCTGCTCAGGCGGTCCAACAAAGTACCCAGTATTATCCGAAACCGCCGGTCGAGAGCGCAATCCCTAAGGCCACCACCTGCCCGCTCCCTCCGGTGACCATCTCGGCAGTTCATTAAGTTGGCGCAGCGGCGAATTCATCGCTCGTTAACCATGACCGGTCATGCTCCCTCACACTGCCTGTTGTTACGGGCAACGCCAAACAAACAGCATCAAAATCGCCGCATAAATCGCCGCCGCACATGGACGATCAAACGAGCGATACAGCACGACCGCCGGCCTTTCGCATCCGCCCCGCGGAGCCTGGCGACGTGCCGGCGCTGATGCGGCTCAAGCGCCTGTTGGCCGAAGCCGAGGATTCCGTGCGTGCCGTTCGCGCCAGCGCCGCCGATTGGCTGCGCGACGGTTTTGGACCGAATCCGGGATTTAGCGCCTACGTGGCCGAGATCGGCGGAGCGGTCGTCGGCATGGCGACCTGCAGCCGCCGCGTCATCACCGGCTGGAACGGTCCCGTCGTGTTCTTGCAGGATTTGTTCGTCGAGCCGACCCACCGCCGGCACGGCATCGCCACCGCGTTGATGGCGCGCGTTGCGGCGGCCGCCAGCGCGATCGGCAGCCCCATTGTCGAGCTGACGGTGCGGGCCGATAACGTTGCGGCGCAGACGTTTTACAGCCGTGCCGGCTTTCGGCCGCTACCGCAATGCCTCACCTATGTGCTGGCCGGGCCGGCATTGGACGCGCTCGCGCGCGACGACGAAGCCGGCGACGACGCGCTGGCGCTAGCCGGCTGAGGCGTTGCGTCCCCCTGCTGCATTCGTCGCGGCGGCCGCGCTCAATACCAATGCGGCTGCCAGATCATCAGCGCGAATATCGCCAACACGCCGGCGAAAGCCGGCCAGCCCAGCCAGAACCAGATCCGATACAGGCGATAATAACGCCTGGGCAACGGTTGTGATTTTATCGCCGCCTGGTGCGCAAGGTCGCGGATGCGCATCTGGATGAACACGACCGGCAGCCAGCACAGCCCGACCAGCACGTAAAGCCAGAGCGACGCCACGATCCAGGATTCGTCGAGCGGCGACAGCCCGATCGCCCAGGCCAGCGCGAAGCCGCTGATCGGCTGCACCAATACGGCCGTCGCGATGAAGACGAAGTCGGCGATCACCACGAAGCGCGCCACCACCGCGATCACGCCGGAATGGCCGGTGCGGTGCGCCTTGAACATGAAAAAGGCGATGCCGAGCCCGGTGCCGAACAGCACCGAGGCGCCGATCGCATGCACGAATTTGATGGCGTAGATGACGTCGAGATCGATCATCGCTCGTTCAGGATGGCAAGCGTCGGCAGCATCGCTACCAGGTCAGGCACGCGCGCGACAGACACGCCAAGCCGATCGACCCATAGGCGCCGGTGATCAGAATCCGCATGGCGGCGTCATTGCGGCAGGCGGCGGCGCAATCCGGCTTGCGCGACAGCCGCCGACCCGGCTTCGCTTGGCGCGCAACGGCGCGTCGCGCATCGATCAGAACGGAATTTCGTCGTCCATGTCGCCGCGCGCGGCTCCGGCCCCGGCGCCAGCGGGGGCGGCGACCTTGCGGGTCGGGCCGGATGAGCCGAACTCGCCGCCCTGGTCGGCGCCGAAGTCGCTCGAACTGCCGCCCGCCGCTGCGCCGCCGGCGCGGTCGAGCAGCGTCAGTTCGCCGCGAAAGCCTTGCAGCACCACCTCGGTGGAGTAGCGATCCTGGCCCGACTGGTCCTGCCATTTGCGCGTCTGCAGCGCGCCTTCGATGTAAACCTTCGAGCCCTTTTTCAGGTATTGCTCGGCGATCCGGCACAGATTTTCGTTGAAGATCACGACGCGGTGCCATTCGGTGCGCTCGCGCCGCTCGCCGGTCGCCTTGTCGCGCCAGCTATCGGAGGTGGCGAGGCGCAGATGGACTATCGGCCGGCCATCCTGGGTGCGACGGATTTCGGGATCGGCGCCCA
>JASHPU010000078.1 GCA_030037885.1 Xanthobacteraceae bacterium | reverse complement strand
GGCCTCGGCACGGTGCTAGGCTCGTTCTGAACGCTCGACCCTGCGCCACAATCAGAACTTCCAGAAAAGAGGAACGACGACCACTGTGACGATCAGCGCCCGGATCGTGACCGGAAGCCCGAGTTCCAGAAATCGCCAAAACGATATCCGCCCGGCCCGCACACCATCAAGCTCACGCCATTGGCGAACGGTGTCATGAACGAGGCGATCCACCGCCGGATAGTTTATTGTTGTCGCGCCGCACCGAGACCGTGGAGCTGGCGCCTAGACTAGTTGAACTACCGTGGCGTGTGACGGTTCCCCCTGTGGCCATATTGGAGACGTAAGTATCAGCAACCCGGCGATTGCTCGGCGGATTGGTCTGTTGCTCGCTGGAAAAAGAACATTATAGGTCAGGCCCGGTCGGCGATGGTGGGACGGGTGGGGATGGCGCCGCTGGTAACGCGTCCGGCGGAGCAGATTGGCGCAAGAACAACGTCCGCCTGCCGCGCCGTTGCGTGCGGCGGGCAGCGGGATCACGCCCATGCGGCAGGCGAGCGAAAGCTCTTGAGGAACCACCCGCGCGCCGGGAATCTCATTTTAATTCTGTCGCCCGGGAACCTGACGCCGTGATCCGAATTTACGAGAAGGATTTCCGGAACTCTGGCCGCCAGCATTAACTGTAGGCTTTCGGTCGTTAGTCAGCGGTCGGATCGCAATGCCGCTTACCCAGGCGGATCACTTGCCCAGGCGGATCATTTGAGAAGGGTAAATTTTAGTCACCAATTTTAGTCACCTGGGATTAGTTACCTGGGAAGCGGCCGGACCCTGCTGACGGGAGGAAGCGCCCATGACCGGTGTATCTCCAGCGCAAGTGCCGGATCGCCCGGCCGTGCCGCCGCTGCGCAGCAAGAGCGGTTGGATCGTCGCGCTCGGCGTCGTCTATGTGATCGCCGGCCTGATCGCGCTGTCCAGCGTCGTCTTCGCCACCAGGGTCACCGTTTTCGTGGTCGGGATCATGATGCTGATCTCGGGTGTCGCCGAAGTGATCAACGCCTTTCAGTTCAAGTCGTGGGGCAAATTCCTGGTCTGGCTGCTGCTCGGTGCCTTGTACATCGTTGCCGGTCTTGTCACGTTCGAAAACCCGCTGCTCGCCGCCGCGATCCTCACCTTCCTGCTCGGCATCGCGCTCGTCGTCTCCGGCGTGATGCGCCTCATCCTGGCGTTCAGCATGCGCGAGGGCATGTCGTGGACGTCGGTGGTCCTCTCCGGTGTCGTCACGCTGCTGCTCGGCCTGATCATTCTGGTGCATTGGCCGGTGTCGAGCCTTTTCGTTCTCGGCGTGTTGCTCGGCGTCGACCTTCTCATCATCGGCATCGGCTGGATTTTCATCGGCTTCGGGCTGAAGCGCCGCGCATAGCGCAGCGCGCGACGTCCCTTCTTTGGAGCTGGGCGGCTAAAGCACAAGGAGAGCACCATGAGCAATCTGGTCGTATTCGGGTTCGACGGGCTTCACACTGCAGATGAAGTGCTGAACAAGTTGCGCTCGATGCAGAAGGAATATCTGATCGACCTCGAAGATGCGTGTGTGGTGGAGCGGCAAGAGAACGGCAGGGTGTTTATCAACCAGGCCGTCAATCTGACCGCGGTCGGAGCAGCGACGGGCGGCAGCAGAGGCGCGCTGTGGGGCATGCTGGTCGGCCTGCTGTTCCTCAACCCCCTCGCCGGGATGGCCATCGGCGCGGTTTCCGGCGCCGGAATCGGAGCCCTGTCGGGTTCGCTCAGCGACTACGGCATCCGCGATGATTTTATCAGGAAGCTCGCAGCGACGATCCCGCCGGGATCATCGGCGCTTTTCATTCTTTTCAAGAGCGTGACCGAAGACAAGGTTCTGGCCGAGATCGAGCCCTACAAGCCGCGCCTCCTCAAGACGTCGCTGTCGAACGAAGCTGAGCAAAGACTCAACACCGTGTTGAGCAAAGCGGCGTGACAATTCGATGTGTTCGCATGAGCGAAGGAGCCGAGGAGGGGGAGGAGTGCAGGAGTGCAGGAGTGCAGGAGTAAGGAAAGTTAAAGTCATGAACGCCAGTCATGTGATGACTCCGGACGTTGTTTCGGTGCCGCCTGAGGCGTCGGTCGGCGCGGCCGCGCAACTCATGCTGCAAAAACGGATCAGCGGCGTTCCGGTGATCGACGATCGCGGCCAGCTCGTCGGCATCCTCAGCGAGGGCGACTTCCTGCGGCGCGCGGAAATCGGTACCGGCCGGCGCCGGCCACGGTGGATCGAATTCTTCATGGGCCCCGGCCGGCTGGCCGACGAGTACGTTCGGCTCAGCGGCCGCAAGGTCCACGACGTCATGACCCATGAGGTGCGGACCGTGGCGCCGGACGCGCCGCTCGAACAGGTCGTGCGCCTGATGGAGCGCCACAATATCAAGCGCGTTCCGGTCGTCGACGGCGGCAAGGTCGTCGGCATCGTCACGCGCGCCAATCTGCTTCACGCCGTGGCGAGCTTCGCCGATGAGATTGCCCCGCTTTCCGCGGCAGACGCGGCCATACGCGACCGGCTGCTCGCTGCATTGAAAGATCAGCCATGGGCGCCGGCGACGGCAATCGACGTCACCGTGAGGAATGGCGTCGTCCGGCTCGCCGGCATCATAACCGACGAGCGGCAGCGATACGCGTTGCGGGTCGCGGCCGAAAACATTGCCGGGGTCAAAGGCGTTGAGGATAACGTCGTCTGGGTCGAACCGGCCTCAGGACTGTTTGCTGAAGCGCCCGTGCATCTGTGAATCATGACGTCCGGCGGGCGGCCCAATCCCGGATTCTGCGAAATCCGCTGCCTATACTGGCGGCCTTCCGTCGTCTGTCATTCGCCGTCTGTCAACTGACCAGCTCGCGCTCCGATGCCTGCTCGCGCAGCTGCAGCCGATAGAACGCGGCGTAGCGGCCGCCCTTGCAAAGGAGCTCGTCATGGCCGCCGGATTCGACGATCAGCCCGTTCTCGACGACGTGGATGCAGTCGGCATGCATGATGGTGGACAGGCGATGGGCGATGACCAGCGTGGTGCGGCCCTTGCACAATTCGGCGATCGCCTCCTGGACCTGGCGCTCCGACTCCGAATCGAGCGCCGCGGTCGCCTCGTCGAGCAGGATGATCGGCGCGCCCTTGATCAGCGCGCGGGCGATGGCGACGCGCTGGCGTTGCCCGCCGGACAATTGCAGGCCGTGCTCGCCGACCGGCGTGTCGTAGCCGGCCGGCAGCGCGGTGATGAAGTCGTGGGCGTGCGCGGCCTTGGCGGCGGCGACGATCTCGGCCTCGCCGGCGTCGAGCCGGCCGAGCGCGATGTTGTCGCGGACCGTGCCGCGGAACAGATGAACGATCTGGCCGACATGGGCGATCGCCGCGCGCAGCGAGCGGCGCGACACCGCGGCGATGTTCTGGCCGTCGATCAGGATGCGGCCGCAATCGACGTCGTAGAAACGCAGAATAAGGTTGAGTATGGTCGACTTGCCGCCGCCCGACGGGCCGACCAGCGCGATGAGCTTGCCGCGTTCGGCGACGAAGCTGACGCCGCGCAGCACCGGCGCGTCGGCGCGGTAGGCGAAGCGCACGTCGTCGAATTGCAGGCGCGCGGCCGACAGTCGGAGCGCCGGCCGGTCATCGTCGTTCGGCTCGCCGGGCGGGCTGTCGATCACCTCGTAGAGGATGCGCACGCCGACCAGCGCATTGTTGAGATCGATGTTGAGCCGCGCCAGCCGCTTGGCCGGCTCGTAGGCGAGCAGAAACGCGGCGAGGAACGAAAAGAACTGGCCGGGCGTCGCGCCCATGTCGATGGTGCGGTAGCCGCCGTAGATGATCGCCAACGCCACCGTGATGCCGGCGAGGATGTCCATCATCGGCGCGGAGCGGTTGGCGACCCGCGCCATCTTGTTGGATTCGCTCTCGACCGCGACGACGCTGGAGCCGAGCCGCCGGCGCATCTCGTCTTCGAGCCCGAACGCCTTGACCATGCGCAGGCCCTGCAGCGCCTCCTGCATGGTCTCGACGATGCGCGTGGTGCCGGTGAATTGCGTACGCGCGATGCCGCGCACGCGGCGGATCATCTTGCGCAGCACGATCAGCGCCGGCGGCGCGATGATGAGGCCGGCGACCGACATCACCGGGTCCTGGATCACCATCACGAAGGAAAGCCCGATCAGCGACATCAGATCGCGGCCCAGGGCGGTGATGATGAGGCTGATGACCTGGCTGACCGCGGCGGCGCCGGTGGCGAGCCGCGCAATGAATTCCGAAGTATGGCGGTCGGCGAAATAGCCGATGTTCTCGTTCATCAGCTTGTCGAACAGGCGGCGCTGGTTGTCGGCGACGATGCGGTTGCCGATCCACGCCATGGTGACCGACGAGCCGTAGGTCGCCAACGCTCGCACGATGAAAACCAGCATCACGACCAGGCCGAGCGCGATGATCTCAGGATAGTTGCGCTCGACATAGGCGGCGTTGACCATGGTGCCGAGCAGATAGGCGCTCAGCGCGGTGGCTCCGGCAAGCACCGCCATCAGCACGAAAGCGATCAGGTAACGCGGCCAGTGCTGGAGCGCCTCGTCGACGAACAGCCGCCGCAACAGCACGTAAGTCGAATACTTGTCGGCGAACGCGGCGCGGAACAGTTTCATGCGCAATCCGTTTTGCCCCGTTGCGGCCAACAATGCGGCGAGGCCGGCCGGCACGGCCGTTCCATGCCCGGATGCGGCGGAATTATCAAGCGATTATAGCCCGCTCTAGATCCGCGCGAACGCGGCGCGCGGCGCGTTTGCGGTGCGGCGTGCCGCGAGCTTGCGTTCCCAGGCGAGCGCATCGCGCACGATCATTGCGAGATCGTCGTATTGCGGCCGCCACGCCAGCTTTTGGCGGATCTGCGCGGTATCGGCCACCACCATGGCGGCATCGCCGGCGCGGCGCGGCGCGTTCGTCACCCTGAAATCGACGCCGGAGACGAGCTTGACCGCATCGATTACCTCGCGAACCGAAAAGCCGTGGCCGTAACCGCAATTGAGCGTCAGCGCCGGCGCGCCGGAGCGCAACGCCTGCAGCGCCGCGCAATGAGCCAGGACCAGGTCGGCGACGTGGATATAGTCGCGGATGCAAGTTCCATCCGGCGTTTGATAATCGGTGCCGAACACGTTCAGCTCATTGCGCAGCCCGAGCGCGGTTTCCACCGCGACTTTGATCAGGTGCGTGGCGCCGGCGGTCGATTGGCCGGTGCGGCCTTGCGGATCGGCGCCGGCGACGTTGAAGTAGCGCAGGATGGCGTGGCTGAGCCCGTGCGCGCGGCTGGCGTCGCGCAGCATGATTTCGGTCATCAGCTTCGACCAGCCGTAGGGCGAGATCGGCATGGTTGGCGCGGCTTCGCCGACCGGTATTTCCACCGGATTGCCGTAGACTGCGGCGGTCGACGAAAAGATGAAGTGGCGCACGCCGTGTTCGATCGCGCACGCGATCAGCGCGCGCGAGTTGACGGTGTTGTTGCGGTAATAGCCGAGCGGATCGCGCACCGAATCCGGAACCACGACCGAAGCGGCGAAATGGATGATGGCATCGACGCCGTGCTCGCGAATGATGCCGCCGGCCAGCGTTTGATCGCCGCTGCCGCCGACCACAAGCGGCGCCGCCGCGGCAACCGCCCAATCGAAGCCGGTCGACAGATTGTCGAGCACGACGACGCGCTCGCCGGCGTCGAGCAGCGCGTGCACCATGTGGCTGCCGATATAGCCGGCGCCGCCGGTGACCAGAACCGTCATGCCTCGTCCTCCCGGTCGTCTGCGGGCCTACGCCGATTTCATGAATACGGCGTTAGGGGTTGAGTTTCTCATCATGCCGGGGCAGTTGCGGCAAGTGCGCGGCAGGTGGCCGCGAACACTTGTTCGGGAGAGATGTCGACCATGCAGCGATGATGGCGGAGCCGGCACACCGGCTTGTGGCACGGCCGGCAGGCCAACTCGATGTCGGCCTGGATGGTCGCGGCCAGCGGGTTGAGCGGCGCCCAGTGCCAGGGGCTGGTCGGCCCGAATATGCCGACCGCCGAGGTGCCGAGGGCGGCTGCCACGTGGAGCAGGCCGGAATCGTTGGAGACGGCCGTCGTCGCGGCCGCCAGCGCCAAGATCGCCTCGCGCAGATCGGTGCCGGTGAAATCGCGGGCCGCGGTGTCGCCGACGATGGCTTGGGCGATGGATTTTTCCGCCGGCCCGCCGATGACCCATACGGCAAGCCCGTCGGAAAGGAGTTGCCGCGCCAGCGCCGCGTAGGCGCTTGCCGGCCAGCGTTTTGCGGGGCCGACCGCGCCGGGCGCCAAAACCACGGCCGCCCTCTCTGCTCCCGAAATTCCTTTGCGTTGGCGCCACGCGGCGATTTCGGCCGAAGGAACGTGGAGCTCCGGCAGCGGCCACTCGGCGGGGCGCGCCGCGTCGCGCGGCAACGCCAGCGCGGCGCAACGGTCGACCATGCGCGGCAGCTTGCGTTCGCCCCAGCGCCAGTCGTTGAGCAGGCCGAAGCGGGCCTCGCCGACAAAGCCGGTGCGCTTCGGAATCCCGGCCAAAAACGGCGCCAGTGCCGACTTCCAGGTTCGCGGCATCACCAAAGCGGCGCCATAGCGTCGGTCGCGCAAGCGCTTTGCCAACGCCGCCTGCTGGCGCAGCGCCAGGCGGCTGCGCGGCAAGTCGAAAACGATCGCCTGGCGGATGCCCGGCATGTAATCCGCCAGCGGCGCGCAAAGCCTCGTTGCCAGCACATCCACCGGGCGATCGGGAAAGCGCC
>JASHPU010000077.1 GCA_030037885.1 Xanthobacteraceae bacterium | reverse complement strand
GCGCCATGTCGGATGCCGATCTCGAGACGCTCGAGCAGAACGCCTGCCCGTCGGCGGGCGCCTGCGGCGCGCAGTTCACGGCCAACACCATGGCGACGGTTTCGGAGGCGATCGGGCTCGCTTTGCCCTATTCGGCCGGCGCGCCGGCGCGTTACGAGATTCGCGACAAGTTCTGCATGCTGGCGGGCGAGATGATCATGGACTTGATCGTCAAAAAAATTCGCCCGCGCGACGTCGTCACCCGCAAGGCCCTGGAGAACGCCGCGGCGGTCGTCGCGGCGACCGGCGGCTCGACCAACGCGGCGCTGCACCTGCCGGCGATCGCCAACGAGTGCGGCATCAAGTTCGATCTGTTCGACGTCGCCGAAGTCCTGAAAAGAACACCTTATATCGCCGATTTGAAACCGTCCGGCCGCTATGTCGCCAAAGACATGTTTGAAGCTGGCGGCGTTCCGCTGTTGATGAAGACGTTGCTCGACCATGGCTATTTGCATGGCGAGTGCCTCACCGTTACCGGCCGAACCGTCGCCGAGAACCTCAAATCGGTGAAGTGGAATGCCGACCAGGACGTGATCCGGCCGGCCGACAAGCCGATCCTGCCGACCGGCGGCGTCATCGTCCTCAAAGGTAATCTCGCGCCGGAGGGCGCCATCGTTAAGGTTGCCGGAATGGAGCGCTTGCAATTCTCCGGACCGGCGCGCTGTTTCGACGGCGAAGAAGCCTGCTTCGAAGCAGTGAGAAATAAGAAGTACAGGGAAGGCGACGTGCTGGTCATTCGCTGTGAGGGGCCCAAAGGCGGTCCCGGCATGCGCGAAATGCTGGCAACAACGGCCGCCCTCTACGGCCAGGGCATGGCCGGCAAGGTGGCGTTGATCACCGACGGTCGTTTCTCCGGCGCGACTCGCGGCTTCTGCGTCGGCCCGATCGGGCCGGACGCGGCGGTCGGCGGCCCGATCGGGCTCCTGCGCGACGGCGACGTTATCACTCTTGACGGTGCCAAGGGCACGCTCGACGTCAAGCTGACGGCGAGCGAACTCGAACAGCGACGCAAGAAATGGCAGCCGCGGGGCGACGAATTCACCTCCGGCTATTTATGGAAATATGCGCAGCAGGTCGGCTCGGCGCGCCATGGCGCCGTCACCCATCCGGGCGCGGCGGTTGAGAAGGCGTGTTATGCGGATACGTAAGAGCGTGGCGGGCGCTGCCAGCGGCGGGGTCTTGGCCGCGCTTATCGGCCTCGTGGTGGCGTGGGGGTTCGCTCCAGGCACCGCCAGCCGCCAGGGCTTTCTGATCCAGCCGGCGTTCGCCTTCGACGGCAGTGCCACACCGGCAACTGCGGAGTTGACGCCGCAGGAAGGCCTGCGCGGGCCTGGCGCACCTGCCGAGAGCAACGAGAAGACCAGGGAATTTACCGCGCTCCAATACGCCGCCGATCAGGGTCGCGCCGCCGCACAGTGGAAGCTCGGCCGCATGTATGCCGACGGCAACGGCGTCGCCCAGGACGATCTGCGCGCCTTCGATTATTTCAGCCAGATCGCGAATTCGCACGCCGACGAGCCGCCAGGCGCGCCGCAAGCGGGCATCGTCGCCAATGCTTTCGTGGCGCTCGGCCGCTATTACCTGACCGGCATTCCCAATTCGACCGTCAAGCCGGACAGTGCGCGGGCGCAGCAGATGTTCGCCTATGCGGCATCATATTTCGGCAATGCCGACGCGCAATACGAGCTCGGCCGCCTCTACCTCAACGGCACGTCGAGCGACGCGCATGAAGCGGCGCGCTGGTTTCTCAAGGCGGCGACCCAAGGCCAGTGCCGCGCGCAGGTCGCGCTTGGCGACATCCTGTTCCGCGGGGTGCAGGTGCCGCGGCAGGCGGCACGCGGCCTGATGTGGCTCACGCTGGGCCGCGATTGCGCCGGCAACGACGGCGCCTGGGTCAAGCCGCTCTATGACAACGCCTTCCGCCGCGCCAGCGACGACGAGCGCGCCATGGCGTTGGTTTATCTGAAAGAGTGGATCAACGGCCGGCGCGATTAGCGAATGGCGAATAGATGCCTTCCATCCCCTATTCGCTATTCGCTATTTCGCCATTCGCGTTAGCCGTTCGCTATTTCGCCGCGATATCCAGCTCCACCCAGACCGGCACGTGGTCTGACGGCTTCTCCCAGCTGCGGACGTGCTTGTCGATGCCGACGCTTGCGAGTCGGTCGGCGGCCTGCGGCGACAGCAGCACGTGATCGATGCGGATGCCGTTGTTCTTCTGCCAGGCGCCGGCCTGATAATCCCAGAACGTATAGAGGCCGGCATCGTCGCTGGTAGCGCGAATTGCATCGGTCAGGCCGAGATTGATCAAGGTGCGGAATTCATCGCGCGTGCGCGGCAAGAACAAAGCGTCGCCTACCCACACCTGCGGGTTTTTCGCATCGCCGGCGGTCGGGATGACGTTGTAGTCGCCGGCCAAAATGAGCGGCTCTTCCAGCGCCAGCCGCTCGCGGGCATATGCCGACAGCCGCTTCATCCAGCCGATCTTGTAGCTGTATTTGTCGGTCTGCGGCGGGTTGCCGTTCGGCAGATAGAGGCTGGCGACACGCAGCACGCCGTGCGCGGTCGAAATCATGGCTTCGATGAAGCGGGCATGGTCGTCACTGTCGTCGCCGGGCAGGCCGCTGGTCACTTCGTCGAATCTGAATTTCGACAGGATGGCGACGCCGTTGAATGTCTTCTGCCCATGGACGGCAACGTTGTAGCCGAGCCCCTCGAATTCGAGCCGCGGAAACGCCTCGTCGGGACACTTGGTTTCCTGCAGGCAGACGATGTCGGGCTCCGTCGCGGCAAGCCAAGTGCGTGCCGAATCGATGCGCTGCTTGATCGAATTGACGTTCCAGGTGGCGATGCGCACGGCGAAAGATCCGGTTCCCGCTCATTCCCGCGCAAACGGGATGAGGCAAATCAAGGACTTAGCGGAAAAAGATTCACAGATTCTGCACAGATTACGCTGACTCATGGCCTGCCTTGTCGATACCCAGGAGCTGAAGCCCGGCTTGGTGATCTTCCGCCGCGCCGACGTGAAGCATCGCAACTGGTACTGCCGCGTCAAGCTCCCCAACCTGGTCCGGCCCAAAGAGGGGCACCCCATCGCGCTTGCGCGATCCGTCTTCGCAGCAAGGAGTACGCGCCGTTTATTTTCATCGGGAGCCCCCTTGACAGTGGCTCGACCCAATGTAAATGTTATTTACATTCACAAGCGAGGTGCCACCATGGTGGTCGTAGAACAGCTCGACGAACTCGGAAAGCCAGCTTGGATCGCGCTGATGATTCTCGGCTTCATCGTTTGGTGGCCGCTCGGCCTCGTGACCCTCGCTTTCATTCTCGGGAGTGGACGAATGGGATGTTGGCGTCATAACGGCGGCGGCCACTGGCAGGACAATATGGGCCGTTGGCAGGCGAAAATGGAGCGCATGCAGGAGAAGATGGAGCGGCTGCGCGGCCGCATGGACCGCGCGCGACAACGCGGCGGCCCCGGCTTCTTCTGGGGCGGGCCGCCGTCGAGCGGCAACCGCGCCTTCGACGATTACCGCTCCGAAACGCTGCGGCGACTTGAAGACGAGCAGCGCGAATTCAAGGAATTTCTCGAGCGGCTTCGCTTCGCCAAGGACCGCGCCGAGTTCGACCAGTTCATGGCCGAGCGCCGCACGGGGTCTTCCGGTCAGGGGCAGGGGCCGCAGCCGCAAGTCTCGTAAGCGCAAGTCTCGTAAGCGCAAGTTCCAAGCGCGAAGCACATGACCGGGCCGCCCGCCGTATCGCGCGGGCGGCTCGCGCATTTTGCGACCGGCCGATCGTGTCGCAGGACCCGGGCGCTTGCTGTTAACCCCCCATTAAGCACGCCCGGGCTTCGTTAGCCGGGAAGACCGGTGTTGCGCCCTAGTTTGGACAAGTTTCGCGACTGATTTCCGGTTCGCCGGTGGCGGGTCCGGCCTTTGGGGTCTTCGCGAAATTTCGGGTCTTGGTCGGCGCGCGCGATGCGGCTCCGCTTGGCCTTTACCTTTAGGCCCCGGCGCGCACCGCGCACAGCATGGCCTGCGGCCCGATCGTCCGGCTGCGGCTCGATCCGGCCGCCGCCGCAACGACGCGCAAAGGACGCCTGATGTCATCGTCCAGCCTCGAGCTTGTCACCCTGTTCTGGCACGCCCATTGGATCGTCAAGCTGGTGATGGCGGGGCTGCTTGTGACCTCGGTCTGGGTCTGGGCCATCGCCATCAACAAGACCCGCCTGTTCGCGCGCATCCGTAAGGCGGGCGACTATTTCGAGCAGGCGTTCTGGTCGGGCGAACAGTCGTTCGAAGAGCTCTACAAGACATTCGCCGGCGCCAACGGCCATTCTACCGACGCCCTGTTCGTCGCCGCCTGGGACGAATGGAAGCGCAGCATCGAGGCGCACGTGCGTTCCCTCGCCGGTTTGCAGACGCGCATCGAGAAGAAGATGAGCGTCACCATCTCGCGCGAGATTGAGCACATGGAGCGGCGATTGTTGGTGCTGGCGACGGTCGGTTCGGCCGGCCCGTTTGTCGGCCTGTTCGGCACCGTGGTCGGCATCATGTCGAGCTTTCAGTCGATCGCGGCCTCGCAGAACACCTCGCTGGCGGTGGTGGCACCGGGCATTGCCGAGTCGTTGTTCGCGACCGCAATCGGCCTCGTTGCCGCCATCCCGGCGACGATTTTCTACAATAAGTTCACGGTCGAGGTGAACCGCCAGGCCCAGCGCCTGGAAGGCTTTGCCGACGAATTCTCGGCGATCCTGTCGCGGCAGATCGACGAGCGCGGGTGAGGGCAGCGCCATGGCCGCAAGCGTCGCGAGCCCAGCATCGGCCGGCCGGCGCGGTCGCCGCCGCCGCTCGGTGATGAGCGAGATCAACGTCACGCCGTTCGTCGACGTGATGCTGGTCCTGCTCATCGTCTTCATGGTGACGGCGCCGCTGATGACGCTCACCATCCGCGTCGATCTGCCCGATACACGCGGTGGCACGACGCTCAATTCCGACAAGGCGCCGCTCACCTTCACCCTGAAGAAGAGCGGCGGCCAATGCTCGAGCCAGGCCGACATGTTCGTCGACAAGGCGCCGATCACGCTCGACCAGATCGCGGCCAAGTTCGCGGCGATCAAGACCACCAACGCGCCCGGCCAGCCGCCGCCCACGGTGTGGGTCAACGCCGACAAGGAGCTTTGCTATAATGAGGTGGCACGGGTTCTGGGGCAGCTGCACGACGCCGGGATGGGCACGGTGCTGAACATCACCGACGAGAACGACAAGCAGGGGAAATAGCGGTGCGGTCCGACTGGATCATATCGGGCTGCGGCCACGTGGCGATCTTTGTCGCCGGCTTCATCACGCTCGCCTCCTCGAAGCCGAGCGTGGATCTGTCGAACCTGGTGCCGGTCACGATCGTCACCGCCAACGACGTCTCGCGCGCCGCGCTCGGCCAAAAGAACGCGCCGAACCACAACAAGCCGAAACCGCTCGCCGACAAGATCGACGCGCCGAAACAGGTCGAGCAAGTCGCACCGAAGGCGGCGCCGAAGCCGGAGATCAAGACCGATTCGGCCCCGCCCAAGCCGCAGCCGAAGCCGGAGCAGAAGCCGGATCCCAAGCCCGAACCGAAGACCGCGGAAAAGCCGGACAAGAAGGAGCCGCAATTCAAGCCGGACAAGATCGCCGACCTGTTGAAGAAGGAAGAGAAGCAGAAGCCGCGCGAACAGAAAGAGACGCAGCAAACGCCCAAATACGACGCCAGCGAGATCGCCCAACTGCTCGATCATCGCGATCCGCGCCGCGAGCTGGCGACCGGCAGCGCGCTGAACCAGGAGGCGAGCCTCGGCGCGCCGGACGCCGCGCCGGATGCACAATTGTCGCAGAGCGAGATCGACGCGCTGCGTCAGCGCATCCGCGAGTGCTGGAGCCCGCCGCCGGGCGTCGACAGCGATTCCAATATTTATGTCGAGCTGCGCGTGCTGTTCCGGCCGGACGGCTCGCTGGCGGCGCAGCCAACGGTGGTCGCGGGCTCGGCCTCGGCGCTCGGTCCGGCGCTCGCCGAGAGTGCCAAGCGCGCGCTGCTGCAATGCCAGCCGTTCACCATGCTCAAGCCCGAGCACTACGCGCAGTGGCGCGACATCAATATGAATTTCAATCCACGTGAGCTGTCCAACTGATAAGCGACGCCAACGCCATGAGTCGTACGTTCACTGCAGCTGCCCATCCTCCTCTGTTGACGCGCCGCCGCGCGCTGGCGCTGACCGCTTGCGGCGCTGCGCTGATGCTTCCCGCGCGCCATGCCGCCGCCGGCGTGCAACTCGACATAAGCGGGGGCAATTTCCAGCCGATGCCGATCGCTATACCGGAATTGATTCCCGGTACCGCGGGCGACGCCGACACCGCGCACGGCATCACCCAGATCATCACCGCCGACCTGCAGCGCAGCGGACTGTTCGTTCCGATCGATCCGTCGGCGTTCATCGAGAAGATCGTGAACTTCGACACCGTGCCGAACTTCGCCGACTGGCGCACCATCAACGCCCAGGCGCTGATCACCGGGCGCGTCAGCCGGCAGAGCGACGGCCGGCTCAAGGCCGAATTCCGGCTGTGGGACGTGCTCGCCGGCCAGCAGCTCGGCGCCGGCCAGCAATATTTGACCACGCCCGACAACTGGCGCCGCCTCGGGCATATCATTTCGGACGCCGTGTACGAGCGCATCACCGGCGCCAAGGGTTATTTCGACAGCCGCGTCGTGTTCGTCGACGAGACCGGGCCGAAGGAGCGGCGCATCAAGCGGCTCGCCATCATGGATCAGGACGGCGCCAACGTGCAGTACCTGACCCGCGGCGACGAGCTCGTGCTGACGCCGCGGTTCTCGCCGTCGAGCCAGGAAGTCACCTACATGGCCTACGGCGAGGGCGACCCGCGCGTCTATCTGCTCAACATCACCTCGGGCGCGCGCGAGATCGTCGGCAATTTCCCCGGCATGAGCTTTTCGCCGCGGTTTTCGCCGGACGGCCAGAGCGTGATCATGAGCCTGCAGGAAGGCTCGAACTCCAACATTTTCGTCATGGACCTGCGCTCGAAGGCGACGACGCGGCTGACCAACACGCAGGCGATCGACACCTCGCCGTGCTATTCGCCCGACGCCAGCAGGATCTGCTTTGCCTCCGACCGCGGCGGCCAGCCGCAAATCTATGTCATGCCGGCGGCCGGCGGGCCGGCGGCCCGCATCAGCTTCGGCGACGGCATCTACTCGACGCCGGTGTGGTCGCCGAGCGGCGACTATATCGCCTTCACCAAGCAGACCGCCAACGCGTTCGCCATCGGCGTGATGAAGCCGGACGGCTCCGGCGAGCGCATCCTCACCGAAGGGTTTCACAACGAAGGCCCGACCTTTGCGCCCAACGGCCGCGTCATCATGTATTTCAGCGACCAGATCGGCGGTCCCGGCCCGTCGCTCTACACGATCGACATTTCCGGCCGCAACCAGCTGCGCGTGCCGACGCCGAGCTACGCCTCCGACCCCGCCTGGTCGCCGCTGTTGTCGTAGACGCCGACGGTCGCCGACGTCCGCTCAACTCCGCTGAGGGGGTACGGGGCAACGCCTGATATACTGCAACGGACACGGTCGACCTGAGCGGACTTCGGGCTGGCACCGGACGCTTTTGCCGAGCCCGCTACCTGCCTCAGCGCCTCCAAGCGTTTCATCGGACAGAACGACCGCCCCGACGTTGCTTTGAGCCGATAGCGCAAAAGGGGTGATCACGGCCTTGTCGCAAGTCTAACGACTGGTCGACTCGGAGTTCGTGCTCACTGGTCCGGCGATCCGCTGCCGCGGTCGACGTGGTTGACCTTTAGGGTTTGTAGCCGCGGATTCAGCGGTTCTCGCGCCGCCCTACGAAATCCAAAAAATGGTTGCCAGTCCTCGGAACATGCGCTACGTGACGTAGCGTTAATATAGGTAGCAGACATATGGCCGATGAACTGCCGGATTTGGGTGAACTCGAACGCAAGGTCATGCAACTGGTCTGGACGCATGCACCGATCACCGCGGAACTGGTGCGAGAGCGGCTCAATCGGCGCCTCAAAGAGTCGACTGTGCGCACGGTGCTGCGGCGGCTCGAAGAAAAGGGTTTTGTCAGCCACAGCACGCAGGGCCGGACTTACGTCTATCGGCCACGGCACGAACGTCAGCGCGTCGCGGCAAAGGCCGTCCACCGCATCGCGGAGTGGTTCTGCAACGGTTCGATTGAAGAGGTCGTGGTCGGAATCGTGGACGCGAAAATGCTGGGCAGGGAGCAGTTGGACGTCATTGCCACCAAAATCGAGGCGGCAAAACGCGCGAGGAAGTGATGTTGCCGTTGATCCTGGAAGCAGCAATGCGTTCGCTGGTGCTTGGACTGGTCATCGGGCTCGGGGTCAAGCTGCTGCGCGTGACCATCCGCATATTCAGATGGCGATCTGGCAGTCGGTCCTGGCCGTGTCGCTGTTGATGCCGTTCCTGACCGGTTGGACGAGCCTCCCCGTCTCCGCGCCCGCTCTGCCGATTCCCGAAGCGCTGCCGGCCGGCATGGTGGCTTTCTTTGCCGCGCCCGCACTGCCGGTCGTCCCCACGGCTGCCGCCGCTGCACCGATCGCGCCGATCGATTGGCGGGGCGCCGCGACATGGATTTACGTCTGCGGCGCCGCCTTCCTCGCGCTTCGGCTCTTGGTCGGGGCGGCGCTGACCTGGAGACTTTGGCGGTCGGCCACCCCGATCTGCGAGGATTGGACGGCGGGCTGCGACGTGCGGGTCAGCGCGCGTGTCGACGTGCCGGTGACGTTCGGCTCGACGATCGTGCTGCCGCAGAGCTATGTCATGTGGGACGCAACACAGCGCCGGGCCGTTATGGCGCATGAAATGTGCCACATCGGCGGCCGGGATTTCTACGTGTTGTTGCTCGCCGCGATCAATCGCGCGGCGTTCTGGTTCAATCCGTTGGCATGGTGGCTCAACGGCCGAATCGCCGATCTGGCGGAAGCGCGAAGCGACGCCGCCGCCATTGCGGATATCGAGGATCGCGTGCGCTACGCCGAAATCCTGCTTGGCTTCGGCAGCACGATGAGCCGCGCCATGACGGCGCTGGCGATGGCGCGCAAGGCGACCGTCGGCCGCCGCGTGGAGCGCATCCTGGCGGAGACGATGTTGCCGGAAAAGATGAGCTGGAAAGCCTGGTCGCTAGTCGTTGCCTGCATTCTGCCGCTGGCGGCGATCGCCGTCGGCGCGGTCGCGCAAACGCCGAACGAGCCACAGAGCCCGACCGCGCGGACGCCGGCCCCGGCGCGCTCGGCATCCACATAAGCCGGACGGGGCGAGTCTATCAGCGGTATCTGCGCTACAAGGCAGCGGGCACCGCAATCAGGCCCCGTGGGTTCATGGCCCGCTGCATGGCCGGCACCGGTTGAGAGGCCCGTCGTTCTACACGATCGACATTTCCGGCCGCAATCAGCTGCGCCTGCCGACGCCGAGCTACGCCACCGACCCCGCCCGGTCGCCGCTGTTGTCGTAGGACAGTGTGCAGGTCCGCCTCTGGGAAGCGTAAGCGGACGCAGCGCTCAAGACTCGCAGAACGGCGCAACTGCCTCTTGACGGGGCATGGCCCCTTCGTCAAATTTATTGCCAATTTCTTGATGCAGAATTGTCCATGTTCGGCCTGCTTTCGATTTGGAGACCACATCGTGAAAGCGCCGTCCGTCGTTCGTCCCGACAGCACCGGCACCGGCAAGGTCGGACGCAAACCAAAGCGCGGACTGAGCAGTGCCGAAAAGGTGCGTATGGCACGAATGCGGTTCACCATCGACAAGATCACGGAAAAACTTACCAGCGTGACGGCTGTGGCAAAAATGTTCAAACGGGATCCGGCCCAGGTGACAAAAGCCGTCAATAGCGCTTTTCGCGAGGGATTGGTCGAAATAAGGGAGGTAGAACAACTTCATAAGAGGGTAATTCGCAACGAAACACTGGAGCAGCAACTCAAAGAGCATTTTCCTGAAATCAATGTACGCGTTATCGAAACCGCTGATGACGATTTTATGCCTACAAGCGCGGCGGACGAATCGTCGCATCATAGCGACCGTGTTCACATGTACCTGGGTGCTGCTCTCGCCAAAGACCTGCGTGATGGCTTGCACGTGTCGGACGGTGATACGATAGGGTTAGGCAGCGGCCGCAGCGTATTTTATGCAATTGAAAACTTGAGGCACCACCCCAAGCTGAACTGGGCCGGCACAAGACTCGTGAGCCTTTCCGGCCACGTCAGCGCAACTGACTATTCTGGTCAAGTCAACGGCCATCTCGATGCGGACCTCCACGTCAATCAGCTAGCGCTTTGCCTTCGTCAAAAGACCACTCAAATTCTATTTGAATGCCCGATAACCGGACACCAAATATTTGGGCTGATCGACAAACGGTCGAAGATCAATCTGCTTGATGAAGAAAGAAGACGGTCCCCGGTGGGTTCCAAATGGAGCAACAACCGTTGCAACTTGGCGATATGCGGGGTCGGGAGCTTCACCTCGGGACATCGGTTTTATGAGTTCATAAATAGCCAAGTGAGGACTGCTGCGCAGCATGATGAGGATCGAATTTCGGATAGTGAGTTGAAGCCCATCATAGAGGAATTGCGCCGGCTGAATGATTTATGCAAGAGAAACGGCATTGAAAGCGACTATACGTACATACCGGTTGGAGATATTTGCAATCACCTGTTCTTCATACCTCATCCAAGCGGGGAAATGCGTGATGAAAGGGCGATAAGGGCAATAATTCAATCCATCAACGGTAAACTGCTCAATGCTTCCTGGGAACAATTCAGCCAAATCGACAAGATGATCGTCCTTTCAGGCACAAAAAGAAAGGCGGCAACCGTGCTGGAGCTGATTCAAAATCGAGCTGCAAATGCCAAACTGAAGATAAGGATGCTGTATATCGACACCGATGCGGCCAATGGCATGTTGCGACTCTTGGCGGTCCAGCGGGAAAAGCGGCTCGCCGCGGGCGGTTGATCGCCGCGTCCTCGACCGCACTTCGCCGGCGCGCAGTAAGTGCGCCGGCGAGCGGCATCGACACTTACCTGTTGCTGCGGTCGTATCGATCAAGGAAGTCGACGAACCGTTGAAACGCCGCGTGCAGTTCGGCGCAGATGACCAGCAGGCCCCTCGCCGCTTTATCGATATAGAGCACGATCAGCAACGCCGCAGGCAGCCCGGTAACGCGGAGTGCGCTGGCAACCACCGAGCCGTCGTCGACCGTGGTGAGGAGCCGGACGATTTCGGTGATATACGCAGCCAGCGCGGCCAGGGAGACAAGTGCCAAGAGCACCGAAACAGCTCTGTTCGGCGGTCGGTCCTTGGCGGCGGCGATTTCTTCGGGGCCGTCGGCCAGGCCTGCAGACTGGGCACGCTTCTTCATGATACCCTCCCTTTGATTTTCGCCGGCGTTAACCATATTTTTTGAATTAAGAAAGTCAAAAACAAATATTAAAATTTTGGCATAAGATTTCCAATGACGTAGTCAAAGAATGCGATTCGAAATCAAAAATCAGGGCCGACGATCAAAAACAAGCGGCGGCGCGTCAGCCAGGCTTGCCCCGAACCTGCCGACCTCTCCGGCATGAAAGCCGCGGTCGCGACGCAACGCGCGGAGCTCCGGGATTATGTGGATATCCATGCTTTGCTGACCAAGGCAAACATATCATTGTCGAAAATGCTTGCTGCCGCTTCCGTCATCTATGGCGACCAATTCAATCCGTTGACGTCGCTCAAAGCGATTGCTTACCACGGCGATGCAAACTTGGTTGCTCCTCCCGTGAGCATTCGTACCTGTTTGAGCGAGGCAGTGCACTCCACCGACCTCGGCAAGTTGCCGGTTCTTGAACCTGTGAGGCGGTATGGGCAAAAGCAATGACGCCACTGCCCAACGCCGAGGATTTGCTCAAAGTTGCTCCGCACCTGATCTGGTTCGAGCCGCCCGAGCAGGCATTGGCCGATCCGATCCGCTTTCTTGCCTACCTGATGACGTACGGCACTCCAGATGAGATCGCCGTGGTCCGGCGCTATCTCGATCGCGACGATTTTCGCGAGGCGCTGGAGCACGCGCCGCCCGGCATTATGGACGAGCGGTCGTGGGCCTACTGGAATACGGTGTGCGGACGCTACCCCGTGCCGCCACGGCCCCAGCGCATTATTCCCAGTTGAGACTATTCCGGCGCCATGCCTTTTTCGGCCAATTCCTTTTTGGCTTTCTCGTTCTTGGCAAGGTGGGTGAGGCCCATGCCGCGCAGCACGTTCGGCGCCTTGGTGAACTGAATATTGTCGTAGCCGACGATCTCGATGCGGTTGCCCCAAGGGTCGCGAAAATCGAGGAACGGACCTTCGAGCAGCGTAACGCCTGCTGTTTCGAGCGCCTTGCGCGCCGCCGCCTTGTCGTCGACGACGAGGCCGAAATGGCGACCGTCGTCGGCCGGCTGTCTGCGGCCCTTCTGCAGCGCGATGAACTGGTCGCCGAGGTCGATGAAGGCCATCGAGTCGCTCTTGCCGCGCAATTCGAATTTGAACAGGCGGCCATAGAACGCCAATGCTTCGTCGATATCGCCGACTTCGAGCGCAATGTGGTTGAATCCCATGGCGCGCGGTCTTGCGAATTCGGCCATCGGAGCCTCCTTGAGCCGGTCTGACGAATAAGTGGGTGGTGCGGCGCATGAAGCCAACCGTCGCGCCCGGACGACGCATCTTCTTCGGTCGATCGAAAGGATGACATACGCACTTCGTCACTCACTCCGGCCAGACCCTCGCACGGCCTGTTCCATGCCGAACAAGTTGGCGCCGTCATCCGGTTTCGCCTCGGTCTCGGCCCATAGACGCGCGTTATGGCCGGAATCGGCCGCCATCCACAGGCCGCAGGAACGCCGCATTCAGGCTCCATTAAGCATTAGCAAAGCTTTTCGGGTGTTCTGCGGGGACGGGGCTTCTTTGCAAGGCCTCATCAAGGTTGACGGAACCTTCGCTTAACGAAGGCGCTGCTAGACCCGCGGCAGTGGCTTCCGCTCTCCCGCCCGCGGGACGGCAGGCAGTGGACACCAAGCAATGGAGGCACCGGAAATGAACCGGATGAGCATCGTCCGCGGCGCCAAATTCGCAGCCGTCATCCTGGCCGGCATCGCCATCGCCGGCTGCGCCAAGAACCCCGTCGAGCAGACCGGCGCCATGGCGTCGGCCGCCACGCCCGGCAGCCAGCAGGACTTCGTCGTCAATGTCGGCGACCGCGTCTTCTTCGACACCGACTCCTCGGATTTGTCGGTGCAGGCGCGCGCCACGCTCGACAAGCAGGCCGAGTGGCTCAGCCATTACGACCGCTACGCCTTCACCATCGAGGGCCACGCCGACGAGCGCGGCACCCGCGAATACAACATCGCGCTCGGCGCGCGGCGCGCCCAGACGGTGCGCGATTATCTGATCTCGCGCGGCATCTCGGCGCAGCGCATGCGCACCATCTCGTACGGCAAGGAGCGTCCGGTCGCGGTGTGCGACGATATCTCCTGCTGGTCGCAGAACCGGCGCGCCGTCACGGTGCTTGATCAGAGTTCGTAAACCTTCGGCGGCGGAAGGACGGAGTGGTCGGCTGGGGGAGGAGCGTCCTGCAGCCGCCAGTCACAATTTGGTCGCAGGATCGACTATGGTGGGCCGCATCTGAAGCCGCCTGCCTGCGCGCTGCGGCCGGGGACATTGTCCGCTCGACTGTGAGCCCGCTTCAAACGCAACGACCATGCCGCACGGAAAAATCCGCTTCGCCCGTTTCGCTTTGATTGCGCTCGTGTGCACGCTTTGCGGCAAGGCCGCGCACGCCCAGGATGCCGCCGATTTCGACACCCGGCTCGACCGCCTCGAAGCCGCCGTCCGCGACCTGACCGGCCAGATCGAGCAGTTGCAGTACCGCAATCAGCAGCTCACGCAGCAGGTCCAGGCCCTGCAGGAGCAGCGCGGCGTTCCGGCAGCGGCCGCGGCCGCTGCGCCGCGACCGAACCCGCCCTATCCGGCGCCGCAGCCGCAATACGCGGCGCGGCCAGCCGAGCCGTATCCGGCTCCCGCGCAGCCGCAATACGCGGCACGGCCGAATCCGCCCTATCCGGCGAACCCGCAATATGTGCCGCCGCCGGCCTACCCGCCGGCGCCGGTCGAGCCGGGCCAGACGACGGGCGAGGGGGGCCGCCACGACGCCTTCAATCCGGCACTCAATCCCGGCGCGCCTGGAGCGCCGCGCGCGCTTGGTTCGAGCACCGATCAAAACGAGC
>JASHPU010000076.1 GCA_030037885.1 Xanthobacteraceae bacterium | reverse complement strand
AGAAGGCATTCGAGGAAATCCGCGCCAAATACCGCAGCGATCCGGAATTCCGGCAGACCGTCGAGCACTACATCCACGAGTTCGAGCGGCTGCTCGACGACGTCTCGCGCGGCGATCGCGGCCCGGCAGTGGCGCGCAACTACCTGACCTCCGACACCGGCAAGGTCTACACCATGCTGGCGCACGCGGCGGGCCGGTTCGAGTAGGCGGCTTCGCGTTTTCTGCTGCGAAGTGAAGCTCGGCGCATGCGGCAGCTATTTGGCCGCCGCGTTTTGCTATCCGCGATATAAACCTGCTCGGTCGCAGCGTGCCGTCGATCGCAACGGCCAGCAAAATCACACGGCAGCCGTTGCGACCGACGGCTTTCTCTGATCGACGGAAAAGCGCTCGCGATTAATCCTGTTGTCCGCAGCATCATCTTATTCCGCCGCCCTCCCCTTGTCCTAACCGCAATCGCGGCGTTAGGCTTGCGGCATGGATGCGCCACTGCACCTGCCGACGCCCGCGGACGTCGACGAGGCCGCGCGCCGGCTTGCCGGCATTGCGTTGCGCACGCCGCTTCTGACCTCGCCGACGCTCGACGCCATGACCGGCGGGCGCGTCTTTCTCAAAGCCGAGACCTTGCAGCGCACCGGCTCGTTCAAGTTTCGCGGCGCCTACAACAAGCTCGCCGCGATCCCGCCGGAGCGGCGCGCCGCCGGCGTCGTCGCCTATTCGTCCGGCAATCATGCCCAGGGCGTTGCCGCGGCGGCGCGGCTGCTCGACATGCCGTGTCTGATCGTGATGCCGAGCGACGCGCCGCGCGCCAAGCGCGAGCGCACGGCAGCGTTCGGCGCCGAGATCGTGCTCTACGACCGCGCCCGCGACGACCGCGAAGCAATCGCCGCGGCGATCGCGGCGCGTCGCGGCGCCACCTTGGTGCCGCCCTATGACGACGCGCTGATCATCGCCGGCCAGGGCACTGCCGGCCGCGAGATCGTCGAGGATTTGAGCGCGCTCGGGCTTACGCCGGACGTCGTGGTGGTGACCGCCTCGGGCGGCGGATTGACCGCCGGCATCGCGCTCGCCGTCAAGGCGCGCGTGCCGACCGCCGCGCTCTATACCGCGGAGCCGGCCGGTTTTGACGACCACGCGCGCTCGTTCAAAAGCGGCGAGCGCGAAGCGAACGCCGCCCTGACCGGCACCATCTGCGACGCGCTGATGGCGCGCATGCCGGGCAGATTGACGTTCGCGATCAATCGCTCGCTGGTCGGCGCCGGGGTGTCGGCGAGCGACGCCGAAGTCGCAGCCGCGGTGGCGTTTGCGTTCGCCGAACTCAAGCTCGTGGTCGAGCCGGGCGGCGCGGTGGCACTCGCCGCCCTGATGACCGGCAAGATCGACATCAACGGCAAAGTCGCGGTCGCCGTGCTGTCCGGCGGCAATGTCGACCCGGACGTGTTCTCACGGCTGGTGGCGTGAGCTTGGCCCCGTGCCGCAGCGCGGCGCAGAAATCAGATACCTGCGCCCGGAATGAAGCAGCGGATCTGCGTCGCGCCGGTCGCGTCCTGATAAGGCCATACCACGGCTCGGCCATAGCGGTTCGGCTCGGTCACCAGCGCCGCATCGGGCACGACCACCCAGTGGCCGTCGAGCCGCACGCGATAGCGGCCGTCCTGAGTATCCCAATCGACGTCTTCGACTGTGACGCCGTCGGCGAACGAGCAGCACAAGCCTTTGCCGCTGGCGAGCCCGTCGAACCAGGGTTTGAGCGGCGACGAGGCGAAGCGGCCGTCGTCACGCGCCAGCAGCTGAGCAGGAACGAACGCGCTCGTGCACAAGGCGATGCCCGCTACCGCAGGCCCGATGAGTCTGTGCATTCTGGCCTCCAGTCCATCGTCATGCGCGGACCACAAACGAGGTCCTTAGACCTGGAGCACGCTCGGCACATATCTTACATGTCGTTGTCGATCCGCACCGGTGAGATCAAAGCAAATCGCGTGCCGGCCGACGCGAATCACTGCTGCCAAGCATAGCAGATTGAATCTGACGCTGCGGCTTTTGTTCGCAGCATCCACATGGCGTGAAAGTCAGACGTAAACGCGGGCGGCCGCCGCTAGCTGAACAGCGCGATCAATTCCTCCGCGCTCAGCGCGCGTATCGGCGCGAGCGGATCGCTTGGCGAGGGCGGTGGTGGCGCAGGCACCGGTGCAACGGGAGGAAGACGCAGCGCCGATGCGGTCGCGGGCTGCGGCGGTTGCGCGGCGACCTCCGGCGATGCCGCAGGCGCAAGCGGCAAAACGGCGAGCGGGATCGATGCAGGCGCGGCCTCGCCATCGCTCGGCGCCGCAATCGCGGCCGACGCAGGCGCCATCAACGGCAGCCGCGCGTCGGCCACCGGCTCGAACAGGTCGCCCGGATCTTCGTTCGGATCGATGGTAGGCTGCGACGCCATGGGCTCGCCGGCGACTTCATCGCGCTCGGCGTTTTGCTCGTCCCGCGCCGGAGCTTCATCGCGCGCCGGAGTGTCATCGCACGCCACGATGGACTCGACCGCATCAATCGGCCCGCCTTCAGCAAGCTCCGTAACGGATGGTCCTTGATCGTGATGTACAACGGCGTGCGCCGCCGTTTGCAGGTCGAGGCTTTGGTCCGTCACGCCATGACCCGGCGCGGGGGCCGCCGTGATCGCGGGCGGCATCACGGCGACGGGCTCGCTCTGCGTTGCGCTCGCCGGCTCTTCGGCCGGCGCCTCCGGCAAGGCAGCGGCCGACGCCGCATCAGGGCGAGCCGGCGCAACGCTCTCAGTTGCAAACGGCGACTCGGCGCCTCCGAGCGCTGCAATGCGCGATGCGGACGCGCCCAGATCACCGCCGCCCGGCGCAGCGGCGGGTTCGTTCAAGAGCGCTTCGGGAAGAACAGTCTGCTCGCTCGCTTCGGCGCCTAGAGCTGCATCCACGGCCGCAACCAACGGTCCGCCCGGCATCTGCTCAGGCAAATTGTCTTCAGCCGCGCAATGGCTGACGATGACGTCCTCGGGCCGAAATGATTCGATCGTCTCCGCGGCCTCGATCGCCTCCGCGTCCACCGCATCTTCGCAATGCGTCAACGTTGCCGACGGCGCGACAGGCTCCGCCATCTTATCGCGCAAATCCGCCGACGCGGTGCCGTCACCCTGCGGCAGCGCTTTGGCGAGCGCCGCGACCGAGAGCACGAACCCGTCATTCTCCGGCATGCCGGCAGCGAACAATTCGGCCGGCGCCGCCAACTCATCCGCCGCCGCCGCTTCGGCGTCTCGGCTTTCCTGCACAACCTGAACACGGCTCGATGCCATGTCGGCCTCAGCCGCGGTCGCGGCCACCTGCGGCGGCTGCTCGGCCTCCGTCGTCACGACCATCGCGTGGAGAGCGTGCGACAGGTCGCGCAACAGCGCAGCGGCCTCGCACGCGCGCCGCACACTCGCCCGCTTGAGCGCGTCAGCCGCGCCGATCTCGCGTATCGCGGCATCGAGCGCGTCGCACAGCGACGGCTCGATGTCGCGCTCGTGTAAGACAAAAGCGATGTCAGCGATGCGCTCGATCGCGGCCGAACCCTCCGGACCTTCGGCGTCGCCGGCGAGCAGCGCCTCGATCCG
>JASHPU010000075.1 GCA_030037885.1 Xanthobacteraceae bacterium | reverse complement strand
GCAGATAAAGCTCCGGGACCGAGGTCCAGATTTCGATGAAGCGCTGGAACAGCAGGTCGGTCCAGCCGCCGAAAAAGCCCTGCACCGCGCCGGCGGCGACGCCGATCAGCGAGGAGACCGCGGTGAGAATGAGCCCGAACAAGACCGAGATGCGGAAGCCGTAGATCAGGCGCGCCAGCACGTCGCGGCCGATGTCGTCGGTGCCGAGCCAGTTGTATTCGAGGCTGCCGCATTGGCCGTAGCCGTTCTTGGCGGCGAACGCGCAATCCCTGGCATTGAGCAGCCAGGTCGGCTTGGACGGAAATGGCGACGGCGGCCGGCTGACGATGGTGTCGTAGGAAAACGGAATCGGCGGCCAGATCTGCACGGCATGGCGTTTGGCCAAATAGGCTTGCAGGTGCGGGTCGCGATAATCGGCCGCGGTGCCGAACACGTCGCCGAAATCGGTGTCCGGATAGGTGACGAAAACCGGAAAATAGTTCCTGCCGTCGACGTGAAGGTAGATCGGTCTGTCGTTGGCGATGAACTCGGCGCCGAGCGAGATCACGAACAGGACGAGAAAGATCCACAACGACCAGTAGCCGCGCTTGTTGGCTTTGAAATTGCGCCAGCGCCGGGCGTTGAGCGGCGACAGCTCGAAACCGCGCGGCGGCCCGGCGACGCCGAGCGGCCCGGCCGGCTCGATGTCCGGCGCCAGATCCGGTGCCGCCGCCGCTTCGGCGGCCGGCGCGACGATGTCGTCGGTGCGCAGCTTGACGTCCACCTCAGACCTCCCGCGTCGCGAAATCGATGCGCGGATCAATCCACGTATAGGTGAGGTCGGAGATCAGCGTCACGACCAGGCCGATCAGCCCGAAAATGTAGATGTTGGCGAACACTACCGGATAGTCGCGGTTGAGCACGCTCTCGAAGCTGAGCAGGCCGAGCCCCTCGATCGAGAAGATCGTCTCGATCAACAGCGCGCCGGCAAAGAAGGCGCTGACGAAAGCCGAGGGAAATCCCGCCACCACGAGCAGCATGGCGTTGCGGAAGATGTGGCCGTACAGCACCTTGCGCTCGGAGCAGCCCTTGGCGCGCGCGGTCAGCACGTATTGCTTGCGCAGCTCTTCGAGAAAGCAGTTTTTGGTGAGCAGCGTCATGGTGGCGAACGCGGCAAGGCCCATCGATATGATCGGCAAAGTCAGATGCCAGAAGTAATCGAGGATTTTCTGCCACCACGGAAAGTGCGACCAGCCGTCGGAAGTGAGCCCGCGCAGCGGAAAGATGTGCCAGAACGAGCCGCCGGCAAACAGGATGATCAACAAAATGGCGAACAGGAATCCGGGTATGGCGTAGCCGACGATGACGGCGCTCGACGTCCAGACGTCGAAGCTGGTGCCGTCGCGCACCGCCTTGCGGATGCCGAGCGGGATCGAGATCAGGTACGACAACAGTGTCATCCAGACGCCGAGCGAGATCGACACCGGCAGCCTTTCCTTGATGAGCTGCAGCACGCTGACGTCGCGGAAATAGCTGTTGCCGAAGTCGAAGCGGATGTAGTTCCACAGCATGATGAAAAAGCGCTGATAGGCCGGCTTGTCGAAGCCGAACTGCTTTTCGAGCTGCTTGATGAAGGCCGGATCGAGGCCCTGTGCGCCGCGGTATTTGGCGGTGATGTCGCCGGCGCCGCCGGGCCGGCTCAGGGCGCGGGCGCCGAAATCGCCGCCGGGCGAGCCGGAAATGCGCGAGGTCGCGCCGGTGTCGGTGCCGGACAGTTGCGCGATGACGCGCTCGACCGGGCCGCCCGGCGCGAATTGCACGACCACGAACGACACCAACATGATGCCGAAGATGGTCGGGATCATGAACAAGAGGCGGCGGATGATGTAAGCGGCCATTGGCTCAATTCATTGTTTCCCGGATGCGGTGCAGCGCGTAGCGAAGCGGAGCGTGCACCGCTGATCCGGGACCGTTCCAATTTCGGCGCTTGTTACGATCCCGGGTCTGCGGCGCACCACTTCGTGCTGCGCTGTGCCCGGGAAACGCGAGCTGACGCGCATCACTCTATCCGCTCCGCTTGATCTTCGCCGCCTTGGCGCTGTCGTACCACCAGGTGTCCGGAATGCCGCGGAAGTAGCGCGGCTGCGCCGGCGGGCGGCCGAATACGTCCCAATAGGCGATCCAGTGGTTCGGCTTATACCATTGCGGGATCCAGTAGCGGCCGGCGCGGAACACGCGGTCGAGCGCGCGGCAGGCGGCGACCAGGGCCGGCCGCGTGTCGGCGGCGATCGCGGCCTCGATCAGGGCATCGACCACCGGGTCGGCAATGCCGGCGAGATTGTTCGAGCCTTTCAGCGCGGCGGCCTGCGCGGAAAAGAACGAGCGCAGCGAGTCGCCGGGCGTCGCCGAGAAGCTGAGCCGGTCGGTCGTGATGTCGAAATCGAAATCGTCGAGCCGCGCGCGGTATTGCACCGGATCGACCAGACGGATGTTGGCGGCAATGCCGAGGATGCCGAGGTTTTTGATCAACGCCAGGTGATGCGGCTCGAACGTCGGCTCGTCGAGCAGAAACTCGATCGTGATCGGCTCACCGTTCGGCAGCACGCGCTTGCCGTTATCGATCGTGCAGCCTGCCGCTTGCAACAGCTCGACCGCCTTGCGCAGCGGCGCCCGGTCATTGCCGGAGCCGTCGCTGGCCGGCGGCACGTAGGGCGCGCCGAACACTTCGTCGGCAACGCGGCCGCGGAACGGTTCGAGCAGCGTGAGCTCGGCCGCGCCCGGCTTGCCTTCCGCCATCATGTTGGAGTTCTGGAACACCGACACGGTGCGGTCGTAGCAGCCGTACATGATGGTCTTGTTGGTCCACTCGAAGTCGAATGCGTCGCCGAGCGCCTCGCGCAGGCGCGGATCGGCGAATTTCGGCCGCCGCGTGTTGATGAACCAGCCCTGCGCGCCGGACGGCGTATCGTCCGCAATGGTGTCGAGCTTGACGCGGCCGTCTTTGACCGCCGGAAAACCGTAGCGCGTCTTCCAGGTGCGCGACGTGAATTCCTCGCGAAACAGATAATTCTGCGCGGTAAAGCCTTCGAAGCCGACGTCGCGGTCGCGGTAATATTCGAAGCGCTGCGTATCGAAATTGTTCTGGCCGCGGCTCACCGGCAGATCGGCGCCCCACCAGTCCTTGACGCGGTCGTATTCGATATAGCGCCCGGCCTCGAAGCGGCCGACCTTGTAGGCGCCGGAGCCGAGCGGCACGTCGAGCGTCGACTGGTCGAACGGCTTTTGCGCGTAATAGGCGCGGGAAAAAATCGGCAGGCCGGCGACGAACAGCGGCACGTCGCGGGCGCGCTTCGGCGCGAAGGTCACGACCACGGCGCCGTCGCCGTCGGCCTCGGCGCCGAGAAAATCGCGCAGCGATTGGCTGATCAGCGGGTGACCCTTTTGTTTCAGGATATCGAGCGAGAAGGCGACGTCTTGCGCCGTAAGCCTGGTGCCGTCGTGGAATTTGGCCTCGGGGCGGAGGAAAAATTCATAGGTCAGGCCGTCGGCCGAGCGGCGCACCTTGGCGGCGGCGAGGCCGTACATGGCGTCCGGCTCGTCGCCCGAGGGTACCATCAAGGTGGCGAAGGTGAGCTGCATGCCCTGCGCCGCGTCGCCCTTGAGGATGAAGCTGTTGAGCGAATTGAAGGTGAGGAAATTCTGATTGTAGAGCCGATCGGGCCCGATCTGCGAAAATGCGCCGCCTTTGGGCGCGCCCGGGTCGACATAGCGGAAGTGCGGAAAATCCGGCGGGTAGGCGAGGTCGCCGAACGCCGAAAGGCCGTGCGACTCGATGTCCGGCGCGGCGCGCGCGGCCGATAGGCTGCCGCGCAGGGAGCCGGCAGCGGCGGCGCCCGCCGCTGCCGTAAGAACGCGTCGCCGCGTTGGATGACGTCTGTCAGTCATGCAGTCCGAATGGTGGCGTCAAGATTTGGTTCCCGCCTTCGCGGCCTTGGCCGCGTCCCACCACCACACCGTTGGAAACGCGGCTTCGCCGTATTTCGGCATCAGGCCGGGACGGCCGAAGCGGTCCCAGCGCGCGCTGCGGTCATACGGATAGGTCCATTGCGGCACGACGTAATGGTTCCACAGCAGCACGCGGTCGAGCGCCTTGGTGGCGGCGACCAGATCGGCGCGGCTCTTGGCGAAGATCACCTGGTCGATCAGTGCGTCGACCGCCGGATTTTTGATGCCGATGCGATTGAGCGAGGCCGGCTGGTCGGCGGCCTGCGAGCCCCAATAGCCGCGCTGTTCGTTGCCGGGCGACAGCGATTCCACCCAGCTGCTGATGATGATGTCGAAATCGAACGTGCGCAGCCGGTTCTCATATTGGACGTCATCGACCGCACGCAGAGTCGTGGCGATGCCGAGCCGCTCGAGCGCGGGCTTGTAGAATAGAACAACCCGCTCGAAGTCGGGTTCGGCCGAGTCGGTCAAAAACTCGACTGCATAGGGTTCGCCGGTCTTGGCGTTGGCGAGCTTGCCGTTGCGTATCTCGTAACCGGCGTCGCGCAACAGCAGTACGGCTTGGCGCAGGTTGTTGCGCTCCGCCTCGGGCGTGCCGCCGACCGGGTTGGTGTAAGGCGTGGTAAAGACCTGCGGCGGGACTTTGTCGCGCAGCGGCTGCAGAATTTCGAGCTCGCGGCCGGTTGGCAAGCCCGTCGCGGCCAGTTCGGTGCGGTCGAAATAGCTGGAGATGCGTTGGTACTGGCCGTAGAAAAGCTGCCGATTCATGTCCTCGAAATCGAACGCGTAGTTGAAGGCGAGCCGCACCCGCGGGTCCTTGAACTTGTCGAGGCGGATGTTGAAGGCGAACGCCTGCATGATGCCGAAGTCGGTGATCGGAAACTGCTCGAGCACGACGCGCTTTTCCTTGACCGCCGGAAAGTCATAAGCGGTGGCCCAGTTCTTGGCGCTGTTTTCCTCGCGCCAATCGACCGTATCGCCCTTGAAGGCTTCGAGCGCCACCGTGGTGTCGCGGAAATAGATGAAGTGCAGCGCATCGAAATTGTCGCTGCCTACTTTGACGTTGAGTGCGCGCGCCCAGTAATCGGGGACGCGCTCAAAGGTGATGTCGCGGCCGGCCGAAAAACTCTTGATGCGATAGGGGCCGGAGCCGAGCGGCGGCTCGAGGGTGGTGGCGCCGATGTCGCGCTTTTTACCCGAGCTGTCCGTTCCCTCCCACCAATGCTTCGGCAGCACGGACAACTGGCCGACGATCTGCGGCAGCTCGCGGTTGCCCGGTGCGTCGAACGTGAAAGTGATCTCGCGCTCGCCGCTCTGTTCCACTTTGCGCACGTGCCGGTAATAGGCGGCGAGCTGCGGGCTGTATTGTTTGAAGGCGTTGAAGGAGAAGATCACGTCGTCGGGCGTGATCGGCTTGCCGTCGTGCCATGTGGCCTCGCGGCGCAGCCGGTACGAAGCCCAGGAGTGATCGTCCGGGTATCTGGCGGCCTCGGCAATCAGTCCGTATTCGCTGGCGACCTCGTCCATCGCGGGCGCCAGCAGGGTGTCGTAGATGAGCGTGGTGCCGGCGGCCAAGTTGCCTTTGACGCCCCAGACCACGATGTTGAAGCTGTCGAAGGTGCCGGTCACGGCTTCCCGCATCGTGCCGCCCTTCGGCGCGGCGGCGTTGACATAGTCGAACTGCTTGAACCCCTCGGCATATTTGAGATCGCCGAACAGCGACACGCCGTGGCGCCAGGCGTCGCCCGCCGGCTGGTCGGGTGCGGCGGCGGCAGCCGGGAAGGCCGGTAGACCGAGCCGCTGGGCGGCCAAACCGAGCAGGGCGGACGTGAGCAAGGATCGGCGGTTCACCCGGTTCTCCAGTCAGGCTGCAGGGGCAAATCTGGCGCCGCCAGCCGCACGGCTATTCGCGCCGAGTATTCGCGCCAAGTGTTCGCGCCAAGTGTTTGCGCCAAGTGTTTGCGCCAAGTGTTTGCGCCAAGGCCGGGGCGATGCGCGTGCTTATGTGCTTTTCGATTGCGGCGCCAGCGTGGGAAGGCGGCGGCGCGACGAAATGCCTTCACATCCGCGTGCGGGAACGCGGCTTCGGCCGTCCGCAAGGCTGCAGCGCTTACTTCGCCGGTGCGGCCGGGGCCGGCGCGTTGGCCGCGGGTGCCGGCGCCGCTGCCGCCGGTGGGTTCTTGGCGCCGGCCGGCGGATTGTTATTGCCGGCGGGCGGGTTTGCGGCCGGCTGGTTTTGCGCCGTTTTGGGCAGCGGCAGCGGGTGGTCCGAGTTCGAGTTCAGATAGGCGATCACGTCGGCGCGCTGGTGCTCGTTCGGAAGGCCGGCAAACGTCATCAAGGTGCCCGGCACGTCGGCGCGCGGATTGGTCAGCCAGGTGTTGAGGGCATCGAAGGTCCAGGTGCCGCCCTTGGCCTTGAGCGGCTCGGAATAATTGAAGCCCGGCTCGGAGGCGACCTTGCGGCCGACGACGCCGTAGAGGTCCGGCCCGATCTTGGCGCCCTGGCCCTTGCCAAGGTTGTGGCAGAGCTCGCACTGCTTGGCGACCTCGGTGCCGCGCTCGATCGAGGCGCTTGCCAACAAGGCCTCGATCGGCTGTCCGGCCGGCGCTGCTGCCGGGCCCGGCTGCGCCGGCTGCTGCTCCTGTTTCACCTCGACCACATAGCCGGGCTTGGCCGGGGCCGGCGGGGCGAAGATCGCGCCGGAGGCGATATGGACGGCAAGCAGCACCAGGCACGTTCCCAAAAGCGCGCCGAGAATCTTGTTGATTTGGAAGGAATCCATCGAGGAAGGGCTCCGCGGCGGGAAAAGCATAAGGAGGGCGGTGCACCAATAGCCGGTTTGCCGCGCCACTGGCAACCCGTATAACCGTGCGGCTTGGCGCCGCGATGCCCGATATTCTCATTCTCATTCCCGCCCGCATGGCTTCAACCCGGCTGCCCGGCAAGCCGCTTGCCGACATCGCCGGCACCCCGATGATCGTGCACGTCTGGCGGCGCGCGATGGCGGCAAAGCTCGGCCGGGTCTTGGTCGCGACCGATGCGCCGGCGATTGCCGCGGCGGTGGAAAAAGCGGGCGGCGCCGCCGTAATGACGCGCTCCGATCACGCCTCGGGCACCGACCGCGTCCACGAGGCGCTGGCGAGGGTCGATCCCGGCCGCGGCGCCGACATCGTCGTCAACATGCAGGGCGATCTGCCGACGCTCGAACCAAAGAGCCTGGTCGCCGCCGTCGCCGTGCTTCTGGAGGACCGCGGCGTTGATATCGCCACCTTGGCGGCCGAAATCGCCAAGCCTGAGGAGCGCGGCAACCCCAATGTCGTCAAAGTCGTCGGCACGCCGGTCGGCCCGGCGCGGCTGCGCGCGCTCTATTTTACCCGCGCCACGGCGCCGGCCGGGGAGGGCCCGCTCTACCATCACATCGGTCTTTATGCGTTCCGCCGCGCCGCGCTGGAGCGGTTCGTGAAGCTGCCGCCGTCGCCCTTGGAACAGCGCGAAAAGCTCGAACAGCTGCGTGCCCTCGAAGCCGGCATGCGCATCGACGCCGCCATCGTCGACACCGTGCCGCTCGGCGTCGACACCGCGGAGGATTTGGAAACGGCGCGCGCCGTGTTAACGAGCCGGCCAAGAGACGAACCATGAAACGGCCGATCAAGCGAGCCACCAAGCGGCGCCGCACCATCGCGTTTCAGGGCGAGCCGGGCGCCAACTCGCACATCGCCTGCAACGCGGCCTATCCGGGCTACGCGCCGCTGCCGTGCCCGACCTTCGAGGACGCGTTCGCCGCGGTGCGCTCGGGCCGCGCCGCGCTCGCCATGATCCCGATCGACAATTCGCTCGCCGGCCGGGTCGCCGACATCCATCACCTGATGCCGCAATCGGGGCTGCACATCATCGCCGAATGGTTTTTGCCGGTGCAGCATCAGTTGATGGCGCCGGCCGGCGCCAGCCTGAAAACGATCCGCACCGTCGAGAGCCACGTCCACGCGCTCGGCCAGTGCCGCAACATCATCCGCAAGCTCGGCGTCAAGGCGGTGGTCGCCGCCGATACCGCCGGCGCGGCGCGTGAAGTCGCCGAGGCCGGCGACGTGACGCGGGCGGCGCTTGCCACCGCGCTCGCGGCCGAAATCTACGGCCTGAAAATCCTCAAGCGCAACGTCGCCGACGCGCGGCACAACACCACGCGCTTCATCGTGCTGGCGCGCAAGCCGAAATGGGCGAGCCGTGCCGAGAAGCGCGTCGTCACCACGTTCATCTTCCAGGTGCGCAACATTCCGGCCGCGCTCTACAAGGCGCTCGGCGGCTTTGCCACCAACCGCATCAACATGACCAAGCTGGAAAGCTACATGGTGGACGGCAGCTTCATCGCCACGCAGTTCTACGCCGACGTGCAGGGCCATCCGAAGGAGCGCGCGCTCGAGCTGGCGCTGGACGAGCTGAAATTCGTCTCGCAGCCGAACAGCCTGAAAATCCTCGGCGTCTATCCCGGCCACAAATACCGCGACACTTTCAAGTGACGGTGCGACCCGGAAGCGGCGCTGGCGCGGTTCATACGTGAAGAGCATGTTTGGACGTTGAAGGACGCAAGCCATGAACAATGAAAGCACCACGGTCCGCCGCACACTGCAATTGCGCTTTACCCTGCCGGCCTCGAACTCCGAGCAGCTTGCCGCGATGATCAAGGCCGCGGCGCCGTTCTACCAAATGTTCGGCAACGCCCAGGTGCGGCTTCTGCAGAACGTCGACGATCCGACCAAATTCGTCCAGGAGATCGAATACGAGGCCAACGAAGGGTGGGAGCTCAACCGCCAGCGCATCGCCGGCGACGCGCGCATGCAGACCTACCTGCAGGCCTGGCGCACCATGCTCCCCGGCGCGCCGGAGATCGACGTTTATCAGGAGGTGTGACCTTATCCTCACCCGCTATCGCGGGGAAGGAAAAAGTTTCAAATCGTCTGATTATATTCACCGACTTCCTTGTGCGTGCGCAGCACGGCGTCGATGGCCTTGAACATGTCGCGCATGCGGGCTTCGGAGACCGGGCTTTCGACCACGACGACCAGCTCCGGCTTGTTGGATGAGGCGCGAACGAGGCCCCAGGTGCCGTCCTCGACGGTGACGCGCACGCCGTTGACGGTGACGAGATCGCGGATCGGCTGGCCGGCGACCTTGCCGGCTTTTTTCTGCTCCACCTCGAAGTGCTTCACCACGTCGTCGACCACCGCGTATTTGACCTCGTCGGCACAGTGCGGCGCCATGGTCGGCGACGACCAGGTCTTCGGCAGCGCATTTTTCAGGTCGGCCATGCTCTTGTTCGGATTGCGGTCGAGCATGTCGCAGACCGCGAGCGCGAAGATCAGCCCGTCGTCGTAGCCGCGGCCGAACGGCTCGTTGAAAAAGAAGTGGCCGGATTTTTCGAAGCCGGCGATGGCGCCGATCGCGTTGACGCGGCGCTTCATGTAGGAATGGCCGGTTTTCCAGTAGTCGGCCTTGGCGCCGTTCTTGATCAGCACCGGATCGGTCATGAACAGGCCGGTCGATTTGACGTCGGCGACGAACAGCGCGTTGTTGTGCTTGGCCGAAATGTCGCGCGCCAGCATGACGCCGACCTTGTCGGCGAAAATCTCGCCGCCGTCGTTGTCGACCACGCCGCAGCGGTCGCCGTCGCCGTCGAAGCCGAGCGCGAGATCGGCTTTGCTCGCCAGCACCGCATCGCGCATGGCGTGCAGCATTTTCAAATCTTCGGTGTTCGGATTGTATTTGGGAAACGTGTGGTCGAGCTCGCAATCGAGCGGCACCACCGCGCAGCCGACCTTTTCCAGCACCTGCGGCGCGAACGCGCCCGCGGTGCCGTTGCCGCAGGCGCACACCACCTTGAGCCGGCGTTTCAGCTTCGGCCGGTTGGTCAGGTCGGCGACGTATTGTGCGGGAAAGTTTTCGACGAACGCATAGCCGCCGCCGTCGCGCGCCTTGAACGCGCCGTCGAGCACGATGCCCTTGAGCCGCGTCATCTCGTCGGGCCCGAAGGTCAGCGGGCGCTGCGCGCCCATCTTGACGCCGGTCCAGCCGTTGTCGTTGTGCGAGGCGGTGACCATGGCGACGCACGGCACGTCGAGCGCAAATTGCGCGAAATAGGCCATCGGCGTCACCGCAAGGCCGATGTCGTGCACCTTGCAGCCGGCGGCAACGAGCCCATTGACCAGCGCCATCTTGATCGAGGCCGAGTAGGAGCGGAAATCGTGGCCGGTGATGACGTGCGGTTTGGCGCCAAGTTCATGAATGAGGGTGCCGAGCCCAAGCCCGAGCGCCTCGATGCCCATCAGGTTGATTTCGGATCCGAACAGCCAGCGCGCGTCATATTCGCGAAAGCCGGTGGCTTTCACCATCGGCTCGGATTCGTACGCATAAGTGTTGGGCTTGAGCGACGGTTTGGGCTTGGGAAACATCGAGCTTTAAGGGGGTTGGCAGCGACCGTTCAGCAATAGCCTAAACGGCGCCGGGCTGAAATGGTTGCGTATTCGTCATTCCGGGACGCGGGCTTAGCCCGCCGGCCCGGAATCCATAACCACGAACGGTGAAGGAAATCGCACGCCGAGCAAGGTCGGCGATGCAGGGCTTATGGATTCCGGGCTCGCGCCTGCGGCGCGCCCCGGAATGACGAATTCACTGCTCCAGCGTCATCTTGCCTTCGCTGTACTCGAAATGCCGCAGCCGCGACAGAAACGACATGCCGAGCAGGTTTTCGGCGAGCGCGCCGTCCGGCATCACCACGGCGGCAACGTCGCGCACCATGATGTCGCCGACCTCGACCATGTCGAGCGTGGTCGGCGCCGCGCGCACCACGCCATTGGCGGTTTTCAACAGAACCCGGTACGCGCTGTTGCCCGGATGAATGCCGAGCATGGCGGCATCGTCGGCGGTCAGCGCGATCATTGTGGCGCCGGTATCGATCAGAAATGCGACGCTGCGGCCGTCGATGCGGCCTTCGGTGCGAAAATGGCCGAAAGCGTCGCGCGGCACGATCACCGAATCCGAAGCCGGCGACGACTGGGCGACGGGATTGGCGGTTTGGCGCGCGACCATCAGGTCGGCGGGCGCGGGGTGCGCGCTTTCGTACTGCGCCGCGTAGCGCGGCACGATCACTCCGCAGGCGATCGCAAGGACCGTAAAGGTGAGGACGGAACGCATGGGCGCAATCGCGGCACGATGAGGACGTCGCATCGCACCACAGCGCGGCCAAAAAGCCGCTAATGTCGTGCCCGATCGATCGGTCTTTGCAGGGCGACGGTTAGCGCCGGGTCGAGAGAAACGCTCAAATTTTATTTGTTTTATCTGTTGCGCGGCTTGGCGCGGCGGGTCGGGGCGGCGGCGACCGGGTCGTCGGGCCACGGATGCTTCGGGTAGCGGCCGCGCAGCTCGGTGCGCACCGCAGCGTAGCTGCCGCGCCAGAAGCCGGGCAGGTCGCGCGTGGTCTGCACCGGCCGCTGCGCCGGCGAAAGCAGTTCGATGACGAGCGGAATTCTGCCGCCGGCGATCGCGGGATGGCGGTCGAGGCCGAACAGCTCCTGCACGCGGATCGCGATTTTCGGCCCGCCTTCGGCCTCATAATCGATCGGCACGCGGCTGCCGGTCGGCGCTGCGAAATGGGTCGGCGCTTCGGCGTCGAGCCGCCGCCGCAGCGGCCACGGCAGGCGCTCGTGCAGCGCCGCCTCCAGCTCGTCGCTCGTGATCTCGGCGAGTGCGGTCTTGCCGGCAAGGAGCGGCGTGAGCCATGCGTCGGCGGTTTTGCCCAAAACTTCGTCTGAGAGGTCCGGCCACGGCCCGCCTTCGCTGGCGCGCAGGAACATGACGCGGTCGCGCCACTGCCGCAGCGCCTTCGTCCAAGGCAGCCGCGCCATGCCCACGCCGATGAGTCCCGCCGCAAGCTTCTGCGCATTGTCCGCGCTCGGCGCTATGGCAACGGCCTGCTCCGACAGCACCAGCGCGCCGAGCCGCTTTGTCCGTCGACCGCGCAAGCTCGCGCTCGCCGCATCGAACGCGACCTCCTCGCGCGCTTCGATGCGCTCGGCGAAGCGCTGCTCGATCTCAGCAACCGCTAGCGGCGCGGCGAGCAGAATGCGGCCGGCAGCGGCCGAGCCGGCAAGTTCGGCAACCGCGAGGTAAGGCTCGCGCGCAAGCGGCGACGCCAAATCGACCTGCGCGCCGCGGCCGTTCGCCAGCAGGAACGCACCGGTGCCGCCGCCGCGCGCTTTGGCGATCCGCTCCGGATAAGCAAGCGCCAGCAGGGCGCCGACGCTTATTTCCCCTCCCCCTTGCGGGGAGGGGTTCGGGGTGGGGGTCGGGACGCCACGCGCTTGCGCAGACGCGTGCTCAGCTCCCATCGACGGTCGCGCACGACCTCCCGACCCCCTACCCCGACCCTCCCCCGCAAGGGGGGAGGGAGTGCGCCGCGCAGGCGGTGCGTCATGTGGCTCCGCGATCTCCGCCCAGCGTAGCGCCATCACCCGGGCATCGCGGGCGCGCGGCGAGCGGTCGCGCTGCAGCGCATCGAGCCGGCCGCGCAAATCCACGTCGTCGCCGCCGAGGCCGCGCTCGCCGATCAGCGCTGCGATCTCGGCGGCTTCGATGGCCTGGCCGCGGGCCGCCGCGTCGACCACCATGCGGGCGAGCCGC
>JASHPU010000011.1 GCA_030037885.1 Xanthobacteraceae bacterium | reverse complement strand
CCCGATGATCGACGCGATCAGCGACGCAACAACAAAACGACCGCGCATCAGATACCCTCATTCGTTTCCCCGCGCTCCAAAGAGCGCCCGTCTCGCTCAGGTTCGGTCACGATTGTGGCAAGGCTAGGATGCCGGCGCTCGAATCGTTAACCCTAATTCGATTTTTGCCGTGGTTTTACTTTCGCCATAATTTTGCGCGGCGCGCGCGCCGCAGCCACTAACTTTGCAACTTTTGCGTGGCGCGCGCCGCGGTCATTAACTTTTGCGCTGTGTACGCCGCAGTCATGAAGCGGTCATGAAGAATCCAAATGAAATAACTTAGGCGTGATGTTGCCACAAAGCGTTGTCAGCCTGTATGCGCCCGTCGCCGGAAACGAGGCGGGCGGTCGACTGAACGGGCGGCGGTCACGCCGTGTTCTTGCAAGTCCGTGGAGTTGTGTAATGCGTAGATGCCCTGATCTGCCGGGCTTTTGAAGTTTCTCTCGTTCAATCCGGATCTTGCAGGGCCGCATCTGGCGCGGCGCGGCTGAGTTCGCGCCACGCCGCTGCGGAGCCATGGGCGCGTTGAGGGGAGGGGCGCGGCATCGGCCGCGCCTTCCAGGAGCATCAAACAAACAGGAGGGCACGATGCTGTCGCGTTGGGTTATTGCCGCGTTGATGGGTTCATTGGCGGTGAGCGGAGTTGCGCAGGCGGCGCCTTGGCCGACCCGGCCGGTGACGATGATCGTGCCGTTCGCCGCCGGCGGTCCGACCGACGTGGTCGGGCGAATTCTGGCGGCGCGCATGAGCGAAATCCTCAAGCAGCAGATCATCGTCGTCAACGTCGGCGGCGCCGGCGGCATGACCGGCGCCGAACGCGTGGCGCAAGCGAAGCCCGACGGCTACGAGGTTCTGCTCGGCACCGTCGGCACGCAGGCCTACAGCCAGACGCTCTACAAGAATCCGCTGTACAGCGCGACCAAGGACTTTGCGCCGGTCGCGCTCATTGCCGAGCAGCCGCTGGTGCTGGTCGTGCGCAAAGACCTGCCGGTAAAGACGCTCAAGGAGTTTGCCACATACGTCAAAGCCAATGCGGCCAAGATGTCGTTCGGCTCCGGCGGCGCCGGGTCGTCGACCCATCTGGGCTGCGTGCTGTTGAACCAGACGCTCGGGGTGAACGTGCAGCATGTGCCGTACCGTGGCTCGGCGCCCGCCCTGCAGGATCTCATGGCGGGTCGCATCGATTACATGTGCGACGCGGTGTCCACCGAGCTGCCGCCGATCAAGGCCGGCAGCGTCAAGGCGATCGCCGTGCTCGCGGGACAGCGCTCGGCGGTACTGCCCGACGTGCCGACGGTGCGGGAGGAGGGCTTTGCCGGCTTTGACGCCAACAATTGGATCGGCCTGTTCTTCCCGCGCCGCACCCCGGAGGCCATCATCCATCGTCTGCACGAAGCCGCCGTCGAGGCGATGCGCACGCCGGCGCTGCGCCAGCGCATGGAAACAATCGGCACCGATCTGGTCACCGCGGATCGCACCAGCTCCAGCTATCTGCAGCGCTTCGTCGCCAGCCAGATCAAGAAATGGGCGGGGCCGATCAAGGAAAGCGGCGTATCGGTCGATTGATCGCGCGCCTGCGACCGATCATGCCGAGAACGGCGGGCGGATGAGCGAAACGAAATCCGCCTGACGCTCCGTGGGCTTTCGGATACGGGCGGTTGCGGCGTTCGGGGTCGCGACCGCCCGCAGCATTTGTGCCCGGCGATGGGCCCTTACGGTTCGGAAAACCTGTCGACGATCCAACGGCAGTCCAGGCGATGTGCAATCGGCGATGTGCAGTCAGCGCAGCCGGGCCTCGCCCGGCACGTCAAGATGACGCATAGGCCAATCACTGGCGTCATTTTATTGAACGATTATTGGAGCAACGGTGCCTGAGTTCGAAGGGCCGGCCCGATTTCAACGGCGAAAGGCACTGTTCGCCGCCCGTGCGCCACAAGAGTGCCCTAAAGCAGCCACGAGGAGTACAAAGTACCGCCATGCAACGCGTTCGTTACGTCCTGATCGGCGCCGCGACCGGCGCCGCCTTGGCATTGCTGGCAATCTCGCCGCGCGTAGCGCCGCTGGTCTCGAGGGCGACTGCCTCGCCGTCGGCGGACGCCGCGACCGCTTATCGCGAGCTCGCACTGTTCGGCAAAGCATTCCAGGCCGTGCGCCAGCACTACGTCGATGAGCCCGATCCCAATAAGCTGATCCAATCGGCGCTCACCGGGATGGTCGGCGGCCTCGATCCCCATTCGAATTATATGGATGCCAAGGACTTTAAGGACATGCAGGTCGAGACGACCGGCCAGTTCGGCGGGCTCGGCATGCAGGTCACGACGGAAAACAACGTCATCAAAGTGGTTTCGCCGATTGACGGCACGCCTGCCGCCAAGGCCGGCATTCTCGCCGGCGACATCATCACACAGGTCGACGGCAAGCCGACCAAGGACCTTTCGCTCGCCAAGGTGGTCAACGAACTTCGCGGTCCGGCAGGCTCGCAAGTAACGCTCGGCATCCAACGTGCCAAAGTAGCACAGCCGATCATCTTGACCTTGACACGGCAGATCATCAAGGTTCGCCCGGTCAGCGATCGCGATGAGGGCGGCAACGTCGGCTACATCCGCATCAAGGAATTCAACGAGCTGACGGCCGATGAGCTGAAGAGTGCGATCGGGGACCTTTCGGCGAAAATCCCGGCCGACAAAATGAAAGGCTACGTCCTCGATCTGCGCAACGATCCGGGCGGCCTGCTTGACCAAGCCATCACCGTCGTGAACGACTTCTTGAGCCGGGGCGAGATCGTCTCGACCCGCGGCCGCGACGCCGCCGCGGACCAGCGTTTCTTTGCCAAGCCCAAGCCCGGCGATCTGACCAACGGCAAGCCGCTCATCGTTTTGATCAACGGCGGCTCGGCGTCGGCCTCGGAAATCGTCGCTGGCGCCTTGCAGGATCAGAAGCGCGCAACCATCCTCGGCACGCGGTCGTTCGGTAAGGGATCGGTTCAGACGATCATGCCTTTGGGAACGGACAATGGCGCGCTCCGATTAACGACCGCGCGCTACTTCACGCCTTCGGGCCGCTCGATTCAGGCAGAAGGGATCACGCCCGATATCGAGGTCATGCAAAACATACCCAAAAATCTGCAAGCGAGCCAAGTCGAAGTCAGCGAGGCGAGCCTTCCCGGACATTTCCACGCGCAAGGCAAGGAAGAAAAGGGTTCACAGGCGTACGTGCCCAGCAAGCCGGAAGACGATGCCGCACTGCAAACGGCGCTCGCGCTGCTGCGCGGCACCAAGCTCAATCCGGCGTTCCCACCGAAGCGACAGCTCGCAATGCCGTGAATACGGATCGCAGCGACGCCGTGAGCCCTGTAATGAGCCCCGTAATCGGTAATACGGACCCGGACCATTGGTGCGGTGCGGTAGGTCGCTTTTGTGCAGGTCGCGGCGATTCGCGATGTGCACTGGCATGTCGGTGATGGGGGATGAACGGAGGTCTGCCCGTCATCGCGAAAACGACGTGATCGACCCCAAGCAGTCATTTCCGGTCGGGGTTCGACGCGATGAACTTCTGCCAAAGCGACTGCGCGTCATCGTGGTAACCGATCGTCACCGCTTGCGCGAACGTGCGGCCGTCGAAAATTGCGTTCATCATGCGATCGAATGCCGGCCGATCCGATTCGCGAAGGTAGGTCGCGAACATGCCGGCTTGCCGGTAGGCCAGCACGACCGGATACCAAGGAGGCTTGTCGGCAGGTGTTCGGCCGACCCGAAGGCCGCCGCCTGCGTTGTCCAGGCTGCCAGCCTCGTCGATGACGATTTGCTCGCCGCGCCGAATTGCGGCCCGCGCTTGCTCTTCGCTGACGAATTCGGCGCCGCCGCCGCCCGACACCATGACGGCTAACCCTTCCTTGAACCAAGTTGGCAGGCGGATGTAGGCAATTTGCCCGATCCATCCCTGAAGGTGAGCATGCGAGAGTTCGTGCGTCAGGATCGCGCGGAGGCGTTGATGCTGGCGCCGGAATAGCTGGGGCGACAGGTACACCCGGCCCGCGAACGTGACGCCAACCGCACTGGTAGAATCCAGGCCGTTAGCAGCCGCATACGCTTGCGTCGTCGCATACACGCCCACCGTGACAGGATGCGCGAAGCGTCGGCCATGCACGGCTTCGACCCGCGCGATGGCGTCCGGCAGCAACGCCGCAACGTCGCGCGCAAAATCCTCGGCGCCCGGCTGATAGTGAACTTGGCTATTGTCAGGCAGAGCGGGCAGCCGATCGGGCAGATTCCACAAGCCCGCGACGGTGTGACGAACCGCCGGCAAGGACAGCGCAACCGCCGCACCGACGACGATCAACGCCAAGGGTGCTGCAATCACCAGCCGGAAGAGGCGACGGCGCACGCTGCAAGACTCCATCCGTTTGCGATGGACCATACGGCTAGCATTTTTCGGTTGCGGCGTGCGAGAGCGAAGACTTTGACGCCGGGCGCGCCACGCGCTAACCGCATCGCCTGATCAAACGGCGGCGCAAGCGGAACGGAATGCTTCGGATCGATAATCTCGTCTTCGACGCCTGGGGGCGGCGCTTTTTCGATTCGGCGAGCGTCACGATTCCGGCCGGCACCAAGGTTGGCCTTGTCGGGCGCAACGGCGTCGGCAAATCGACGCTGTTCAAGCTGATCAAAGGCGAATTCGTTGCCCAAGGCGGCGATATCGAGGTGCCGAAGCGAGCCCGGATCGGCTCGGTCGATCAGGAGTATCCGGCCACCCCCGCGAGCCTCCTGGACACGATTTTGGCGGCCGACACGCGGCGCGATGCACTTAACGCGCAACTGGGGACCGCGGCGCCCGAGGAACTCGCCGAAATCTACCATGAGCTCAGCGCCATCGATGCCGATCGCGCGCCGGCGCGCGCGGCGGAAATCCTGAGCGGCCTGGGCTTCGCCAACGACGATCGCAATCGCGCCATGGCGGAGTTTTCCGGCGGCTGGCGCATGCGCGTGGCGCTTGCGGCGGCTTTGTTCGCCGAGCCGGACCTTCTCCTCTTGGACGAGCCGACCAACTACCTCGACCTCGATGGCGCGCTGTGGCTTGAAGCGCGATTGAAGAAATATCCTCATACTGCACTGATCGTGAGCCACGACCGCGAGCTTCTCAACAACTCGATCGATGCCATTCTGCATCTGAACGCAGGCAAGCTCGCTCTCTACAGCGGCGGCTATAACGCGTTTGAAACCCAGCGCGCGGAAAGCACGCGGCTCCAGGCCGCGACGCGCGCCAAGCAGGAAGCCGAACGCGCGCACCTGCAGAAATTCATCGATCGCTTCCGCGCCAAGGCCAGCAAGGCGACGCAGGCTCAGTCGCGCATCAAGCGCCTGGCCAAGCTCGAGCCGATCGCGGCCCCGGTCGAGGAGCGTGTCGCCCCGTTCATGCTGCCATCGCCGCGCCGTCCGTTGGCGCCGCCGCTCATCCAGATCGAGGCTGCCGCCGTCGCTTACGATGGTCCGCCGGTGCTGCGAAATCTCAATCTGCGGCTCGACATCGACGACCGCATCGGTCTCCTCGGCGTCAACGGCGCCGGCAAGACCACGTTCGCCAAACTCCTTGCCGGCGCACTGCCGCTGCAGTCCGGCCGGATGGTCCGCGACAATAGAATCAAGGTCGGTTGGTTTCACCAGCAGCAGATCGAAGCGCTCGATCCCGAGGACACGCCGCTCGACATCATCCGGCGCGCGCTGCCGGACGACGCCGAGCCGGTGCGCCGCTCGCGGCTGACGCAGTTCGGTCTGTCGTTCGACAGGCAGGACACGACGGTCGGCAATCTGTCAGGCGGCGAGCGCGCGCGGCTATTGCTCAACCTCATCGCGATGGCGGAGCCGCATCTGTTGATACTCGACGAGCCGACCAACCACCTCGACATCGACAGCCGTCGCGCGCTGCTTGACGCGCTTAACGACTACGAGGGAGCGGTCATCATCATCACCCATGACCGTTCGCTGATGGAGCTGGTGGCCGACCGGCTGTGGCTGACGGCGAACGGCAATATCAAGTCCTTCAAGGGCGACATGGACGATTACGCGCGCTTCGTTCTGGAGCGGGCGAGGACCGGGAGTCCGCCATCGCGAGACGACGAAACGGCTGGTGCACGGCCTCAAACAAACGGACGCCAGGTGGTCGACCATCAGGCCGGTGCAAAGGTCGTTCTCACCCGGGAGCAACAGGCGGCCCGCCAGGCGCGTTACGCCGCCAAAAAGGCAGCAAAGCTCAAGCGCCGCGAGAGCCGCTGCTGACCGCTATCGTAATCCCTCATATACCAAGCCGACGATGCCAACCTCATTTCTGTCGCGTGCTGACGACATCGAAGCACAATGACGGCTTATGGCACAGGGTCAGGCATGATACGGACATCGGCCAAATCGAAAAGAGGAGGAAAGACGATGGAGACGCTGCCCAAATTCGGCATCTCGCGCGCCGACATGATGAAGCGTGTCGCCCGCTTTGGCGCGCTCAAGGGCTCGGACGGCGGGCTGCCCGACAGCAGGGCGCCGCAATGCGAGCGCACGCTCTACAACGTCATCGGCTTTCAGCCGCCGAAAGATTCCGGCGGCGCGGTGACGTCGCCGGTCGGCGACGATGCTTCGCGGCTGTCCGCGATCCCGATCTCGGAGGGTTTCAATCTCGGCTATTGCCGCGCCAGGCCCGGCAAAGGTCCGATGATGCACAACCACGACACCAACGAGACATTCATTCCCATGACCGGCACGTGGCGCTGCAGCTGGGAAAACGAGACGGGCGAGGTCGAATCCGTCGATCTTGGGCCGCTCGACGTGATTTCGTTTCCGCCCGGCGCGATCCGGCGCTTCGAAAACGTCACGCCCGGCCCGTCCGGCGAGGAGGCGATCCTCATGTTCGTGATCGGCGGCGACGGCCCGAAAGCCGAATTCACCGATGCGGCGATGCAGCAGCTCGCGGATGCCGGCGTTTGGCCGCGCCAGGGGAAGCTGTGACGTCCTCGGGGTGCCTGCGGCGGCAATGTTCTCGAGTGTTTTGAACGGAACCGATGTTGGAGTTCTCTACTTAACGTAGAGATGCGAAACGTGCGAATGCAACATGAGTTCCGGAAGCTTATCCAGGTCAGCCAGGCCCGACACCGCGGAATGGTACGCCGCGGTTCGCTATGGCGTTGCGCAGGAACTCAAGAAGCGGTTTGAGCCAGCCGACAGCGTGCCGCGGCGTTTCCGCGCCCTTGTTGTTGCGCTGCAACAGGCGGAACAGGGGCGCGAGACCAACCGACGCCGATCGGTATCCGCGACGGCGGCACATAGCGACGCTTAGCGGCCGAAAGCCGGCGCTTCGCTGATCTGTCGTCCCTGCGAAAGCGGAGACCCATAGCCACGACCGTGCAACCTGTGCTCAGACAGCGAGCGTGGATTCCCGCTGCGCGGCAATGACGTTGAAGCCATCAGCGGGCTTGCGCCTCACTTCGGCAGGAACGTCTCGGTGTAGAGCTTCGACATGTCGGGCGGCGCATTGACGAGCTTCTGCTCGATGAAGGCCCGTTTGAGATTGCGGAGCGACTCGGCGTCGAATTTGCAATCCTTGCTGAACATGCCTTTGGTGACGTCGTATTCCTTTGCCATCACGCTCTGCGGATAGCCGGTCGCTTCGCTCTCGATCTCGACCGTCTCGGCTTTGTGCGTGGTGATGAAATCGACGGTCTCGAGCCACGCCGCAAGGAAGCCGCGCAGCGCGTCGGGGTCGGTCGCGATCAGATGCTGTGTCGCGTAGATCGCGCCTGCCGCGATATTGCCGACGTATTGCGACACCGGAACGAGGAGCCGGCCCGCTTTCTTTTCTTCCCAATTGAAAATGTTCGAGGTCACGGCAATGTCGGCGTCGATCCCATGGGTGCGGAACGCCGCAATCGTGGCGGCGGCGCCGTTGCCGATCGCGACCCGGGTCACGCCGTCCGGACCCCAGCCCTCGTGCTGCGCCAGTTCGCGCGCCAGCCAATCGGTGAGCGAGCCGGCGCTGGAAATGCCGATCCTCTTGGCCTTGAGCTCGCCGATCGCGTGGATCGGCGAATCCCACGGCACGGCGATGCCGATGAACGGGATCGGCGGTGCGTCGTCGCAGACGGCGATGATCGGTGCGCCCTTGGCGACGAACGCCATCTCGGTCCCGGCGCCGACGCCGATATCGATAGAGCCCGCCGCCATGGCCTGCGCCATCTTGCTGCCGCCGGTGAAGTTCGCGATCTTCACATCGAGCCCGTGTTTCTTGAACAGGCCGATCTTGTCGGCGACGTTGACGGGCAGGATCGGCGAGGCGTTGGCATCGGCCTTGCCGACGTTGAGCGTGCTGCCGGCCGCGAATGCCGCCGATGTGAAAACGGCCGATTGGCAGGCGGCCAAAAACGCGGCGAGCATGATGCTTCGCGGCGACCTCTTCGGCATGATGTCCTCCGTGGTTGTGATCGCCACCCGCCTTGAGCTGTTGGATCGCGCGCGCCGCCGCGACCGGATCACTCCGGCTTGATGTTGGCCTCGCGCATGACCTTGGCCCATTTCTGCGCGTCGTCGACGAAGAGTTTTCGGAAATCGGCGCTGCTGCCGGTGAGCGGGATGCCGCCGAGCTCGCCGATTCGCGCGTGTATCGTGTGCTCGTTGAGCCCAGCATTGATCTCTTGGTTGAGCCTCTCGACGATCTCTTGTGGTGTTTTCGCGGGCGCGCCGATGCCGAACCAGACGGTCGCTTCGTAGCCGGGCAGCGTCTCCGCCACGGTCGGAATTTCGGGAAATACCGGCGAGCGCGTCTTCGTTCCCACCGCCAACGCCCGCAGCTTGCCCGACCTGATGTAGCCGACCAGCGTGGGCATCGCCTCGAACATCACGTCGGCGCGTCCGGCCAGGAGATCGGTCAGCGCCGGAGCAGCGCCCTGATAAGGAACGTGGAGCAGATTGATTCCCGCCATCAGCTTGAGCAGTTCGCCGGCCAATTGCGGCGTCGTGCCGTTGCCGACCGAGGCCATCACGATCTGCCCCGGATTGGCCTTGGCGTAGGCGATGAACTCAGCGACCGTCTTGGCCGGAACGGCCGGATTGACCACCATGACCAGCGGCTCCAACGAGATGCCGCAGACCGGCGCGATGTCGCGAATGATCTGGAAACTGAGGTTCTTGTAATACGAGGCGCTGATGACGGCCGATGTGCTGACCAGAAGCAGCGTGTAGCCGTCGGCCGGTGCGCCCACGACCGAGGCGATGCCGATCGTGCTGCCGGCGCCGGGACGGTTCTCGACGACGAACGGCTGATGCAGGCGCCGCGACAGCCATTGGCCTATCAGGCGCGCGAAAATGTCGGTCGGGCCGCCGGCCGGAAAGCCAACCACAATGCGCACCGCGCGCGCCGGATAGTCGAGCGCCGATGCCGGACGCGACACGGCCGGCAGCGCGGCAGCGCCCGCCGCCAGGTGCAGAAAAGTTCTGCGCGGAAGTTTCATCGCGATGCCTCCACGAGCGTTCCTCACCTTGCCCGCCGCAGCCACCGCCGCTGCCTTTGATTTGCAGGAAGCCGGCATGGCGCGCTGGCAGTTCTGCACGCCAGTCGCGCGTCACACCGGGACTATAGCGCATCGCTCAAGTTGGAATAAGAATAGGCGGAGACATTTCAGGAGGCGACGATGACAAGCCTGTGCCCTATCGCGCGGGCCGTGCTGATGGCCTTGGCGCTGTTGTCGGCGCCGGCGGCGGCCTGATCGACGCGCCCACCGGCATCACCAAGATTTACGTCGAGCGCATTCTGGTGCCGCATCATGTCGATCCGGGCACGGTCGATTACGTCTATGCCGGCGCCACCGGGGCGCGCTTCAATGCGCTGATGTCCGGCGCGGTCGATGCGACCGTTCTGTTGCCGCCGTTCAGCTTCAGCGCCGAGGAGACGGGCTACCGCAATCTGGGCCTGGTCGCCGACTATGCCGGCGACCTGCCGTGAAACAGCTCGGCGATTTCCAGGGCCCGACCGACGTCGCGTGCTACGTGCTTCCCGGCGTCGCGCAGTTGGGCGATTGAACGGCGGGATCGTCGGCGGCCGGGGCGCTATCCGCGCGCCGCTCGGCCAATTTGCTTTGAACGGCGGCAATCTCCTTGAGCGCTTGCTCGGCGTCATCCTCGAAGCGCATCGTATCCGGCGTTGACCGTGCGGCGTTTCGCGTCGAGATCTTCGATTTGGCAGCTGGACTCATGCTCGGCCTCTTTCGCGCACGACGCCGACGAATAATCGATGCGGTGCTGCTAAAACCGCTGTGCCCGCTCACGTGCTCGCGGCGGCAAGAACGAAAGCGGCGGGCATTCCCATGATCGCCGCGACGCCGCCGAATGCGAAGGGTCCAAGGATGCATCCGCTCAGCGGGAACAGCTGTGCGCTGGTCAGGGCGCCAACTTGCCCGGGGCGCGCGCGCTTGGCGATTTCGCCGAGCAGCACCGGCAGGTAGCCGGCGGCGCTGAGCCCGTAGACAGCCGCGACGCCATAGATGGCGCCGAGCGGCCAGTACGGCGTCATCGCGGCGGTGCAGAGCGCGGCCGCGCTCATCAAGATGCCGACGATTGCCATGACGGCATGAACCGGGAGCAGACGATCCGACAGCGCCGCCCAGCCGACCTGACCGATCATTCCGGCCGCTTGCGAGACGCTGAACGCTACGCCGGCCGTGACGAGGCCGAGCCGCTGGCCGGTAACCAGATAAACGACGAAGAAGGAGCGCAGGCACAATTGCATGCCATTGAAGGTGAGGCTGGCGAGCAACAGCGTCGGCATGCCCGGCATGGCAAGGAGATGCCTGATCGGATCGAGCGGCCGAAAGGCCGCAGGCTTCGCGGTGGCGCCAGCTTAAGAAGGCGGCCGTCAGCACGTCAAAATACGTCCCGGCAAAAGCCGGTAGCAAGGTGCGGGACATTGGCAAGCGACTCCCGGCTGCTGCAGCACCGGGCCGGCTTTTATATAAAGCCAATGAACCATAACAGATACAGGGGATTGAAATTATATCCATAACAGTTATTCTGCATTATATCTGTACAGGTCCGGGCTTCGGCGGAACTTGACGTGCGGGCACATCCACAATTCCGTTACGAGGAAGTGGCGAATTTAGTCGTCAGCCTGGTGGATTCCGGAACGCTCAGTCCCGGTTCGCGCGCGCCCTCGCTGCGTGAGATCAGCAAGCAGCAGCAGGTGAGCCTCTCGACCGCGCTGCAGGCCTATCGCCTGCTCGAGGACCGCGGCGTTTTAGAGGCAAGACCCCAATCGGGACACTACGTGACCTCGCGCGCGGCGCTTCGCCTCGAACCGCCGGCGATTACCAATCCGCCCGGCAGGCCCGCAGCCGTCGTCATATCGCCGACGCTGTCGAAGGTGATGCAGTACTCGGTGGACCCGCGGCTGGTGCCTCTGGGCGGGGCTATCCCGAGCGCCGAACTGTTGGCGACAGCGCGGCTCGATCGATTTCTGGCGCGAGCGGCACGGACCAAGGGCGCCAGTTACAACACCTATACCGAACCAAGAGGCGATTTGCGGCTGCGTCAGGAGATTGCGCGCCGCGCGGTGCGCTGGGGTACGGCTGTATCGCCTGAGGACATTGTCATTACGTCCGGCTGCATGGAGGCCATCGCGCTGGCGCTGAGCATCGTGACGCGGCCCGGCGCTACCGTTGCCATCGAGTCGCCGACCTATTTCGGCTTGCTTCGCTCGCTCGAAGCGCTCGGTCTCAAGGTGCTGGAACTGCCGACCGACGCGGCTGACGGAATCGATCTAGCAGCCTTAAAGAACGTGCTTGAACGCAAAGGCGTCAAGACCTGCCTGTTTTCGTCCAGTTTCAACAACCCGCTGGGATCCACCATGCCCAGCGAGAACAAGCTGAAGGTTTTGGCGCTGTTGGCGAGATACCGAGCCACGTTGATCGAAGACGACATCAATGGCGACATCTACTTCGGCCCGCAACGGCCGGTTCCGTTCATGGCGCTCGAACGGTCGGCGAACAACGTCATCTATTGCAGCTCATTCTCGAAGACTGTCGCGCCCGGCTACCGCATCGGCTGGATGGTGACGAAGACCGCCGCGCAGATGGAACGCGCGCTCGAACGAAAGCTGGCGTTCACGCTGTCCGGCCCGCCCTTGCTGCAGGCCGCGTTTGCCGACTTCCTGGCCTCCGGCGGTTACGACAATCATCTGCGCCGGATCAGGCGCGTTTTCGAATACACCATCGGCCAGATGAGTCGCACCGTCGAGCGATCGTTTCCCGCGGGCACCAAAGTGAGCCGCCCGGCCGGCAGCTTCGTGCTGTGGCTCGAACTGCCGAAGTCCGTGCGGACGGCGGCGCTGTTCGACGAGGCACTGAAGAACGGAATCTGCTTTGTCCCGGGCGACGCGTTCTCGGTCAGCGGCCGCTACGGCCATTGTCTGCGACTGAGCGGCGCGCATGGATGGAATGAACGCATCGAAAAGGGCGTCGTGAAGCTGGGCGATTTGGCTTCCGCCGCCGCGACGCGATCGGCAGCAGCATCATTGAGCAAGCGTTGATCGAGATGAGACTAGACTAGATCATTGCTTGGCGGGTGCCGACACGGCGGGTGCACAATTCCCGGCGTCGCTCAGCCGGGCAATTGAAGCAGGGGGACGATCACGCTGTTAGCCATTCTCGCAGTCGCTCTCTGGATGGGCTCACAATGCCCTAGCCGCCATCAGCGAATGTGTCCTCAGTTCGGAAGCGCGCCGGTGTGAATGATCGTTCCGACGTGCCGGCCACGCAGCGCCGCAGTAAGCCGGCCCGGAACGAGTCCGTTCACGACCTGCACGCGATCAATGTGGCGCGCGGTCGCCATGACCTCGAGCAGCGCACGGTCGAACGGCAGCGTACCCTGCAGCTTCGCAAGCTCGGCGATGCTCGTTTCCCGGAGCAAATGCGCCCGCTTCCCGTCCGGCCCATTGGGGTCGGCGGTGTACACGCCGTCCACGTCTTCCACGATCGTGAGGCCGGCAGCGCCCAGCGCGTCGGCAAGCAGAAATGCGCCGGTGTCGGCCCGGTGGATCGGGATGCGCGAGGTCGGGAACTCATGATGGTGATACGGAGGAAAGGCGCTGCCGACGACCGCGCGGGCCGCGGCGAGGTGAATGGCAAGCTGGTTCGCGATGGTTGGATGCTCGATATAGGAGACCTCCTCGGGCGCGAGCAGACACGCAAGGATATGGCCGTTCTGTCCGGCTTCACTCGCGGCAAGCGGAGCAAGCGACCCGACCGGCAGGCCGAGGTCGAGGCCAACGCTGTAAAGATGGCGGGCGCGGATTCCGGCGCCAGTCAGGATGAGCAGACGGTGCTCGGGCAGCAGCGCACGCAGCTCGTCCACAAGCGGGAGGATTGCCTGATGGCCGCGATCCATGATTGAGCGGCCGCCAATCTTGACGACCTGCAGCCAAGGCAGAAGCCGGATCGGGCGGCCGCCGGCGACCGGCCGGGTGAGATCGCCGTCAAGGAGAGTCTGGCGCGCGAGCGGCGAGGCGACGTGCTTGATCTGGTTGGTGTCGGCCATGGTGATGGTTCTCTTCAGCTCGCGGTGATGATGGTGCCGACGTGCTCGCCGGCGAGCGCGCGGGTCAGATTGCCGGCGACGAGGCCATTGACGATCTGCACTTGGCGGATGCAGCGTGCCGAGGCGAGAAGATCGAGCACCGGGAACTCGAGGATCGAATCCTGCAGCCCCTTGGCCTTCATCTCGGCCACCGCGATCTTGGGGATGAAGGTTGCACCCTTCGCGGTCTTTGGATTCGCCGTGTAGAGGCCGTTTTCGTCCTTCACATAGATCATCGCCTTGCAGCCGAATTGCTCGGCAACAAGAAAACATCCGGCGTCGGTGCGGTAGGGCGGGATTACGCCCTCGGGCGCCGGACGCATCCACAGGCCATACGGCGGCATCCCGCCGAAGATGACCGCGTTCACCTCGGCAAGGTAGAGCGGCACCGCCGACAGCCCGGCGCCGCTGACTGTGGAGATCCCGTATTTCGCAAGCAGCTGCCCCAGCATCGCTGCGTTCTGATCGGCAACCGAGGCGCCGAGTTGCGAGAGCACGCCGGCCGGCAGGCGAAGCCCGGCCGCGATCGAGTAGAGATGCCGGGCCCGGGTGCCTGCTCCGGTCCCGATCAGGAGCTTGTGAACCTTGCGGACAGCGGCAATCTCGTCGACGAGCGGGTAGACTGCGGCGCGGCCGCGGTCGATGACGCTCTGTCCGCCAATTTTGATCACGGTGGCATCGGGCAGTATCCGGAACTCCGCCGCCGCGTCCACCGCTGCCACAAGCTGCGGATCGGTGAGCGAACGCTGCACGAGGAGCGCTTCAAGCTCCGCCGTCGTATTTGCCATAAGGAGCGTCCTTTCTTTTTTTAATGCCGTGCAGGCAGCGCTCAGGGTTCAGGCTCAGCCGGCAAACGCAGGAGCATACGACCGTTCATCGTCATGTCATCGATATGCCCTGTTGCTTCGCTGACGCGCGAAATGAAGTGGATATGAATGGCGTTGGTCCGCCCGCTTTCAGGTGCAACAGCCGGCGCATATTTACTGATGAACACCCCGGCGTGTCTCTCGGAATAGAATCCGATGATGTCAACCCGTTCGTTTCTCAACACGAATGTCGCCTTCGAGCGCGCGAACAGCTCGCGGTCTATGGGCCGTCCTTCGGTCCGATCGACGTTGATGTGCCATCGAATTTCGGACGGCGCTCCCGCCAACAGAAATGGAAATGGCTTGCCGACGTCGAGACCGGCCGCGTTCGCAGCCGACTTCACGAAGTCTTGAAGATCGAGATAACCCCGGACGTTGTCGGGCACAGAAATGTCCTGCCAGTTTTTTTGACTGCTCCACGCCAGGAAGATCGCCTCCTCGTTCCAGGAACGTTCGACGACGTAAGAGCCTCCACGCGCACGGCTCACGTAGGGTCGCGATTCGAAAACAGTGATTTCGCCGTCGAGAGCCTTGACCGGTCCGATGGCATAAAGAAATGCACGCTGCTCGAGCGAGCCGATCGATAGAGCGCCGGCCGCCTTGCCGGTCGTGAACATCGTGCTTTGCGCACCCGCAAACTCGACGAGGCCGTCCCGATCGCTATCCATGACCAATCCACATGTCCGATCCACATGTTCGATCCAACAGAAGCCGCTTTGGCGGCAGCCATCATGCCCTAAGCCGGTTACCGCACAAGCTGCACAACTGGCCGCCAGTCCCCAGAAGCGACATTTGGAAGCATGTGTCCAGTGGCTTGCAGCCCGAATATTTCTTGGTATGCTCTCGGCCGACACTGACGCGCCGTAAGCGCGCCTTCATGGCTCAGAATGCGCTTCTGAGGCTGTCCCCTGAGCATCGTTGACGTGCAACTCGCGCGAGCTCAGTCATCGAACTCAGCAACACAACTGCCCACGCACTCACCTTCGTGGTGACGCGCGACTGAATCATCTAAAACGAATGAAGGAACAGCCAATGCGCTTCTGGAATCAATCTGCTCTGTCTCCGCTGTCCGCCGCGGGACTGTTTGCGGCCGTTCTGTCGCTGACGCCTGCTTCTCCGGCACTCGCCGCCGGCAAGGTAAACGTGTTGTACGCCGCATCGCTGGTCAATTTGATGGAGCGCGGCGTCGGACCGGCCTTCGACAAAGCAAGCGGCGACAGCTTTCAGGGTTTTGCCGGCGGATCGAGCGGGCTCGCCAACCAGATCAAAGGCAAGCTCCGTCAGGGCGACGTGTTCGTCAGCGCCAGCCCCAAGGTGAACGCCGGCCTGATGGGTTCGGCCAACGGCAATTGGGTGAGCTGGTACATCACCTTCGCGCAGTCGCCGCTCGTCATCGGCTATAATGCGTCGAGCAAGTTTGCCGCCGATTTGAAATCGAAGCCCTGGTATCAGGTGCTGCAGGAGCCGGGAATCAGAATTGGCCGGACCGACCCCAAGCTCGATCCCAAGGGTGCGCTCACCGTGACGCTGATGAAGCAGGCCGAAACTTTCTACAAGAGCCCGGGGCTGTCGGAGAAAATCATCGGTGCGCCGGACAACACCGCGCAGGTATTGCCGGAGGAGACATTAGTGGGCCGGCTACAGTCCGGTCAGCTCGACGTCGGTTTTTTCTATTCCACGGAAACAGCCGACGCCAAAATTTCGTCGCTGGCGCTGCCCGCCGAGATCACGCCGAAAGCCGTTTATACGGTCACCATTCTGCACAACGCGCCGAATGCCGACGGCGCCGACAAGTTCGTTGCATTTCTATTGGGCGCAGATGGGCAAGCTCTGATGAAGGAGCACGGCCTCGGCGTGCAACCACTCAAGCTCACCGGCGACCGAAACGACGTGCCGCAGGACGTTCAAGCGCTGCTCAGCCAGTCCAGGTGAATTGAGCGCGCGCTGGGCGGGCTGAACGAAGTGACCCGACGCATTCCTGCCGCGCTGCCGTGGCTTGCCGGCCTGCTCGCGATCTACCTGATCGCGCCGCTCGTTGCCGGCGTGCAGCAAGCGGGAATGGCCGATTGGACGACGGTGGACGTCGCGGCCCTGGTGCGCGCCTGTCTGACCTCGATTTTAAGCGCCACTCTCGCGACTGTTCTGATCGCGTTTGGCGGCATCCCGCTGGGCTACCTATTGGCGCGGACGTGCGGCCGCGCGATGGGCCTGCTCGGCTTTCTGGTTCAACTGCCGCTCGCTTTGCCGCCGCTCGCCAGCGGCGTGCTGCTGCTATTCCTGCTCGGTTACACGACGCCGGTCGGCCGCCTCACTGCCGGTGCGTTGACTGACAGTTTCATGGGCATCGTTCTGGCCCAGGTTTTTGTCGCCTCGCCCTTTCTGATCATTGCGGCGCGTTCCGCCTTCGCCGCCATTGATCCAGGCCTCGAAGGCGTCGCCGCCACCTTGGGGCGTCGCCCGCTGTCCGTGTTTTTTCGGGTCAGCGTGCCGATTGCCCGGCCCGCCATAGCATCGGGATTGTTGCTGGCATGGCTGCGCGCGTTTGGCGAGTTCGGCGCCACCGTCATGGTCGCCTACCATCCCTATTCGTTGCCGGTCTACACCTACGTGGCGTTCGGCGCCCAGGGCCTGCCGGCGATGCTGCCGGTTCTGGTGCCGACACTGGCGCTTGCCGTAGCGATCATGGTGCTCAGCACGCTGGCCGATGACTGGACTGCTGCGCGTGCGGGCGTCGGGGCATCTGGAGCCGTACCGCCGGCTATGATCCCGGAGCTTCCGCCACGTCGCGAGGCTGCGGGCTCGACGGTCCATCTGAAACTCCGCCTGGAAAAGCGGCTCGGTAACTTTCATCTCGACTTCGCGTGGTCGCCGCAAACCCGGCGCCTTGCCATCGTCGGCCCGTCCGGCTCCGGCAAGTCGCTGACGCTGAAGATGATCGCCGGGATCGAGCGTTGCGACCGCGGCAGCATCGTGCTCGATGGTCGGGAGATTGGATCGCTTGAACCCGCAGCCCGCAGCGTCGCCTATGTTCCACAAAACTACGCGCTATTTCCTCATTTGACGGTGACTGAACAGTTGGCCTTCCCGGCCGGAGCCGACGCCGCCTTGGCAAAGTATTGGCTCGACCGATTGGGATTGCGCGGCCTGGAGCGGCGGCGGCCGGATGCGCTGTCGCTCGGGCAGCAGCAGCGCGTCGCCCTGGCGCGCGCCTTGGTCCGCCCGGCGCGGCTATTGCTGCTCGACGAACCATTTTCGGCGCTCGATGCGCCACTGCGCTCGCGGCTTCGCCGCGAAATGCTGGCACTGGAGAACGAGCTGGCCGCTGCGATCATTATCGTGACGCACGATCCAGTAGAAGCCGCGATGCTGGCGGACGAAATCCTCGTATTCGAGAACGGCCGCGTCCTGCAATCGGGCCAGACCGACGCGGTATTTCGCCGCCCGAACAGCGAAACGGTGGCGCGGCTCCTCGGCGCCGATCACGCCGCCGAGGGCACAGCCGCCGGCCCGGATGGCATTGCGGTCGGTGCGGGAAAGGTCCTCAAGGTAGCCGGCCCGGCGCTGAGCCCCGGCGCGCGCATTGGCTGGAGCGTGGCGCCGGCGTGCGTTCATTTGAACGAAGGCGGGCGCTATGACGGCGTGATCGAAGCCGTCACCCATGCTGCCTCAGGCCGTCAGATCGCGATCCGCTTCGGCGACGCGCGGATCGATGGTGCGGCGGGCTATGTCGACCCGCCGCGCGGCAGCACCTGCCGCTTCGACGTCGATCCCGACGCAGTACGCATTTGGCCGCTTGGCTGAAAGGTGCGTTGGATCAATTCCCCCGGCCCAGTGGTCGAGCGCGTGCTGTAAGGGCTCCAGCCGAAATGTCTTAATGCACCGCCTCGACTGCGCCGCCCGGCGCTTTCGAAATGCTCTGCCGCCACGCGCTGATCCGCTCCAAGTCTGCCGGCAAAACGACGTATAATCGGCCGGCGAGTGTCTCCCACTGTTTTTCGCAGGCAGGCGAGACCGATGTTAGAAGCGGGATTTGCGCTTCCAGCGCCGCTTTGAATGCGCCGAACAATCCGTTACCGCTTGCTTCGAGCTTGCCGAACTTGCTCAGCACCACGAGATCGCATCCTGCGGCAATGTCGCGCTGCACGGCATTTGCAGCGGAGCGCGCCCCGGTCCCGTCGAGGTGACACGCGGTCGAGCCTGGTCCGAGATCGTGGAAAATCGAGAAGCGCTCGCCGCTCGTCACGCTGCGCAGAAACCCAGCGCTGCAGGCGCGATCGGTGAGACCGTGGTGCTCCGCAATGAGCCCGGCCAGACGGCAAGCCGGGCGCCAGCGCTCGACAAGCGTTCGAAAGACGCCCTGGACCTCGTCGCCGGAGGTTCCCCGGACTATACCGATCGCATTTGCGGCCTTGTCCATGACTTCTCCGATTTCGCATTCTCGCAACGTCTTGATGTGAGGGCAATAAGCCATGATCGCGCACCCCCCGAGGAATTGCCTATTGCTCGATCGCTATATATAGTGAAATATAACGTTGCCCGGAAAGGCCGGCGCTGACGGAAAGCCTGGATTGATGTCTCGGATCGTTGCCAGTACCCGGTTGACGACCTGCGGGGTCGTCGACGAAGGCCGCGCAGTTCGCCTGGAATTCCTCGATAGTGACGGGCAGCCGGTTTGTGTCGAGTTTCCGTTCGATCAAGCGGAATCGATCGTAATGACGCTGCCGCGAATGCTGTCGCAGGCGCTGCAGCAGCGCACCCGCGACACGTCATCGCGCTACGTTTTCCCGCTTGGCCGATGGTCGATCGAAAGCTGCAGCGAAAGCAGCTTTATTGCGACCCTGTGCACCGAGGAGGGCTTTCAGGTGTCGTTCGCCATCCCATTCGATGCATGTCGAGCGATCGCGCAGGCCCTCAGACATGAGGCGGAATCCGGTATGGGACAGGACGGACACGATCAGTCCACCCAACAGCCTCGATTGCTGAACTAGGAGCATTTCCCGATGATGATGAATCGTCATTGCGAGCGAAGCGAAGCAATCCAGAGCGGCTTGCGCAAGCTTCTGGATTGCTCTTCGTCGCCCCTTCGGGATGCCTCGCAATGACGCCGCCGGTGCAGTCCGATCGGGAAATGCTCCAGATCGCCGCATGCGCTGCGCGGCTTCGACCGGCCGCTCGTTACGGATGACCGTGAGCGCTGCCGGGCGAAACTTTATCCGTTCCCGGCGAGAGCGCTATCACGGTGCCGCAACATGCCAGACATTGAAGCGTCCGTCGCCGTCCACGTCGCCCGGCTTTTTGTCATCCATCCATCGGTAAAGCGGCTTGCCCTTGTAGGCCCATTGCTTCGAGCCATCATTGCGAACGATGACGGTCCAGCTCTCCATATTTGCAGCACCGGGCGGAGCCATGAAAGGCGGCCAGTTCGCCGCGCATTTGCCGTTGCAAGCCGACTTGCCGGCGGTCCTATCGTTATCGAAGGTGTAGAGCGTCATACCCTTGGTATCGACCAGCGTCTTGCCCTTCGCCGTCTCGGCGACTTTGGCCGGCGCCGACGTTTGCGCAATGACGACCGCTGCACTGAGCGACAAAAGGATGGTCGCCGCGGCCACGACAATCGTTTGTTTCATGATCTGACCTCCTTGGCTTGGTCTTGAGAGTGATCAATTTAGATCAATAATTTCCAAGTCTTTTACGCCAAAACCGTGGCATCTTTTCGCGGCAGTAACGCGAACTCATGCGCCTGGCCAAGCGCGCCGATGATCATGTCGTAGCACTCCCACCGCGCCCCGGCTTGATTCCATAAATGCGCAGTACGCTGCCATCGCCGCCGAAGACCGGCGCGCCGGCCACGACATAGTCGCCGCAGACGGCTGGCCCGATGCAATAGCCATAGCCGCCGTTGGAGCCGCCGGTCGGCTCGCCGAGCTGGTCCTCGAACAGCATGGCGCCGTCCTCGACCGAAAGCGCATGGAGCGAGACAAAGGTGGTGGTCATGAACACGACATCGATGACCATCGCGGGCGAGGCGAGGCCGGACTCGGTGACATTGGTGTAGAGCGGTGGACGCACCTTGGTGTAGCGCGGCGGATTGCCGCCGGGACCGCAAGGATCGGGCCGCCAATGTTCAGCGTGTGCAGCACGCCGAACTGGCCGCCGGTCAGGGCAGCGGCGTTGATCCTGCTGCTGCCGGAGCCGACATAGCCGGTGGGACGTGTCTTGCGTATGACAACCTGTGGACGACGATCAAGTTATACGGGTTTTAATGTTGTCTCGCTGCGGCTTACGGTTTAAAATCGCACGGAATCGCGTCGCCTGCCCGCCAAAATCAAAAACAAATTCACGCAACCGCATATTTGAGGAGGAGCGTCGATGAGCGCATTCGGCGGACTCATCGCTGCGCATGGCCGCTGCGCCGTGCTTGTCATCATTGCGGCGTCGGCAAGCTTGGTGATCGGTGCGGCGCGTGCGCAGACGCCGGACAGCTTGCACACATATTACACCGGCGGCGTGCACAATGACAAAGATTGTCTACCTCCGTCGAAATGCGTCTACCCGCGCAAGCCCGGCGAGCCGAGCAATCCGCTTTATCCGAAATGGTGGACCAGCGCGTGGACCATGTACCGCGTGTTCAAGGACTACGACAAATTTCCGCCGCCTTATGCCAACCCGCCGCAGGGGTTGACGCCGGACGATTACCAAGTCTCCTACGGCGCGACCTATTACGACTCGACCTATGTGCCGGTGGATCGCGACGGCACCGGCGCGATGATGGAGCATTACGACAAATACTGCCTGCCCATCTTCCCAATGGCGAACAATTATAGCTGCTCGTTCATCTCGCTCGGCAACAAGGCCTATTTCATCACCTATGCCGACCGGCCGAAGGGCATGCCGGCGTGCTGCCAGTTCTCGCTGCATAATCATCCGCCGCGGACGGACTTCATCAAACATCTACCCTACAACGCCGGCGAGAGCACCCATCTCGGCGGCACGATCCAGGCCTATTCGATGCGGCCGTCGGGCATCCTGTTTGGTTATGCGTTCTACAAAGCGCCGACGTCGGACGGCAATGACCCGAAGGCGACGCCCTATCGGCATCCGCAGTCGTTCTATTTCGCCGGCGATCCCGACGATCCGCCCAATGCACCGATCGTGAGTCAAAACTACACGAGCTTCCGCATGGAGAAACCGGATCCGGCGAAGACCTGGGATGAGGTCGCGAAGATGTGCCCGGCGAAACCCGGCTGGTGCTGCCTGTTCTCCTCCGACTGCCCCGCGGCGCAGCCGGCCGTGCAAGCGTCGCCGGTGCGGATCACGCCGACCTGGGCGACCATCCAGCCCCCGACGGAGAACGGCCGATGAGTTATCTCGACAGTCCGAGACTGATTTTCAGCGGATTTTTCCAGGCCGACGTTTCGACCATCAACAACGACGTTACCAGTTTCAACAACGCGACGTTCAGCGACTTATTCCAGCAGCTCAATTTCGATGGCAGCTGGAATCCGGAAGGCACCGGCATCTTCCGGCTGGTGAATTGCCGGATCACCGGCGCGCAACTCGGCGGCGCGCAGATTACCGAGAACGGCCGGGACCAGGTCATCGGCATGGCGCTGGAGAATGCCGACGATCATGTGTTCGGCAAGCTGGTCGATCTCGATCCGCAGCAGCAGTCGTGCTCGGAAATCTGGGGCATGGGCCTGCGGCTGACCGACAGCGCCGGCAGCACCGTCTTCTCCGGCGATTATGTGACGGCGGCGTTCATCAACCTCTGGCGGCGTCAGCAGCAGGACACCGCCCCGAACGACCAGGAACTCGCCGCGGTGTACCAATCGGTGCTCAATCGCGTGCAATGGAGCGGCACGCCGTCGTCGGCGGCGCTCAAGGCGCTGCAGCGGGCGAGCGAGGACGGCGAGCTGTCGATCAACATGAATCTATACGCCTATGGCCGCGATCCGGGCATTCCGCGCTACACGCTCGGTCGGGTCGCCGGCGTGATCGGGCCTTATCGCAGCGGCGAACCGAAGCATTTTGTGCTCGGGCGGCAGATGGTTGCGGCGCAGGGCAACGGACTTTCCGCCGTGAACGGGGTCTTCACTTTCCAAGCCAAGGTCGATGCCGGGCGCAAGGCGTTGACGGCGGATTTCGGCAACAGCCTCCAAATCGTGAATGCCGACGGCGCCTTCGTGGACGTGGGCCCGCTGGCGATGGCGGTGCTGAAAACCCGGACCGACGGGGTGCTGACAAGCGTCGCCGCCGGACAGGTCGCGGTCCTCGGCCAAGTCGCCTATCGGCAGCCGAATTGGTACCAGCAGACCGCCGGCATTCAGGAGTTCGATTATTCCGCCGATTCCTGGTGCGTAGCCAATATCGAGACATATCCGCTGTTGCTGCTCGGTCAGCAAAACGGCGGCAACTACAATGTGCTGATCCAGGAATCGCTGGGCGGGCTCTACGTGCGCGCCGACAGTTTCGTCTACCGGCTCGAACCCAACGAAAGCAAGACCGTCGAACTCTACACGACGCAATACGGCAAGCCGATCTCCGCTGCAATCACCTTCGCGCCGAACAACGCCATGATCGGCAACGCCGCGCCGGCCAACGTCGAGCCGCCCGACGTCGCTACGCCGGCCGACGGCGTCAGCTATGCTTCGGCGCTGACGACCGACGGCAACGGCAGGGCCGCGCTGAACCTGACAGCCGGCGTGATGAGCCCGGCACGGCCGCGCGGTTATATCGAGGGCCAAGTCTATGCCGTCGGCTATCAGCTCGCGCAGCAGCCGGCGCAGACCATCATGAACATGTGGAACTTCATCAGCGTGTTGGTGTTCAGCCCGAGCGACGTGCCTGCGCAGCCGACCTGGTATCGCAATATCCAGCCGATCCTGCAGCAATACGCCAATCTTTATCCAATCATGAGCAAGCACCTGGTGAAGCTCGGCGACTACGATTCGGTGGTCGAGCACCTCAACATTTTGAAGCTCGCTTTCTCACTGCCGATCGGCGATCCCAATCACATGCCGGTCACCCGCGACCTGTCCGCCAGCAACCGCGCCATGATCATGAAGTGGATGAGCAGCCCCGGCCACGACGGCCTGCCGCTCAAGGGCGAACCCGCCACCGCCGCCGTGCCGCCGCCGCCGATGGCGACGCAGCCGACGGTGCAACTCGTTCTCGAGCCGATCCAGCAGCGCGGCAAGACGGCATTCGTCCTGGGTTTGGCGGCACGCGCCAAGGCAAAGGAGCGGTCATGATCAAGCTCCGGCGAGGCATTATTGACGGCATCCGGGCGGCCAAGCATCGCAGCGACCTCTATTACTATCTGCAGAAGGCGGTGGAGCTCGAGCACAGCACCATCCCGCCCTATCTGACGGCGCTGTTCTCGCTGATGCCGGGCTACAACGATGACATCCAAAAGTTGATCCACTCGATCGTCGTTCAGGAAATGCTGCACATGACGATCGACGGCAATATCCTGATTGCCATCGGTGGGCAGCCACAGATCAATTCGCCTGACTTCATTCCGCAATATCCGGGGCCGCTGCCGATGTCGATCGGCGGTAAGGATTTCATCGTCGGCATCGAGGCGTTTTCAAAGCCGCTGGTGCTCGACACCTTCATGGTGATCGAGGAGCCGGAACATCCCATTCCGGTGAAGACGCTGGCCGTGGCGGCCGAGGAGCCGGAATTCGCCACCATCGGCGAATTCTACGACGCGGTGAAAAAGAAGATCGTCGAGCTCGGCAATTCCATTTTCACGGTCGGGCCGGACAAGCAGGTCTTGAGCTGGTTTCCGCCGAACCGGCTGTTCCCCATTGTGGATTGCGCCAGCGCGATACGCGGCATCGACATCATCGTCGTCGAAGGCGAGGGGACCAGCAGCGATCCGTTCCAGACGCCGGGCAATCCGGCCCATTATTACAAGTTCGGCGAAATCTATTACGGCCGCAAGATCGTCCGCACTCCGACCGGCTACGCCTACGGCGGCGACCCGATCCCGTTCGATCCCAACGGCGTCTATCCGATGAAGCCAAACCCCAAGCTCGGCGATTTCAAGCCTGGTTCACAGGCCTACACGCGGCTGGCCGAGTTCAGCTTTGCCTATAGCAGCCTGCTCAACGCGCTGCACACGGCGTTCAACGGCAAGCCGGACAACATCAATGTGGCGATCGGGCTGATGTACGAACTGAAGATGCTGGCGGTCAGCCTGATGCAGACGCCGGCGAACGACGGCACCAACAGGACGGCGGGACCGAGCTACGTCTATGTCGATGCCAAGCCGACGTGAGGCGCTGGCATCGCCCGCCGCGGCCCGCGATGAATGCGTGCACCGCTCCTGGAAATGGCCGAGCTGGGCAACCGGGTCGCTCGCAATGACGATTCAGCATCGTCGGGAAATGCTCTAGCACTTCAGCTTGGCGGTATCGATGTTGACCTTGCAGTTTTGTACGATCGACTGAACGGCACGCGTGAAGTCCGGATCGTTGGTGAGCGCGTGATAGTTCATTCCCGCCACGGCTGCCCTTGAAGGGAGCGAAAGGGTCACAGCCAATGCAACGAGATTGAGCGCAGATATCAGACTCAAGATCATGGTCCAGCGCGCCATTACTGATCTCCTTGTTGCTCGAGTTGCCAAGCTTGACGATGATGCCGCTCATCTTGGCGCATCGATGCATTCAAGGAAAGCGCTGCTGTCGCTTCATGTCCGAACACGTGGCCGACCGACGACGATACCCATTCGATCGCACAACGGCACGGCTTACTCATTGGCTTCGTCCAATTGTGCGAAACGCGAACGTTCCGCCGCGCCAATTCGTCGCTGTTCTCGGCCTGGTGCAGCACGTGTAGAATTGAAGCACGTGTAGAATAAAGCTGTGACGTCGTCTGCTCGAGCGTCGCTCCGGACGTATCGAGCAAGAATCCGGCGCTCGGCACCGCCTACAAGATCCGTGGCCGCCGCCGCGCGGACGCGACAATCCCCGAGCCAGTGAGTGCGGGCCGGCCCGCCAGGCCCGGCGATCCCGTGCCGGCGGAGCCTTTTTACTGAGGCGCGACGGAAGCTTCGCTCATCTTGCGTACGGCTTCATCGGCAGAACGGGTGGAGCGCTCCGAAGCGCGGCGCGCCGACTGCAGCGCCGCTTCGAAATTTTCGCGCGCGATGCGGGTCTGAAGGGCCAGGTATTCATGCGGATTTCGGCACCCGAAGAGCTGATCGAGATGCGCCATATTTTGCTCAAGGCGCTCCTGTGCGAATCGCAGCCATTCGCCGGACAGGTCTTGCAGCCCGTCGGCGATGATCGTCGTGCTCTCCAACATTGCTTGGATGTTGCTGGACGATTGTTGAACCGTCTGCCGCGCCGTTTCTCCGCTCAATCCCAATAACCTGCTGAGCTGCTCCATCGATCGCTCCGCGATGCGGTTGGCAGCTTCGCTTCCACTTCGCCACGAAGCATTGAAGCGCTCCGTGTTGCGGTGGAACGCCTCTGTGCCGGCACGCGTCGTGTGGTCGCTGGC
>JASHPU010000074.1 GCA_030037885.1 Xanthobacteraceae bacterium | reverse complement strand
CGCGGACGCGGCCGCCGCGGCCGGAGCAGGGCGCTCCAGCCGACGCGCCGGAGCACTGCTCGCCCGCGCGGGGTTGGCATCCGCCTCACACTCCGCGTCGCGCGCTGCCGACAGCGCCGGCGCGTCCGCCATGCGGTCGACCGGCTGTTCGCCGACAAGCGCATCGGCCCCGGCTTCGAGATAGAAGGCGAGCAGCGCGCGGGCCGCTTGGGGATCGAGACTCATGGCCGAGGCGTTCTCATAATTGCTGCGGCGAGTCTATGACGGACCCGCAAAGCATGAAAGACTTTGGCGGCGAAAGGAGCAAGCCATGACCGAACCGCAAATGCCGGCGCGCGAGGCCATGGAGTTCGACGTGGTCGTGGTCGGCGCCGGGCCGGCGGGGCTTGCGGCGGCGATTCGGCTCAAGCAGTTGGCGCCGGAAACATCCGTCGTGGTGGTGGAGAAAGGTTCCGAGGTCGGTGCTCACATTCTTTCCGGCGCGGTGATCGATCCGATCGGACTCGATGGCCTTTTGCCGGAATGGCGTAACGAGGATTCGTTCGTCAAGACGGCGGTCACGGAAGACCGCTTCTACATGCTGGGGCGCTCCGGCGCCTGGCGGCTGCCGAATTTTTTGATGCCGCCGCTGCTGAGCAACCACGGCAATTTCATCGTCTCGCTCGGCGACGTCTGCCGCTACCTGGCGCGCAAGGCCGAAGCGCTCGGCGTGGAGATTTACCCGGGCTTCGCTGCCGTCGAAACGCTGCTCGATAACGATGCCGTGGTCGGCGTCGCCACCGGCGACATGGGCGTGGCCAAGGACGGCCACCACAAGGCCGGCTTCGCCCGCGGCATGGAATTGCGCGGCAAGTACACCGTGTTCGCCGAGGGCGCGCGCGGCAGCCTCAGCAAAGGGCTGATCATTCGGTTCGATCTGGCGCGAGACAGCGAGCCGCAAAAATTCGGCCTCGGGCTGAAGGAACTGTGGCAGGTCGTCCCCGAAAAACACCAAGCCGGCCTGGTGCAGCACACGGTCGGCTGGCCGCTCGACAACCGCACCGGCGGCGGCTCGTTCCTTTATCACTTTGCCGACAACCTGGTAGCCGTCGGCTTTGTCGTTCATCTGAATTATGAGAATCCGTATCTATCGCCGTTCGAGGAGTTTCAGCGCTTCAAGACGCATCCTCTCATTCGCGATACGCTTTCCGGCGGCAGGCGCATCGGCTACGGCGCTCGCGCCATCGCCGAGGGCGGCTGGCAATCGGTGCCGCGCGTCGCCTTTCCGGGCGGCGTGCTGGTCGGCTGCGCCGCCGGCTTTTTGAACGTGCCACGCATCAAGGGCAGCCACAACGCCATCCTCTCCGGCATGCAGGCGGCCGAGCACATCGCCGCGGCGCTCGCGGCCGGCCGCGCCCATGACGAAGTGTCCGGCTACGAGGCGGTGTGGCGCGCCTCGCCGATCGGGCGCGATCTCAAGCAGGCGCGCAACGCCAAGCCGCTATGGTCGAAATTCGGCACGCTCGCCGGCATCGCGCTCGGCGGCTTCGACATGTGGACCAATCGGCTCGGCTTCTCGCTGTTCGGCACGCTGCCGCACGGCAAGCCGGATTTCGCCACGCTCAACGCCGCGGCGGCCTGCCAGCCGATCGCCTACCCGAAACCCGACGGCAAGCTCACTTTCGACCGGCTGTCTTCAGTCTATCTGTCGAACACCAATCACGAGGAAGACCAGCCGGTGCATCTTCTGGTGGGTGACCGCGACTTACAGACATCCTCAGAGCACGACGTCTATGGCGGGCCTTCGGCGCGCTATTGCCCGGCCGGCGTCTACGAATGGGTCGAGGAGGGTGGCGCGCCGCGCTTCGTCATCAACGCGCAGAACTGTGTCCACTGCAAAACCTGCGATATCAAGGATCCGAACCAGAACATCACCTGGGTGCCGCCCGAAGGCGGCGGCGGACCGAATTACCCGAACATGTAATTCGAACTTTTGACGCAGTACGACTAACCCCTAAAGCGACGCGACGAATTGCACCATGCGGCGGCGCTGGTCCGGATCGGGCAGGGCGCCGCGCATGGCACCCAGGTTGTCGAGCATGTGCGCCGGGTCGGCGGTGCCGGGGATGACCGCAGTCACCCGCGGATCGGCGAGCAGGAATTTGAGAAAGAATTGCGCCCAGCTGCCGGCAAAGCTTTGCGCCCAGTCGGGAATGGCTTTGCCGCGCACGGCGCGAAACAGCCGGCCGCGGCCGAACGGCAGCGCGGTCAGGACAGCGGCTTTCACGTCCGCGGCGAGCGGCAGGATGCGTTTTTCGACCGCGCGATTGTCCAGCGAATAGTCGATCTGCACGAAGTCGGGCTTTTCGCGGCCGAGCACCGCTTCGACGGCGCCGAAATCGCCGTGATAGGTCGAGGTGATGCCGACGTAGCGGCAGGCGCCCTGCGCCTTCCATGCGTAAAATTGCTCGAGCGATTGCCGCGGATTGCTGACGTTGTGGAGCTGCAGCAGATCGACTTTCTGTGTCCGCAACCGGCGCAGCGATTGCTGCAGCTCCGCCGCGTCGGGCGCTTCGAGCTTGGTGGCGATAAAAAAATTCTGCCGGCCGCCGGCGGCGTCGAGCACGGCGCCGATGACGCTCTCGGCGTCGCCGTAGGTCGAAGCGGTATCGATCAGGCGGCCGCCGTTTGCGGCCAACACCTCGATCACCGCTGCCGCCTTGCGGCGCGTGCCGGCGTCGTCGTCATCGAACACTGCCGCGGTGCCGAGGCCGACCGCCGGCAGCTTTTCGCCGGTTTTGGGAATCGCGCGGGCGATGAGCGGCGCCGTGATCTGGGCGATCGCAGGCGGCACGAGTGCCGCGGCAGCGCCGGT
>JASHPU010000073.1 GCA_030037885.1 Xanthobacteraceae bacterium | reverse complement strand
GATAAACGTCGGATTGAGCACGCAATACTGGGCGACGCTGTCCGGATCCTCTCCGCGCAGCCGATAGATCAAGCGACGCGTCCAGTGCGGTGCCAATGGGAAGAAAAGGTCAGCGGCCATCGTGCGGGCCAGCCCTCGATCGCTCTGCCGGGCAACGTCATGGAGATCGCGCAACAGGCTGCGCCACTGGCGTCCCTGGAATAGATCGACGAGTGAAAGCCGGCCCCACCACGTCAGGCCGAAGTTGCCGTAATTCCCGATCAACATGGCCCGGTGACCGGTCGCAAGGACCGTTTCGGGAAGATAAGGGCCAAATCCGAGGCCTGCTGCATCGAATGCAGGCAGGTGTATGCCGACGAAGTGACGCGTGTCGTCGAACGCCTTGGGATGAACGCGTTCGGGTGCAACGAAATGCAGGCGAAGGCCCGGATACATCTGTCCGAGCGCCTCGACCTTGTCGCGTTCGTCGAGATACTTGAATCGTCCCACGTCGATGTTTGTGCCTGGCGGCGGCACCAGGCAAAAACAGCTGATGCTCGCGGCGATGCCCTGCCGCGCAGCGGTGGCGGCGATCGCCGAGGAATCAAGGCCGCCGCTGGTTGCGATGGCCAGGTGCGGCGTATCGCGCGTCGCAGCGGCGACGGCGGCGTCGAAAAGCTCGCGCGCTCTTTCGATGTAATCTTCGTCGCGCCGGTACGGCGGAGCAGCGTCAAGATCGGGCGCCCAGTAGCGCCGATCGTTGATCCCATTGCGGTCGATCGTCACCAGCGTGCAGCTTCGAACCCTCTCGATGTCCCGATAGAATGTCCGCCGCTCGTTTCCGTTGTTGACGGCGATGAACTGCGCCAGCGCGATTTCGTCGATCGCGCGCGGCACGCCCGGCAGCGCCAGAAGCGCGCCGAGCGTCGTGGCGAAAGAGACGAATTCCTGCCCGCTATGATAAAATAGCGGCCGGTTGCCGAGGCAATCGCGGCCGAGCGTGAGCCGACGGGCCGCCGCATCCCAATGCGCGAAGGCAAACGCACCCACGCATCGCGCTACGCCGGAATCGCCCCATCGCAGGAATAGACGTTGGATCAGTTCGGCATCGGATATTTGCGCAAGCTCGGTCGAGCCGAGCCCAAGCGCGTTCCCTAGCTCCTCGCGATTGTCGATGCGGGCAACTGCCGCGAACAGCGCATCGTTTTCGCTAAACGCGCGGGAGCGCGCTTCGGAATATTTGTTCGCTTCCGCCGACTTGTGAACGAAAATGGCACCATTGCTTCGCCACACGGATGTACGGCCTCGCCGCATGGCGGTCAGCGCACCGGCAATCCGATCCTCGGCGTGGCGCTCTATCGGCCGCCCGTCCAGCGAGACAATGCCGGCGAACGCACTCATTGGACGCCATTTGTACGGTTCGTCACCAGGCGGCTAGCGTTTAGCTTTCCGAAGGTGCAGGGGTATGTCCGTCAGTCGACCCATGCGTCGAATTTCTCGTCGCGGCGTATTCGGCGACAAAGAATTGCGGCGCGTGCCATTGCCGGCGGTCCTGCGCGGCGCGCGTTTCTTCTGGCAAGCTTTGTGAATGCCGCGTTTCGTTCACGGGTTTGGCGTTACTGTGTTGTCATCCAGCGGGTCGTCCCCCGGCCATTGCCCTTATGCCATAGCTCAGACTAGTCTTCAATCCCCGAGTGGCGGACTCCCGTCGTGTTGGAAACGTAGGTCCATGACAATTCCGCAGCGATTCGACGACGGCATTTTGCTTCAACCGGCGATTACTGCCCCGCCCAGCCCCGAATCAGTGGACTTTCGCGGTTATCGCTGCCGCGCCGCTCACCTCAAGCACGTTCTTGGCCGCACCGAGCGACGACGCCTGGACGCCGCCGAATTCATGCCCATGGTCCAGATGCTGGCACGACATCGCGCTGTCGATTTTGCCGACGTCCTTGACCTGAAAGCTCAGGCTTGCGGCGGCGACGGCCCGCCCGATGACGCGACCATAACGACGCTTCGTGAGCTGTTTTTGCAGATGCCGAATCGCCGCTTGCAACGTCTTTATCGCGACTACCTGGCGAACTCGCCTCCGGCACCCGGCTCTTCCCAAGACGAAAAGATTGCGTCGCTCGATGCGGTGCGCAATGAGGCGCAGAGCATCGTTTCGGCATACGATTGGCGATGGCTGGCCGATTGGCTGCGGCTCGACCTGCTCGGCGAAACGGCGGAAACCTGTCTGCTGCGGCTGTCGAACCTGGCCTTCCCAGTCAAAGGCATCACGTTTCGCTTCACCTACCACTGCAATATTTCCTGTCGGCATTGCTACAATGGATCGGGACCGCACGCCAAAGCGCAGCGGATCGATCTGGATGCGATGCGCGCCGTCATCGAGCAGATGCCGGACGCGGGCATTCCTTGGCTCAACATCACGGGAGGCGAGCCGTTTCTCTATCCGGATGAGTTGGTCGCGCTGGTTATTGCCGGTCGAGCCGCGAATCTTGCCGCGATCAGCATCTACACCAACGGCTTTTGGGCGGAGACGACGGACAAAGCCGAGCGCATGTTGACGAGGTTGGGCGCGGCTGGGTTCATGGCTCGGCCCGGCGACCACTTACAGGTTAGCGCCGGGGTCTATCATCAGGAATTTCTGGACTTCGATCGGGTCTGCGTGCTGGCAAATTCCTTTTATCAAATGTTCGGCCGCCGCATCCGGCTTAATTTCGAGTTGCCGGCGGGCCGGCGGAGAGAGGCAGAGGAGGACCGCGTCCGCCAGAGGCTCGCGGCTGCAGGTGCTGTCGATCGCGTGTCGCTCAGCTTCCGTGCGATCGATCGGGTGGGCCGCGGTCGAAATCTGCTCGATTCCCCGCTGCGGCAGATCGACGAGCCGTGCCGCGTGATCGAGCAGATTGTCATCGATCCGGATGGCGCGGTGCGGCCCTGCTGCGGTTTCAACAACGAGAATCACGGCGTCAAGATCGGCGAACTCGCGCGTGATCGGCTTCGCGATCTGGTCAGGCGGATGCAGAACGATTCCATTCTGCAATTTTTGGCACGCAATCCGATGAGCGCTATCTTCGATCACGTTGCAGGCGAAAAGAACGCGGCCGGCTATGCCGGCCCGTGCAGCCTTTGCCAGCATGCGCTGGGAGGCCTGGTTGACAAAGCGGCGCTTCAGGAGCGGCTGTTCGACCAGCAGGAGTTCTATCCCTTCTGGTTCACGTCACATACGATGGATGGCTGGCAATGAGCATGACTGGGCGGATGGCGCCGAGTCTTCAAGCCGGGATACCATCGGTCGCCATCGACGCGCGCTGTCCGCATCTCATATACCGCGATGTCATGGGGGCGGACTATGTCACGGCGCTGCTGAATTATGTGAACGAAAGACAGGCGGATTTCCGGCCCGCCCGTGTCCATAACCGCACGACCGGCGTGCAGTCTCTGGACCTGAACCTGCGCAATTGCCTTTATCTCGGCGATCTCGGCGCCCTGGACGCCCCGATCAGGTCCGTCGTCGCCGCCATAACGCCGCCGGCGCTGAAGGCGCTGCAATTGATCGAACCGTCGATCGTGCCGAAAGAGTTCGATATCGGCGCTTACGGGGACGGCGGTCATTTCGCATGCCACATCGATACTTTAGAGCGGACCGAACGGGTGCGTATTCTGTCCTGCATCTATTATTTCGCGGCGACTCCGCGCCGCTTCACTGGCGGTCAACTCCGCCTCCACGGCTTTCCCCGACGGACTGTTCCGGGCGAAAGCCCGCCAGCTGATTCGTTTGTTGATGTTGAGCCGGAGACCGATTCGCTGGTGATCTTCCCCAGCTGGCTTCGTCATGAGGTGTTGCCGGTTTGCGTTCCGTCCGCCGCCTGGGCGGATCGCCGCTTCACCATCAATTGCTGGATTCATCGCGCCCCCGCTCATTCAGGCGCTCACAAGGAGCGCCGCGAGCAGGCCGAATGAACTACGGTCTGAAGTGCGCCGCCGACTGATTTGAACTCACGCCGCGAATGCGGCAATCGGCGTGAAGCCGCGGGCCGCGGCAACTCCCGTCACCGGAATTTCGCCGCTTCGGCTCCAGGCGTGCGCCTTCAGCTCGCCGCCGTCACGGAGCAGGCCGAAATGGACGGTGGCGGCCAGCCCGCGGCGGCGCAGCATGAGCAGCGCCGCAAAAGCCTGCTGCAGGCAGACGGCGCGGAACGGCACGTGGCGCGCCGCGCGTGTGACGGCTCGGCCGACCAGTGCGGCTTGCTCGGGATCGACACGGCCGCTGCTCGTTGCACCCTGGGCGATGTCGAACAGGCGCAAAGCTCGCGGCAGCGGTAATAGCGCCAGCGCGACGCGCACCACGAGAAGAAGCAGCGCTGCCTCGCAGGTGCACCGACGCTCGGGGCCGGGCAAGGCAAAAAAACGGGCAAGCGCGGCCATCAAGCAAGCCTCACCACGTCCTGCTCGGCCATGCGCGTCAGCAGCGCGGTCACGTCCGCGGCGATGGTGCCGCGGTCGGCCTCGTAGTCGGCCGCCAAGGCGTCGACCAGGGCGGCGAACGAGCACGGCTGCTCGATCCTTTTCCAGATATCGCTGCCGATATCGTCGAGGCCGAAATAGCGGCCCTGCTCGATGCTCATCATCACGATCTCGCCGTCCACTTCGGCGGCGAGCACCGCGGGGCTGCGCGAGATCACGGTGAATTCGGCGATGGCGCCGGCCGTTTCCGCAGCGATTCCGGTGATCTCCGGCATGAGCATCGGTTCCCAGTGCGACGCCGGACTTTAGGCGGCGCGTTGTGGGCTGTCGAGGGCCGGCCGTGGGCCGTCGAAGCACGGCGATTTTGTGCCCGGCATGCGCCATCTGGTAAAGGGAACGTCATAAGGGAACGTCATGGCGATGACAGACCAGATCGGGGGCGCATCCGGCGCGGGTGCGGCGGCGCTTGCGGCTTTTTGCGCGCTGACGCTTGAGGACCTTTCGCTGCAAACGCAGCTGCGGCAGCCGGACTGTGCCGACGAGTCGACGTTTCTGGCCCGGCTCCTCGACGTCGCGCGCCAACGCGGCTTCGCCTTCACCGCCGAGGATGCGCGTCGGGCCATGCGCGAGCGCATGCTCGATGGCGTGGCCGTTATTGCCACACCAGAAACACCGCTGCCGCCGGACGGCTGGCTGCCGATCCGCGCCTCCTGGCAGGCCGGCGAACTGTATGCGCACTGGGCCTATTTCGGTGCGCGGCGGCTGCGCCAGCCGTTTTTCGAGGGCGACGTGCGCTGGTGTTTGGCCCAGCCGTTCAACAGGCTGTTTCGTTACGTGACCGCGGTCGAGAAGCTCGCGGCCTGGCTTGACGAGCGGCCGCACCTGCAGCCGAGCGGATTTATCTTTCACATGTCGCGCTGCGGCTCGACCTTGGTCTCGCAGATGCTGGCGGCGGTCGAGTCGAACATCGTCGTTGCGGAAGCAAGCCCGATCGACGGCGTGGTCCAGACCCACGTCTGGACGCCTGACCTCGGCGACGAGCGCCAGCATCGCTGGCTGCGCTCGATCGTCGCTGCGCTCGGCCAAAAGCGCGGCGGGGATGAACGCCGCTACTTCATCAAGCTCGATTGTTGGCACAGCGTGGCGCTGCCGCTGTTTCGTCGCGCCTTTCCCGACGTGCCCTGGATTTTCCTCTATCGCGATCCCGTCGAAGTGATGGTGTCGCAACTGCGCATGCCGGGCGCACAGATGCTGCCGCCTGGCGTCGGGCCCAATTTCCACCGCATCGAGCGCTCGTACGGACCGGGCGCTGCCGAGGACTATTACGCGCAAGTGCTGGCGAAAATCTGCGAGCCGGTCGTTGCGCATTTTGGCCAAGGCGGCGGCTTGCTGGTCGATTACCGCGAGCTTCCGGAGGCTGTGTTTTCGAAGATCCTACCGCATTTCGGCGTGGCATTCGGCCCCGCCGAGCGCGCCGCCATGACGGACGCGGCGCGCTTCGATGCCAAGGCGCCGGGCTTCGCCTTTGCATCCGACAGCGCAGCCAAGCAGCAGGCGGCGAGCCCGGCCGCGCGCGCCGCGGCGGAGCGCTGGCTCGGCGATCTCTACCGCCGGCTCGAAGCGATGCGCGCCGCGGCGCCAAGCTACAATTCGTAGGATGGGTTGAGCCCTTGCGAAACCCATCATCAAGCCGCCAAGCCGCACGATGGGTTTCGCTTTCGCTCAACCCATCCTACGCGCTACAGCCGGCTCGAAGCCCTGCGCGCCGCGGCGCAAAGCTAGAGTCCATGATTCGTAGATTTCGCGCGTTTCATCCCGGCAGCGTCGCACCGGGCCGAGCTGAAAAGAGCAAAAAGCCGCGCCGGATCAGCGCCTTGCGTGCCACCCGCAATAAACGCTTGACTCCGCCGCCGCGGCCACTAAAAGCCGGCGCCCTCTCGCTCACGTGAAAGGTCGTCAGGCGGTGACGCCGTCTGGCGGAGCGGGTAGCGGTGCCCGCGGACGGCGGCTCGTCACCGCCGCACTCGGGCGGCTTTGGGCATCATGCGCTCCGGTACTACGGCCGGAGTGTGAGGTGCTGTCACTGGACTGGGACAGGCGGGCGCGGTTAACGCCCGCGGAGCAGTGCACGACCTTCGCCCTGGTTGGCGGTCCATAAGATCGTGCGCTCCCGCCACGTCCCAGGAAGCCTGGCCTGAAGCTGAGTTGGTATGGTGGCAACCGACCAACGAGAGCCGCAGTGGAACGCCGACAGGCGAGCGCGTCAAAGCGGGTGAGTGCATAGACGGCACTTGTCCGCGGTGCGCGCGCCGCATCGGCCGATGCGGAGGTATCTGTCAGCGTCTGTCGGCGTTCTGCTTCCTTTTTTATTTCTTTTCTTCGTAGCCCGGGTGAGCGAAGCAAAACCCGGGGGACGGCGAGCGAACCGGATCATCGTTCCCGGATATCGCTTCGCTCATCCGGGCTACATTTTGCTACATTTTTGCTTCGTGCGCCGCGTCCGATCGTGATGCATCCGGCCATCCACTGCTGGATCGCTCTGACGAAGGTCGGCCCGCGGCGAAGGTCTTGCCCTTGGCTTGCCCATGACTCGGACGCGAACAAAAAACGCGCCGCGAGAACGATGGTGTATGCTCTGCAGTTCCGGCGAGGGGAGGGTTATAATCGCCGCCGCGTGAACTGAGGCGACGACGTTAGAGTATTGGCCGCTGCCGCCATGGGACCTGGAGATATTGAGCCGTGCCGTTACCCGACCGCCTGCGCCTGCCCTTCAGTTTCGACCCGAACCGGTTGGCCCACGACCTGCAGGGCCTGAGCGCGGTCGCCTGGATCGAGCATTTCGTGCGGCAGAATTACGAGGGCGACTGGAGCGTCATTCCACTGCGCGGCAAAGCGGGCGCTACGCATCCGATCACGATGATCTATTCGGACCCGACCTGCCGCGAGTTCGCGGACACGCCGATGCTGGCGGCATGCCCGTACTATCGGGAGGTGCTGGCGGCGTTCAAGGCACCGCTGCAGGCGGTGCGGCTGATGCGGCTCACGGCCGGCTCGGTCATCAAAGAGCACGCCGATCACGATCTCAGTTTCGAGGACGGCACGGTGCGCTTTCACATTCCGGTCACGACCAATCCCTCAGTCGAGTTCTATCTCAACCGCGAGCGCGTCGTGCTCGAGGCCGGAAGCTGCTGGTATCTGCGGCTTGCCGATCCGCATAGCATCGCCAATAGGGGCGGCACCGACCGGGTGCACATGGTGATCGACGCCGTGGTCAACGATTGGGTTGCGGACGTGCTGCAACAGGCGGCGGGCCGGTGCCATGCGCTGTCATGAGGACCGTCGCGGGGACAACCAAAAATCGTGTAACAACAGCCTTGCGGCGTCGGGCAACCTGCGCGTACAATCAATCTGCGGTCGGCCGTTCCGTTGCCAAGCATTCTACATTCCACGTAAGTCTCTATTCACGCAATCGTATGGGAGGGTCAGCATGGTTCAGCCGTTTCTCGGTGAGGTGCGTCCTTTCGGCTGCAATTTCGCGCCGCAGGGTTGGGCCTTGTGCATCGGGCAGACCTTGCCGATCCAGCAATATACCGCTTTGTTCTCGTTGCTCGGCACCAATTACGGCGGCAACGGCACCAGCAACTTCGGGCTTCCCGACCTGCGCAGCCGCGTGCCCATGAAATACGGCACCAGCCCGGCCGGCACCTATTACATCGGCCAGCAGGGCGGTGAGGAGTTGGTGCAGATGACCTCGGCGACGATGCCGGTCCACACTCACACGTTCTCGGGAACGAGTGCGACCGGCGGGCGCAGCAATCCGGCGACGGGGGCCGCTTTGGGTACGAGCTCCTCAGGCGGCAGCTTTTACGGAACCGCCACCAGCACGGTGACGCCAATCAACGTGGGGACGGTGTCGCTCTATGGCGGCGGCAACCAGCCGCACACCAACATCCAGCCCTACCAGGCGATCAATTGGTGCATCGCCTTGAGCGGCATTTTTCCGTCGCGCAATTAAAGCCGATCGCGGCACAGCAAAAAGGGGCCTGCCATGGCGGAGCCGTACCTCAGTCAGATTACCATGTTTGCCGGCAACTTCGCACCGAAAAACTATGCCTTGTGCAACGGCCAACTCCTGGCGATCCAGCAATATACCGCTTTGTTCGCGCTGCTCGGCACCCAATTCGGCGGCGACGGCATACGGACCTTCGGGTTGCCCAACCTGCAATCAAGCCTGCCGGTCGGCATGGGCCAGGGTACCGGCTTATCCTATTACGCCATCGGCGAGGCCGGTGGCACGCCCAACGTGACGCTGAACCAAAGCATGTGTCCGCCGCACCAGCACTTCATGCAGGCTGTGAGCAACGCCAGCGCCACCACCAGCTCAAGCGTCAGCAATTCGGTCCTGCCCGGTACGCCCTCGGCATCCGGTGCGGCGCTTTACGCCAAGCCGCCGCAATCCGGCCAGCCGGCGCTGATCCCGCATGCGCTCGCCGCGGGCGTGTGCAATACACAGGGCAGCAATCAGCCGCACAGCAATCTGATGCCGTCGCTGTGTATCACCTTTATCATCGCCCTGGCGGGCGTGTTCCCGACCCGCAATTGAGGAGGCCGCCATGTCATTGCCGTATGTTGGCGAAATCCGCTGCTTCGGCTTCAGTTTCGCGCCGTCCGGCTGGGCCTTTTGCAACGGCCAATCGATGTCGATCGCGAGCTTCCAGACCTTGTATGCGGTCATCGGCACGATCTATGGCGGCGACGGCATAAACACCTTCAACCTGCCGAACCTGCAAGGCTATGTGCCGATGCATTGGGGCGCCGGGCCGGGCGGCTTCAACACCACGATCGGGCAGATCCAAGGCACGCCCAATGTCACGGTGACGGTCGCACAAACGCCGCAGCACACGCATACGATCACCGTCCAGGAGGTGGCTTCTGGAGGCGAACCGGAGAAAACTCCAAGTCCCGGTGCGAATAACTGGCTCGGCTCGGCCAACCCTGGAGGCCTTTACAACGATACGCCAACAATCACGACGGCGTTCGCGCCGAACGCGATCACGCCGGTCGGCGGCTCCCAACCGCACGATAACATGCAGCCCTATCTGGCGCTGAATTTCTGCATCTCGCTCTTCGGCGTTTTCCCGTCGCGCAATTGACCGCAGCGCCGCGGCAAATCTGTCCATGACGGCCGCGGAGGCTCCGCATCCCTTCGCGATGCCCGTGGCGCTGGCCGCGCTGGGCTTTACGCTGCGGCCGGAGACCGACGCCGACCTGCCGTTCCTGTTCCAGCTTTACGTCTCGACGCGTTGGGACGAATTGGCGCCGCTCACCGATTGGAGCGAGGCGCAGAAGATCGGCTTCCTGGAGAGCCAGTTCACCGCGCAGCGCGACCATTACCTGAACTATTACGGCAATTCGTCCTTCGACATCATCGAGCAGCACGATGTGCCGGCCGGCCGGCTCTATGTCGACCGCCAGGAGCGTACGCTGCTCATCGTCGATATCGCGCTATTGCCGCAATGGCGCGGCCGCGGCATCGGCACCGCGCTGATCGAGGCGCTGTTTGCCGAGGCGCGCGGCATCGGCAAGGACGTCAGCATCTCGGTCGAGAAATTCAATCCGGCGCAGCGGCTGTACCGCCGGCTCGGCTTTCGCGAATACGCCGAGGACGACGTGTACTGGTTCATGTACTGGAGCCCACAGCCGCCGGACGCGACGCACGCCGGTCAGTTGAACAGCGCCTGATAGGTGGTGACCTCACCTTGGCGCCCGATCGGCACCAGAAACAGCGGCATGGCGCCGAGCGTGGCATGCCGCAGACCGTAAATGCGCTGCGGCAGCACGAAATCGCCACGCGTGGTGAACAACAGCGAGAACGGCTCGCGCGCCAGCTTGGCGTAATTGCGCAACGGCTCCACTTCGATCAGCGTCAGTTCGATCGGCGGCGCCTCCGGCTCGTCCATGGTCCAGGTTTGACCGACCTTGTCGCTGAACAAATCGATCGTGAGTTGCCGGTCGGTCATTTCGCGCACCCTCCAACGCCCGCAAAGGACAAAGAGAACCGGAAATCGCCTGGTTGCGCAAGCTCATGCCGACAATACTTTATGCTCTTCGCATCCGGCTGCTTTTGGCCCGCGGAGCCTGATGATATCGTGGCACGAACGCGGCGTCGGGGCGCGCTCTTGCCCGCCCTAAACGCGCAACGGCATCGCTTCAGACCATGCATTCTCCCGAACCCAGCGCCACGCGCGCCGCCTCGCTCGCCGCTGCCATCGCCGATCGCTCGGCCACGGTCGGCGTGATCGGGCTCGGTTATGTTGGCCTGCCGCTGGCCGCGACGGCGGCCCAGGCCGGATTCGCCACAATCGGCTTCGATATCGATCCGGAAAAGGTCGCGCTGCTCAATGCCGGCGCCTCATATATCGACGCCGTGCCGGCCGGCCGGCTGGCGGCGATCGTCGAGGCCAAACGCTTCCGCGCCAGCGCCGACTTTGCGCAACTCGCAGCTTGCGACGTCATCGTGATCTGCGTGCCGACGCCGCTGACGCCGCAGCGCGACCCGGACCTGTCGTTCGTCATCAACACGGCGCGCACCATCGCGCGCCATTTGCGCCCGGCCCAGCTGATCGTGCTGGAATCGACGACGTTTCCGGGCACGACATGCGGCATCGTCAAGCCGATCCTCGAACAATCCGGGCTCGCGTCTGGCGCCGGCTTTTTCCTCGGCTTCTCGCCGGAACGCGAGGATCCCGGCAATGCGCGCTTTGCAACCGCGACGATTCCCAAAATCGTTGCCGGCGACGGCGCAGCGGCGCAGCGGCTGATCGAAGGCTTTTACGAACGCGTGGTGCAGGCGATCGTGCCGGTGTCGTCGCCCGCGGTGGCCGAGGCGGTGAAGATCACCGAAAACATCTTCCGCGCCGTCAATATCGCGCTGGTCAACGAGCTGAAGGTCATTTACGACGCGATGGGCATCGACATTTGGGAGGTGATCGACGCGGCGGCGACCAAGCCGTTCGGCTACATGCCGTTTTATCCCGGGCCCGGGCTGGGCGGCCATTGCATCCCCATCGATCCGTTTTATCTGGCCTGGAAATCCAAGGAATACGAGCTGCCGACCCGCTTCATCGAGCTTGCCGGCGAAATCAACCGCGCGATGCCGCGCTACGTGATCGCCAAGCTCGAGGCCGCGCTCGACGCCCGGTCGGCGCTGCCGCTCGGCAAGGCGCGTGTGCTGATCATCGGCATTGCCTACAAGAAGAACGTCGCTGACGTCCGCGAGAGTCCGTCGTTCAAGCTGATGAAGCTGATCGAACAGCGCGGCGCGAGCGTCGCGTTCCACGATCCGCACGTCGCCAAAATCCCGCCGACCCGCGAGCATCCGGAATTTGCCGACCGCCGCTCGGTGCCGCTCGACGCGCAAGCGCTGCGCTCGTGCGACTGCGTTCTGCTGGCGACCGACCACGACGCGGTGGATTATGCGCTGGTGGCTCGGCACGCGGCCTTGATCGTCGACACCCGGAACGTGTTCGCCCGCAACGGGCTTGACGGCGATCACATCGTCAAGGCCTAGCGCCACGCCGTGCGCGCTGCAGCCGGTCGTTGATCGCCTCGCCGAGGCCGCTGCGCGGTACCGGCATCACCGCGATGCACGCTGCTCCGGCGCCATCGAGGTTGCGCAGATGAGCAAACAAATTGGCGGCGGCCTCGACCAGGTCGCCGCGCGGCGACAGGTTCAGCACGCGTGCGGCCTTGTCGGTGCCGGCCGCCAACTCAGGGCCGAACGCAAGCAGCGCTTCGCCCGGCGCGACGCCGGCGACATCGAGCCGCAGCGGAGTGTGCGGTGCGTAATGCGCCGCCAGCATGCCGGGCGCCGCCGGCGCCCCATCGACCACGCGCGGCGGCTCGGC
>JASHPU010000072.1 GCA_030037885.1 Xanthobacteraceae bacterium | reverse complement strand
CGCTTCATCGAAATCTGGACCTCGGTCCCGGAGCTTTATCTGCTCCTGATCATCTCCTCGGTGCTGGCGCCCGGCTTCTTCGTGCTGCTCGGCATTTTGCTCTTGTTCTCCTGGACCCGCCTCGTCGGCCTCGTTCGCGCCGAGTTCCTGCGCGGCCGCAATTTCGAATACATCATGGCGGCGCGCGCGCTCGGCGTCTCGAACCGCGTCATCATGTTCCGGCACCTGCTGCCCAACGCCATGGTCGCCACCATGACCATGCTGCCGTTCATCATGTCGTCCTCGGTGATGACGCTCACCGCGCTCGACTTCCTCGGCTTCGGCCTGCCGTCCGGGGACCCGTCGCTTGGCGAATTGTTGTCGCAGGGCAAGGCCAACGTGCAGGCGCCGTGGCTCGGGCTGACCGGCTTCTTTGCCGTGGCAATCATGCTTTCGCTTTTCATCTTCATCGGCGAAGCGGTGCGCGACGCCTTCGATCCGCGCAAGACGTTTGCATGAGGACGTTGACAATTTAAATGTCCCATATTACATTTTTAATGTCTAATGTAACATACAACATGTATAAAGGGTACCAATGACCACCGATCGCGCCATAAAATGCGTTGCAGACGTCTTCGATCTCATGGGCGGAACCACGGCCATGGCCCGTATTCTTGCGGTTGGCGTCTCGACCGCTTCGGAGATCAAGCGGCGCGGCAAAATTCCGGCCGAGTACTGGCGCGATATCATTCGCGCCGGCGCCGAGCGCGGCCATCCGGAGATCACCGCCGATGTGCTGGCGCGGCTGCACGCGCGCGAAGGCGAAAGAGCCGGCCTCGCCGAACAAGGCCTGCCCTTTGCAGCTGAGCCTGACGCCGCCGCGGCGCCCGGAATTGCGCATGGGGCCGGGCAATTCACACGCTTTAAGCATCTGCGGCGCCATCGATTCCGGACGCTTGACGAAGTCAACGACCACGTCGATGCGTTGCGCGACGAGTGGAGCCGACGATGAGCGAGGGCGCCGCCAAGGTGTACCTCGATACCAACGTTTTCATCGCGGCGTACGAATCGGCGGGAGCGCGTTCGGATCATGCTTTCTGGATTCTGTCGGCAATCGAACAGGGTGAAATTCGCGGCGTCACCAGCGAATTGACGCTCGCCGAGCTCATTCCTGGGCCTGCCGCGGACGGCGATGACGCGTTGGTCGAGGCGTACAAGCAGCTCATAAACGACGGCCCGAATATGCAGGTACAACCGGTGACACGGGACATGCTTATCCAGTCCGCCCTGTTGCGGGTCGGACGGCCGGGACTGAAGCTGCCCGACGCCATCCACTGCGCAACCGCAATGCACACCGGCTGCACGGCAATCATCACGGACGACCGCCGGATGCCAAAAAACATAGGCCTGCGCGTGGTGGCCTTTGGTTCCCATGCATTGAGCGACGTACGGACATGAAGTAATGGCCCAGCCGCTGCTCTCCGTCCGCGACCTTTCCGTCGCCTTCCGCGCCGGCGGCCGCGAGACGCTCGCGGTTCGCCAAGCCTCATTCGACATCGGCCAGGGCGAGGCCGTGGCGCTGGTCGGCGAGTCGGGCTCCGGCAAATCGGTCACCGCGCTGTCGATCTTGCGGCTGCTGCCCTATCCGGCGGCGCGCCATCCCGGCGGCAGCATCGCCTTCAAGGGCCGCGACCTCCTCAAACTCTCCGAGCGCGACATGCAGCGCGTGCGCGGCGACGACATCACCATCATCTTTCAGGAACCGCTGAGCTCGCTCAACCCGCTGCACACGATCGAGAAGCAGATCGGCGAAATTCTGCTCCTCCATCGCGGCCTCACCGGCGCGCCGGCGCGCGCGCGCACGCTCCAGGTGTTGGAGCAAGTCGGCATTTCCGATCCGGCCAGCCGCCTCAAAGCCTATCCGCATCAATTGTCCGGCGGCCAGCGCCAGCGCGTCATGATCGCCATGGCGCTCGCCAACGAACCCGACCTGTTGATCGCCGACGAGCCGACCACCGCGCTCGACGTCACCGTGCAGGCGCAGATCATCGCGCTGCTCAAGGACATTCAGCAGCGGCTCGGCATGTCGCTTCTCTTCATCACCCACGACCTCGGCATCGTGCGCAAGATCGCGCAGAGGGTCTGCGTCATGAAGGAAGGCCGCATCGTCGAGCAGGGCGAGGTCGAGCGGGTGTTTGCCGCGCCGGCGCATCCCTACACGCGCGCGCTGCTCGCCGCCGAGCCGAAGCCAGATCCGGCGCCGCCGCAACCCGCCGCGCCGCTCCTTCTCGAGACCACCGACCTGAAAGTCTGGTTTCCGATCAGGCGCGGCGTGCTGCGCAAGACCGTCGGCCACATCAAGGCGGTGGACGGCGTGTCGGTCACGCTGCGCAAGGGCGAGACGCTCGGCGTGGTCGGCGAATCCGGGTCCGGCAAGACCACGCTCGGACTGGCGCTCCTTCGCCTGATCTCATCCGACGGGCCGATCGTGTTCATGGGCAACAAGCTGCAGGGCCTGCGCTTCCAGCAAATGCGGCCGTTCCGCCGCGACATGCAGGTCGTGTTTCAGGACCCGTACGGCTCGCTGTCGCCGCGGCTTTCGGTCGCCGAGATCATCAAGGAAGGCCTCAGGGTGCATCATCGGGCGATGCCGGAGCGCGAGCGCGACGCGCGCGTCATCGGCGCGCTGACCGACGTCGGGCTCGATCCCGAAACCCGCGTCCGCTTCCCGCACGAATTTTCCGGCGGCCAGCGCCAGCGCATCGCGGTGGCGCGCGCCATCGTGCTGGAGCCGACCTTCGTGGTGCTCGACGAGCCGACCAGCGCGCTCGATATGCTGATCCAGTGCCAGATGGTCGATCTGTTCCGCGACCTGCAGAAGCGCCGCAACCTCACCTATCTGTTCATCTCGCACGACTTGCGGGTGGTCGCGGCTTTGGCGAGCCGCTTGCTGGTGATGCGTGCCGGCAAAATCGTCGAATCCGGCGACGCCGCCGAGCTGTTCCGCAACCCGAAGACCGACTACACCCGCGCCCTGTTCGCCGCTGCCTTCAACATCGAGACCGCGCCCGCGGGGGTGGTGGCGCAGTAGTCTTTCCTCCACTCAATCATCATATTTTCTGGTGTTTTCCGGGCGCAGCGCAGCACGAAGTGGTGCGCTGCAGACCCGGGATCGTCACAGACTCCGAGTTTGAAACGATCCCGGATCAGCGGTGCACCGCCATAGCGCGTCGAAGACGCGCGTAAACGCGCTTATGGCGCTGCACCGCATCCGGGAAACACTCCCGCTAATCGCAGCGCGCGGTCATGCCGCCGTCGACCACGATCTCGGTGCCGGTGATGAAGCGCGCTTCGTCGGAGGCGAGAAACAGCACGGCGGCTGCGGTGTCGCGGCCGTCCCCCATGAAGCCGAGCGGGATGCGCGCGACGCGCGATTTCAGCAGCGCCTCGACGTCGCCGCCGCTGCGCTGCCTGGCGAGACGCGCCTCGACCATCGGCGTATGCATCTGCCCGGGCACCACCGTGTTCACGCGGATGCCGTGCCTGGCGTATTGCACGGCGGTGACGCGGGAGAACTGGATGACCGCGGCCTTCGACGCGGCGTAGCCGATCTGCGGCGAGCCGGTATAGCGCGTGCCGGAGGTCGAGGCGGTGTTGACGATGGCGCCGCCGCCCTGCCCGACCATGACCGGAATGACGTGGCGGCAGGTGAGAAACACGCTTTTCAGATTGTAGTCGAGCTGCGCGTCGAACGCGTCCTCGGCAAGCTCCGCGGCGCCGCCGGCGGCCGAGCCGCCGACATTGTTGACCAGAATGTCGATGCGGCCGAAAATTTTCCGGCATGCCTCCGTCATGGCGCGCACCTGCGCATCGTCGGTGACGTCGCAGACCTGCGTCGCGATTTCGCCGTCATTGCCGACGCGTGCCACCGTCTCGACCATCGAGTCGGCGTTCCGGTCGACGGCAAAGACCTTGGCGCCTTCGCGGGCGAACAGCACCGCGGCGGCGCGGCCGTTGCCCCAGCCCGGCCCGACGCAGCCCGCGCCCGCGATCAGCGCCACCTTGCCCGCTAGCCGCCCCGCCACGATGATCCCCCGCTCCCGTGTTGCAATCTTTCGATCGACGATATCACGCTGCGGCGAGATTAAAAATGAACGCAGCATCATCGCCGACCAGGCCGCTATTGGCGGGCGGCGCGCCGCCGACAGGCTCGCCCTGGGTTCCGCAATGAGTTATATTGCCGGGGTGAGACGTTCTGAGTCGACTTGCGTTCAGCAAGACCAAGGAGGGAACCCTATGAAACGATTTGCTGTCACATTGACGGCGGTTGCGTTTGTCTGCGGTCTGACGGCGTTGGCTGCCAACGCGCAAACGCTGCAGCCGGCAGCGGGCAGCCTGCATGCGCAGGTGCACAACTTCACGCCGCTCGTGAAACAAGCCGCCTGCAACGGCCGCCGGGGACCTTTCTGCGGCCCGGGATGGACGCGGCGCTGTGTGCGCGGTCCTTTGGGCCACCTTCATTGCCGCTGCGTCCCTTGCTGACAAGCGACGCTTTACGTCTCTATCCACATCGCGCGGGGCCGCCTTCGGGTGGCCTCGTCATGTCTGGTTCGGGCAGGATCGGCGGATCGATGCGCCGCCGCGCTGGATTAAAGATGGCCGCCAAGCCTCTAAGTGCCTCCTAAGGCAGAAGAACTCCTTTGATGCCGCCTTGACGGAGCATTGACGTGGCGCTGCCTACGATGAAGGCGCGTTCTGATCACTTTCACTGGGAGACGACTATGTCCAAGCTCATTTTGGCGGCTGCGTTGCTGTGTATTGTTGCCACGCCGATTTCGGCTCTGGCGCAAACCGCATGCCAGCAACGGTGCATGACCAACACGTCCGGGAAGGGCCAGACATCCCTCGCCAAGTGCGAGGCTCGATGTGCCGTTCACGGCAATGCCAAGCGGTAATTATTGCCGGTACTTTTCCGCCTCTGCTCGCTGAGGCGAAAACGCGCGGTCAACTCGCCAGCGGCAGCGGCGATGCGGCGCGCGCCTGCATCGGCGCGATGATCTCCTCGCCGAGCCGCCGCACGTTGTCGACGGTCGGGATGATCTTGCACAGCACGAGTTCGATGCCGACCGCCTCGAACCGCCGCAATTGGCGCAGCACGCTCTCCGTCGAGCCGATGCAGCCGAGCTTGGTGGCCGGCAGCATGCGCTGCTCGATCTTGCGGGTGTCGGGGTCCGGATCGTAGGCGAAGATGCGTTCGATCGCGGCGTCGAGCGCGTGCTGTTCGTCGCGGCCGAGCGCGACGAACGGATTGAGCGCGTAGCGCACTTTGCGCCCGGCCCGTTCGCAGCGGCGATTCATGTCGGCGACCGCGGCTTCGAGCCCGCGCAGCGCTTCGTCGACGGTTTGCGCGCCCTTCGGATAATCGATGAACCACCAGTCGCAATGGCCTGCGATGAAATCACGGCCGCGATCGCTGCGGCTGACCGAATAGATTTCCGGCGGCGCGGCCGACGCCGGCTTGAGCAGGAGCTGGCCGCGCTCGACCTGGTAGTGACGGCCGGCATACGAAAACGTTTCGCTGGTCCACAGCCCGCGCAGGATGTCGATGAACTCGACGGTGCGCCGATAGCGTTCCTCGCCCTGCAGCACGGTGCCGCCGAACATGCGGAATTCCTCGTCGAACCAGCCGTTGACGATGTTGAGCGCCATGCGGCCGCGGCAGATGCGGTCAAGCGATACCGCGAGCTTGGCGACCATCATCGGGTCGAACAGGCCGGGATGCACCGCCACCAGCGCGCGGATGCGTTCGAGCCGCGAGGCGATGGCGCTGGCCAGCACCCAGGCGGCGATGTCGTTGCCGAGATGCCGTTCCGCGAACAGGCAAAGCTCGAAGCCGGCGCGGTCGGCTGCGAGCAGAAGCTCGACGCCGAGATCGAACTGGGCATCGCACCGCCCGTCCGGCAACGGGGACAGCGCCTCGCTGACGGCTTGGGCGATTTCCGCCGAGCCGACGGTCGCCATCGGAATCGGGGCGTAGAGGCCGAATTGCATGGGGATCCCTGCTCTAAAACGAAGATACGGCGACCTGTCTACGCGAACTTCTAAGTCTGCTTCGTGATAGATTTGTAGACTGCAACTATTTCCTCCCTTGTGGTTTTGTACCACTCCTTGCCAGCACCCAATACCTTCGAGCCGCGGTAATCCAATATGGCATGAATCGCGCGTTCAAGTTTACTGCAGTCGTGGGTCTTGATTTCGAGAAACAAGACCGGCTTGTCAGGCGTGCTCGTGCCGATCTGGGCAGCTATTCGCTCTACAGTGTCACCTTCGGTTAGACCGATTTTCAGGCGATCTGGCGCGCAGCGATAGCCATAGGCGTAAACGATCTTGCTGCCGTCACCGAGACGCACAACGTCGGTCGTGTCAACCGATTCCTCGACCGCACGAGTGGCTTCATCTTCACTGATGCCAGGATCGGGATCAATTGCTGCACTAGGAACATACTGGTCAACCTCAGCTTTCGGATAAAGCTGTCCTTGAGTGACTTGCTCGACAGTAAAACCGTTGATGGGCGCGGCAGCAATGTACTTTGCCATCCGCTTAGCGAATTCTGCTTTAGTTTCCGCATCCTCTGCCAAGTTGTATTGGCGAAAGGCCCACGTAAACTGAGCCCGTTGTCCTGCCAACGTCGCCATGCTCGCGCCTTTTCTCCCGCAGTGCCTCGAATACCATACGCTCGTCAGTCATTTCTTCAACGAGTTCCTAGTGGCGGCCGAGCGCCTGCTTGACCCGATCGATTACGGCCTTCGGCGCGGCCGCGCTGTCCTTGAGGAGCGCTGCGACCTCGTTTCCGGTGACCAACGAAATCTCGAGCCTGGAGCGCTGGGCGTCCTGCAAGAACGCCGGATCGCGCAGCGTCGCCGCGAACGCCGCGCGCAAAGCGGCGGCGCGCTCCGGTGGCAGACCCGGTGGGCCGAGGAACGGCCGCCCCATGATTTCGCGCGCCAGCAGGAACGCCAGCGCGCGACGATCGACTGGCTCTGTGATCAGGTTGCGGATGCTCGGCACGTCCGGCGCATCCGGGATGGGATCGATTCCGGTGTGAAACAGCAAGTTGACTTGTCTGTCGCGCAGCCAATCGGGATGCGCCGCTTTGATCGCGCTCCACGACCAATAGGCGAGCCCGTCGAGCTCGCCGCGTTCCATGGCGAGCGCCGCTACGGCGGTGTCGCGATAGCCTTCGATGATCTTGAAGCGCGTGCCGGCGAGGGTGTTGAACGCGTGCGGCATGATTTCCGAATCGGCGCCGACACCGGTGCCGGGCACCAGAAGCTCGTGCTTTCGTAAATCGTCGAAGGTCTTGACCGGCGCGGTGTGCCACGACATTGCGAGACTCACGTCGCGGTTCATGCTGCCGAGCCAGGTCAATTGCAGCGGATCGATTTTGGCTTCGTTCTCGCCGAGCATCGGCTCGAACGGCAGGCCGCGGCCGATCGTGCCGATAACGCTGCCGTCCTTGGGCGCGATGCGGTAGAGATATTCCTCGACCTTCAGCCCGCCCGCGCCCGGCATGTTCTGCACGACCAAAACCGGATGGCCTGGAATGTGATTGCCGAGATGACGGGCCAGAAGCCGCGCGTAAATGTCGTAGGTCGAACCCGCGCCGGTAAACACCAGCAGGCTGAGCTGGCGGCCCTTGTAGAACTGCTCGACATTCTGCGCCCGCGCGCTTACCGCACCGGCAGCAAGCAGCAGAGCGGCGGCGGCCGTCGCAATGACGCTCGTGGCGAAGCGCGCCATGAGGTCCTCCCGTTTAGGCGCACGATCCCCGGCTCAAACTCATGGCGCTTAAGCCCATGGCGCTTAAGCTCATGGCGCTTAAGCTCATGGCGCTTAAGCTCATGGCGCAATGGGCCGAATTGCCGCGACGGCGCGGCTGTTTTGCGTGCGCGACGATGCTAAGCTTGCCGCCGCATTCGATCCAGTCGGGAGGAAAGCCGATGCTACGGCTCGTCGCATCGCTCGCCTTGGCGCTTGTCGCCTGCTTGCAGCTTGATGGCGCCGCAGCGGCGCAGCCGGCCTATCCGACGCGACCGGTGCGCCTCATCCTGCCGTACGGCGCGGCGAGCGCCACCGACATTGCCGCGCGCATGTTCGCCGATCGCCTGACTGCGCTATGGGGCAAGCCGGTGGTGGTGGACAATCGTCCCGGCGGCGACGGCTTCGTCTCGATGAACGCCTTCATCTCCGCCAATGACGACCATACGCTGTGGATGGGGCCGGCCGCGGCGTTCACCACGCTGCCTTATATGCACGACGACCTGCCGTTCGACCCGGGACCGAAGATGACGCCGGTGGTCCAGGTCGTCGTGGTCGCGCTGACGCTGTCGGTGCCGGCTGCGATGAAGATCGACACCGTCGATCAGCTCGTCAAGCTGGCGCGCGCCGAGCCCGGCAAGCTCAACGCCGCGGCGGCGAACGGCATTTCCGACTTTCTGTTGTTCGGCTTTTTCAAAAAAATGGGCCTCGAAGTCACCGACGTGCCGTACCGCGACATCATGCAGGCGCCGAACGATCTGGTGGCCGGCCGCATCCAGGTGCTGTCGACCTCGCTGGCGGTGCCGCAGCCGCTCGCCAATGCCGGCAAGATCAAGCTTTTGGTGGTGACCAGCCGCCACCGGGTGCCGAGCCAGCCCAACGTGCCGACCGCCATCGAGGCCGGCTATCCGGATCTGACCTTCGAAAGCGCCGGCGGCGTGTTCGCGCCGCCCAGCATGCCGGCCGACGTGCGCCAGCGCATCGCCGCGGATTTCCGCAAAGTGGCCGACGCCAATCCGGAGATCGGCAAGAAGCTCGAACTCACCGGCCAGATCGTGTCAATCCGCGGCCCCGACGCATTCGGCGCCGCCATCAACGAGCAGCGCGACAAGCTCGTCGATCTGGCCAAGCTGCTCGGACTCAAAAAATCGATGCAGTAGGGCGTTGCAATCATGGGCGGCCGCGACGAACTCGAGCCGATCGAACAGGCAAGCCGGGACGCGCTTCAGGCGCTGCAGCTGCAACGGCTGCAGAAATCGGTTCATGCAGCCTACGAATGCATTCCGCACTACAAGGAAAAATTTGCCGCCGCGGGCGTGCACCCGGGGGACCTGAAAGACTTGTCCGACATCGCCAAGCTCCCCTTCACCACCAAGGAGGATTTGCGGCAGAATTATCCGTTCGGCATGTTTGCGGTGCCGATGGCCGACATCGTGCGCATGCACGCTTCGAGCGGCACCACCGGGAAGCCGACCGTGGTCGGCTATACGCAAAACGACATCACCACCTGGGCGCAGCTGATGGCGCGCTCGATCCGCGCCGCCGGCGGCCGCTCCACCGACAAGATCCATAATGCCTACGGCTACGGCCTGTTCACCGGCGGGCTCGGCGCCCATTACGGCGGCGAATATTTGGGCGCCACCGTCATTCCGGTCAGCGGCGGCTTCACGGAGCGGCAGGTCCAGCTCATCGTCGATTTCCGCCCCGACATCATCATGGTGACGCCGTCCTACATGCTCGCCATCGCCGACGAGTTCGAGCGCCAGGGTTTTGTCGCGGCCAAGGATTGCAGCCTGCGCATCGGCATTTTCGGCGCCGAGCCATGGACCGACAGCATGCGCGACGAGATCGAGCGCCGCATGGGCCTCCACGCGCTCGATCATTACGGCCTGTCCGAACTGATCGGCCCGGGCGTCGCCCAGGAATGCCCGGACAGCAGAGGCGGGCTGACCTTGTGGGAGGATCACTTCTATCCTGAGATCATCGACCCGGAGACCGGCCGCGTTTTGCCGGACGGCGAACCGGGCGAGCTCGTGCTCACCACGCTGACCAAGGAGGCGATGCCGGTGGTCCGCTACCGCACGCGCGACCTCACCCGGTTGTTGCCGCCGGGGAGCCGGCCGATGCGCCGCATCGAGCGCATCAAGGGCCGCTCCGACGACATGCTGATCATCCGCGGCGTCAATCTGTTTCCGTCGCAGATCGAAGCGGTGCTCGGCCGCGAGGCGGCGCTCGCGCCGCATTATGTGCTGGAAGTACGGCGGCCGCATGCGCTCGACGAACTCGACGTGCTGGTCGAGATGCGGCCGGAGGTTTCTGGACAACTGAGCGCCGACGACGTCGACGGTTTGGCGCTGCGCGCCCAGCACCTGATCAAATCCTATGTCGGGCTCACCGCGACGGTGCGGGTGCTCGAACCCGGCACCATCGAGCGCTCGCAAGGCAAGGCCAAGCGCGTGCTGGATCGACGACCGAAAGCGTGAACATGGATCAAGCCGCGACAACGCAAGCCTTGCAGAGAGCTGGCCTCGACGGCAACGCGGTCGCCTCATGGTTCGCCGCGCTGCCGCGCGACACGACGGAGTTCGGCAATGACCGCAACCGCTTCACGCAGTTCTGGCAGCAATGCGCCGCGCTGATCGCGCATTTGCCGCGCAAGCCGCAGCGCAGCGGTGCCGAGGCCGAAGCGGCGCACACGGTTTTTGCCAGCGCGCGCGCAGCGCGCGAGCGCTTCCTCGCCGCGCACGCGGGCGCGCTGTACGACGAGCTGACCCAGCGGCGCTCGCGCTTCCTCCGCGTGGAAGACCTGGTTTTCGCCGCCGCTGCCGCCGTACCCGGCCTGACGCCGACGCCGGAGCAGATCGCGGCCGAAAGCGAGCTGCTGCAGCGCGACAAGGACGGCGTCGAAATCGACCAGGGCATTTTTCTCGCTCACGTGCTCGCCGACGAGACATCGGGCCGCCATCTTTGCCACGCCATGCTGCTGCCGCGCGCTGCGGCGACCGAGCATCTAACAAAGCTCGAAGCGGACGGCCGCGTCGATCTCGGCAAGGTGACGGTCGAGCGTCGCGGCAAAGCCGTATTCGTCACGGCCGGCAACCCGCGCTTCCTCAATGCCGAGGACAACACCACGCTCGATGCCATGGAGCTCGCGGTCGACCTTGCCATCCTCGATCCGGCAACCGACGTCGCGGTGCTGCGCGGCGGCGAGGTCGAACATCCGAAATATCGCGGCCGCAGATTGTTCGGCGCCGGCATCAACCTGACGCATCTCTACCGCGGCCTCATTCCGTTCACCTGGTTTCTGCGGCGCGACCTCGGCTTCGTGCACAAATTTTTTCGCGGCGTGGCGCGGCCCGACGCCATTCCGGACGACGTGCACGGCACCGGTATCGAAAAGCCGTGGATCGCCGCGCTCGACGGCTTTGCCATCGGCGGCCATTGTCAGATTTTGCTGACGATGGACTACGTGCTGGCGGCAAGCGACGCGTTCATGACGTTGCCGGCGCGCAAGGAGGGCATCATTCCGGGCGCCGCGAATTTGCGCATGCCGCGCTTTACCGGCGACCGCATCGCCCGCCAGGCGATCCAATACGAGCGCCGTCTCGACTGCGCGAGCCCCGAGGGCCGGTTGATGTGCGACGAGATCGCCGCCCCTGCCGACATGGACGGTGCGCTCGACTACGTCATCGCGCGGCTCACCAGTTCGGGCGCGGTCAGCGCCACGTCGAACCGCCGCGCGCTGCGCATCGGCGAGGAGCCGTTCGACGTTTTCCGCCAATATTTTTCGGCTTACGCGCGCGACCAGGCCTATTGCCATTTCAGCCCGGCGCTGATCGCCAATCTCGAACGCGAATGGAACGCGCATAACAGAAAAATCTAAAGTGTTTTGGCGCCAGAATTCTACCTCAAACAGCCGCCAAGTAGCAGCCGCCAAGTAGCAGCCGCCAAGTAACTCCCACCAAGTAACTCCCACCGGCTAAAACGAGCGAGAGAACACCAGCGAAGATGACGAAAGCGCGGTCGATCGCTACGCTGAGCCGTGTCAGCGAAGTGCCATCAGCGGACATGCTCTGCCATAAGGCCCCCGATGGGGGGGCGTAGGGGCGACTTTGCTCCCTGGCGCCTTCGAGGATAAAATCCTCCACCATGATCACGCTGTACTCCTATCCAGAGCTATTTGGGGTCGCCGACAACAACGGCTATGGGCTGAAGGTATTCGCTTTCATGCGGCTTGCCGGTGTACCGTTCCGGCACGAACATATTTTCGATGCCTCGACCGCGCCGCGTGGGCAATTGCCATACATCGTCGATGATGGCGAAGCGGTTGGCGACAGCGAGACAATCATCGCGCACCTGAACAAGAAATATGCACTCGCAATCGATGCTGGGCTCGACGCCGCGCGGCGCGACCAGAATCTTCTGGTCACACGCCTCCTCGATGACCTCTATTGGGTGATGTCCTATTCGCGCTGGAAGGACGAACGCTATTTTCCAGCGTTCCGCGACGCGCTATTGCGCGAGCATCCGAGCGTCACCGCCGACGGACTGCGTAAGGCGCAGGAGTTCAATTTCCAGCGATACTATTATGCTGGCATTGGCCGCTACGCACCGGAGGCGGCCTATGCGCGCGGGCTCGCTGATCTCGGCGTGCTTGCGCGGTTGGTGCCAACGGAAGGCTACGTTCATGGGTCGCGCCCGACGAGTATCGACGCGGGCATCTACGGCTTTATCGCCAACATCCATTTTTATGCAATCGACACCCCGCTAAAGCGCTTCGTCGCGGCGCAGGCGAACCTGGTGCGTCACTGCTTGGCGCTACACCAGGCGGTAATGCGGGAGTAGAGAGATTACGCGAGTGGTTCTCTTAAGCATTCTTCGATCCGGATCAAAAGCGCCCATTCTCGAAGGTTTGTGTGACGTCCGCCTTGCCCCCAAAGCGAACTTGGCCGCTGCATTTATAAGTACACGCCCTAGCCCACAATCCGCCGCACGCTCGTCACTTCGCTGCCGGCGGCGCGGATGCGCGCGATCGCTTCGGCGAGCGGCTCGATGACGACGGCCATGTGGAAGGCGTTGGCGTGAAGGAGGCTCGTGCGATCGTGCACGATCGCGACGTGGCCTTTCCAGAACACCAGATCGCCGCGCCTTAAATTGGCAAAATCGCCGGCGGCGGCAACGCGCTCGCCGAGCGCCGCCTCCTGCATGTCGCTGTCGCGCGGGCAGGCCATGCCGCAGGCGGTGAGCGCGGTCTGCACGAGGCCGGAGCAGTCGAGACCAAGCACAGTCTTGCCGCCCCACAGATACGGCGCGCCGACGAAGCGCTCCGCCACCGCGACAAAATCGGATTCATAGGAATCGATCGGCACGAGATGCCGGGCCGGCAGATGCGCGCCGGTCGGCGTGATCGCCATGCGGTCCCTTTCGCGCGCGATCGCGATCGTCGCGCCGAGCGGCAGCGCTTCGAGCGGCGGCAGCTTGATCGAGGGACCGGGAAAAACGAGCGTGCGCAGCGCGGCGACCCGGTGGGTTGGCGCCGGACCGGGCGGCGCCAGCGCGGCGCTCGGCAGCCAGCCGACATAGCGGTCGGCGGCAAGCTGGCCCCACGACCAGCCGTCCTCGTTCGTATCGTAGATCGTGACGCGCTCGCCCTTGAGCGCCTCGGTATCGAGCGCGGCGTCCGGGCGCGGCTCGCGGCGCAGCGGCGCACTCGGCGCGACGACCTCAACGACGCGGCCCTCGACGTAACGCGCCGCCGGCACTTTGCCTTCGAGGTGCTTGGCCGCCAGATCGGCGCGCGCAGGCGTTACGCGCGGATCAAAAGCGCGCATCACCCTCTCCGCTCATTCCCGCGAAAGCGGGAATCCAGATGGACCACTCGCATCTAGAAGCAAACGAACTGGGTACCCGCTTTTGCGGGGACGAGCGGTGGCAGGATGCGACGCTCATATCAGCACGCTCAGCCGTACCGCGCGCAGAGCAGCGCGTAGAGCGCGCGCGCCGCCTGGCACTCGCCGCCCTCCGGGCCGCCCGGCTTGGCGGACGAATTCCAGGCGTACACGTCGACATGGAGCCACGACTTCGCCGTCACGAAGCGGCGCATGAACAACGCCGCGGTGATGGCGCCGCCCTGGCTGCCGCCGACATTGTTGATGTCGGCGACCTTGGATTCCAGCATTGCCTCGTAGGGCCGCCACAGCGGCAGCCGCCACAGCGGATCGTTCTCGCGCACGGCGCTGGCCGCAAGCTCCTCGGCGAGCGCATCGTCGTCGGTGAAGAACGGCGGCACGTCGGGGCCGAGCGCGACCCGCGCGGCGCCGGTCAGCGTGGCGAAATCGGCAATCAGTTCGGGTTCGTCTTCGTCGGCAAGCGCCAGCGCGTCGGCGAGGATGAGCCGGCCTTCGGCGTCGGTGTTGCCGATCTCAACACTGATGCCCTTGCGCGAGGTGTAAATGTCGCGCGGCCGAAAACTCGCGGCCGAGATCGCGTTCTCGACCGCCGGGATGAGCACGCGCAGCCGCACATTGAGGCCGCGCGCCATGATCATGTGCGCCAGCGCCAGCGCCGTCGCCGCGCCGCCCATGTCCTTCTTCATGTGCAGCATCGACGCTTCCGTCTTGATGTCGAGGCCGCCGGTGTCGAAGCACACGCCCTTGCCGACCAGCGTAATGCGCGGATTATTGCCGGCGTCGCCCCACGTCATGTCGATGAGCCGCGGCGCCGCCGCGCCGGCGCGGCCGACCGCGTGGATCAACGGAAAATTCTGCGCCAGCAAATCGTCGC
>JASHPU010000071.1 GCA_030037885.1 Xanthobacteraceae bacterium | reverse complement strand
AACACTTTGAGCACGAGGCCGCGCGACTTGATGTCGGCCGCGACTGCCGCCAGCGCCGAAGCGGCAGCCTGCGTCAACAGGCAGCGCGGCGCCGCATAGCCGTCGATCGGCCGGCCGACGAAATTGTCAGTGCCGGCATAACGCATGTCGACGATCAGCCCCGGCACCATTGTCGCCGCGTCGACGAACGCGGCGGGGCGCTGCTGGGCGGCGGCTTGCGAGCAAAATACGAGGGCCGCGAGGAGCGAATAGCGAATGGCGAATGGCGAAATGATCGTGAGGCGCGATTTTCGATCGTTGCCCTGCGTCTTGCTTGCTATTCGCCGCTTCGCCATGCCCTATTCGCCCCTCCCTATTGCGGGCACGCCGACACCCATTCGCCTTCGACGGTATTTTTCGAACCCGGCATCGGCTGCCCAGCCATCGACGCCGCACTCTCAACCGTGCCGGTATAATGGTGCGGGTTGTCGAAGTCGAACGCCCCGTTCAGTTCCATGTCGAGCTGACCCTTGCAGACGAGATGCCATGTCAGCTTCTTGCCGTCGAAGCTGCGCGCCATCGGCTCGCACGTCGAATTGATCGTGCTCGCGATCGGCGAAAATGTCGCGGCCAGATCCTTGACCTGCGCGGCGGTGAGGCACTTGGACGACTGGCGCGGCGGACCGGCCATGCCGCCGGTCACCGCAATGGTCGTAATTCTCCACAGTCCGGCCTCGATCCCGTCGGCCAGGGCGAGCGCGGCTGAAAATGCCAGGATTGCGACAGCGATGCCGGCGATGGACAAGGCGGCGCGATGCGACAGCGAGGTGCGAATAGCGAATGGCGAATAGAGAAAGAATCGTCCCGCCCAATCTCGATCGCTCGTTCTCATTTGGTTTCCCTCCCACTCGCTATTCGCTATTCGCTACTCGCTACTCGCTATTCGCACGCAATGCTCGCCGCGCACGCGAAACCCGCCGCCGTTAACCGGCCGGTAACCATAAACCCGGCACATTTTGCCGGGGAGGCGTAACGGTTGCACCGCAGACCCTTCTAGCGCTCCTGGGAGCCAAAAAAGTGGACGCCAGCGCGGCTCCGCTGTTCCGTGCCGGCGGCCCGCCGGCCGCAGCGCAAAGCTTTGAACCACGCGGCCGCAACCGCCGGGGCGGGTCGGACGACATGAGCAACGCAGCTTCGGCAGAGCGCGGCGACGGCGCATTGGCCCGGCTCGCCGATCTCGGCACCATGCTTCGGCGCAGCGACATCGCGCTCGCGCTCGGCATGATGGCGATCCTGCTCGTCCTCATCCTGCCGCTGCCGGCGCTGCTGCTCGACTTCGCGCTCGCCGTCTCGATCACGTTCTCGGTCCTGATCCTGATGACGTCGCTGTTCATCCAGGCGCCGCTCGAATTCTCCGCGTTCCCCACCGTGCTGTTGATCTCCACCATGCTGCGGCTTTCGCTCAACCTCGCCTCGGCCCGGCTCATTCTGGCGCACGGCCACGAAGGCACCGCCGCCGCCGGCCACGTGATCCAGGCGTTCGGCAATTTCGTGATGAGCGGCAATTTCGTCATCGGCATGATCGTCTTCACCATCCTGGTGATCGTCAATTTCGTGGTCATCACCAAGGGCTCCGGGCGCATCGCCGAGGTGGCGGCACGTTTTCACCTCGACGGCATGCCGGGCAAGCAGATGGCGATCGACGCCGACCTGTCCGCCGGCCTGATCGACGAGAAGGAGGCGCGGCGGCGGCGCAAGGCCTTGGAGGACGAATCCGGCTTCTTCGGCGCCATGGACGGCGCCTCGAAATTCGTCCGCGGCGACGCCATTGCCGGCCTTCTGGTGGTGCTGATCAACATCATCGGCGGCATGGTGATCGGCATCGTGCAGCAGGGCCTGAGCTTCACCGACGCCGCGCACACCTACACGCTGCTGACGGTCGGCGACGGCCTGGTGACGCAAGTGCCAGCGCTGATCGTTTCCACCGCCGCCGGCCTGTTGGTCTCCAAGGCCGGCGTGGCCGGCGCCGCCGACAAGGCGCTGCTGTCGCAATTATCCGGCTACCCGAAGGCGCTCGGCATGTCGGCCGCGGTGATGCTGGCGATGGGGCTTTTGCCCGGCATTCCGATGCTGCCGTTCTTCGCGCTCGGCGGCGGCGCCGGGGCACTGGCCTATATGATCGACCGGCGCGCCAAGCAGGCCGCCGCGGCCGAAGCCGCCAAGACAGAAAGCGCCAAGACCCCGGCTGCCGACGAGCCGGTCGCGGCGGCGCTGAAAATGGACGATCTGAAAGTCGAGCTCGGCTACGCGCTGTTGCCGCTGGTCAACGCGCCCGACGGCTCGGAGCGGCTGACCGAGCAGATCAAGGCGCTGCGCCGCTCGCTCGCCATCGACATGGGCTTCGTCATGCCGGCGGTGCGCATCCTCGACAACGTCCAGCTCGACGCCAACGCCTACGTCATCAAGATCAAGGAGGTCGAGGCCGGCAACGGCAAGGTCTGGTACGGCCAGTACATGGCGATGGATCCGGCCGGCAAGCAGGTGAACCTGCCGGGCATGCATACCGTCGAGCCGACTTTCGGCCTGCCGGCGACCTGGATCGATGCCGCGCTCAAGGAAGAAGCGTCGGTCAAGGGCTACACCGTGGTCGACGCCGCAACCGTGCTGGCCACGCATCTGACCGAACTCATCAAAGCCAACATGTCCGAGCTGCTGTCCTATGGCGAGGTGCAAAAGCTTCTGAAAGAACTGCCGAAGGAGCAGAGCGAGCTGATCAAGGACATCGTACCGTCGCAGATCACCGTCTCCGGCATCCAGCGCGTGCTGCAGATTCTGCTGGCCGAGCGCGTCTCGATCCGCGATCTGCCGGCCATCCTGGAAGGCATCGCCGACGGGCTCGCGGCAACGCGCAACCCCGGCGGCCTCGCCGAGCACGTCCGGGCGCGGCTGGCGCGGCAGCTCTGCGCCCAGCACACCGGCGGCGGCGGCTATCTGCCGATCATCGCGCTGACTGCCAAATGGGAGCAAACGTTTGCCGAATCGATCGTCGGCCAGGGCGACGAGAAGAGCCTCGCCATGCAGCCGTCCAAGCTCACCGAGTTCATCAACGCGGTGCGCGAGAAATTCGATCAGGCCGGCCGCGACGGCGAGGCGCCGGTCTTGGTGACGTCGTCCGGCATCCGCCCGTTCGTGCGCGGCATCGTCGAGCGCTTCCGCGCCCAGACCAGCGTCATGGCGCAGACCGAGATTCATCCGCGGGTGCGGCTCAAAACCGTGGCGAGCATTTAGGAGCATGCTCCGCTCCGCTCAGATCGGATCGCGACTCCTCGGTTCGTCATTGCCGGGCTTGACCCGGCAATCCATGCTGCGTTGGGGCCGCATGGATGCGCGGGTCGAGCCCGCGCATGACGGGGAAGTGGCGCTACATGAGCGAGACCTGTTCTAGCATGACCCGCGCCGCCGTGGCCGCGCCGTTGCCGCAGCCGACGCGCCCAGCGCGCCTACGCGGCCTCGATCGCCTGCTCGAACGCGCGCCGGACGCCGACGAAGCGCGCTTCGAGCGCGCCGGCCTGTTGCGCGAGCAAGGCCTGTTCGAGGAAGCCAAAGCCGATTATCTCGAACTGCTCCGCCGCAAGCCCGACGACTTCGCCGCGCTCAACGATTTCGGCACGTTGGTTCTCAAAGCCGGCTACCGCGAGGCGGCGCGCTCGTTGTTCGGCGCGGCGGTGCGGCATCATCCGGACAACCCCAACGGCCATGTCAACCTGGCCAATCTGTTGTTGCTGCTCGGCGATCTTGGCGCGGCGCAAAGCCACTTCGAGGCGGCGCTGCGGCTCGATCCGGGTCACGTCCACGCCCATCGCGGCTTCGGCAATCTGCTGGCCGAGCGCGGCGACGGCGCCAACGCGCGCCGGCATCGCGATCTGGGATTCCGCGGTCACGCCGTGACGCCGCTGCCCTATCGTGGAGCGCTGCCGCCGATCCGTGTGCTGCTTCTGGTTTCCGCTGCCGGCGGCAATATCCCGACCAGCGCGCTGATCGACGACCACGTCTTTCAGACCATTGTGCTGGTCGCCGAATATGCCGAACCTGACGCGCCGTTGCCGCCGCATGACGTCGTGTTCAACGGCATCGGCGACGCCGATCTCTGCCGCGAAGGGCTGCAAGCGGCGCGCGCGATCGTCGCGCGCTCGCCGCGGCCGGTGATCAATCATCCGCGCATCGTGCTCCGCTCGGGCCGGGCGGCAAATGCCGAGCGCCTGCGCGGCCTGCAAGACGTCGTCGTGCCCCGCATGGCGACGCTGCGCCGCGCGACGCTGGCCGGCTCGCAAGGCGCCGCCGCCCTCGCCGCGCGCGGATTTGCTTTTCCGCTGCTGCTGCGCAGCCCCGGATTTCACACCGGCCGGCATTTTGTTCGCGTCGAGGCGGCAGCCGCGCTCGCGGCCGCGGCGGCGGCGCTGCCGGGCGAAGACCTCTGGGTGATCGAACAGCTCGATGCCCGCGATGATGCCGGGATGTTCCGCAAATACCGCGTCATGATCATCGACCGCCAGCTCTATCCGCTGCATCTGGCGCTGTCGCGCGATTGGAAAGTTCATTATTTCACCGCCGACATGGCGGACCGTCCCGACCACCGCGCGCTCGACGCAGCTTTCTTGCAAAACATCGCCGGCATCGGCCGCAAAGGCGTCGCGGCGCTGCACCGCCTGCGCGACGTGCTCGAGCTCGACTACGGCGGCGTCGATTTTGCGTTGAACGCCGCCGGCGAGATTTTGTTGTTCGAAGCCAACGCCACGATGCTGGTCCAGCCGCCGGTGCTCGATCCGAAATGGCGCTATCGCCGTCCGGCCGTGGCGGCGGTGCTCGCGGCGGCAACCGGCATGCTGCGGCAGCGCGCATCGTGCCGTTCGCCACAATTATTGTTCACCTCATCCTGAGGTGGCCGCGAAGCGGCCCTCGAAGGATGCAGGCCCCAGCGCCTCGGCCTGCATCCTTCGAGGCGCGCCTTTGGCGCGCACCTCAGGATGAGGATCAACGTTGACCCGCGGCCGGTTCACGGTAGCGGATGACCGTCTTGCGCTCGCCGGCGCGCAGTTCGTAGGGTGGTCAAAGGCGCGAAGCGCCGTGCCCACCAAAACCGTGACGGCGGTTTCGGATGTCCGGCTATCGGCGCGTCAAGATCGAAGGTGGAATCTCGTTTTTCACGCTTGCACTCGCCGACCGCGGCGACGATCTCTTGGTGCGCCATATTGAACGCCTGCGGTCCGCCTACGCCAGTGCAAAACGACGGCTGCCATTCACGACGGTCGCCATCTGCATTTTGCCCGACCACATCCATGCACTTTGGCAGTTGCCGGACGGGGACGCCGATTACGCGTCGCGTTGGAGCTGGTTCAAGTCCGCTTTCTCACGCGGCCTTGCGCCGGCGCCAACGCGCTCGGCGAGCAAGATTGCAAAGCGCGAGAAAGGCATTTGGCAACGCCGCTATTGGGAACACACCCTACGCTTGCTGAGATTTGCCGCAATGCTTTTGCTTCGTTGGTTCAGCATGGACCACCGGGTCAAGCCCGGTGGTGACGAGGAGGAGAATACGCGCGCCAGAACATGAAGCTTGTCTTGTTCACCTCATCCTGAGGTGCGAGCGCAGCGAGCCTCGAAGGATGCAGGCCCCGGCGCCTCGGCCTGCATCCTTCGAGGCTCGGCGCTGCGCGCCGAGCACCTCAGGATGAGGTCA
>JASHPU010000070.1 GCA_030037885.1 Xanthobacteraceae bacterium | reverse complement strand
TCGGGGAGGGCAGCCTCACGCTCGACGGCGGCGACGCGGAGCTGACCATCGCCGAGCAGGCCCACTATCTCGGCCACCAGGACGCGCTCAAGCCGTCGCTCTCGGTCGGCGAAAACCTCACATTCTGGGCCGGCTTTCTGGGCCGCAAGGCCGCCGCTATCGCCGCCGCCCTGGCGGCGGTCGGGCTCGATGCGCTGGCCGACCTGCCGGCCGCTTATCTTTCAGCCGGTCAGCGCCGCCGGCTGTCGATTGCCCGCCTTCTCGCCGTGCAGCGGCCGATCTGGCTCCTTGACGAGCCGATGAGCACGCTCGACGCTGCGGCGCAGGATCGGCTCGGCGGCTTGATGCGGGCGCATCTCGCCGAAGGCGGGCTTATTCTCGCCGCCACCCATGGGCCGCTCGGCATTGCGGCGACGCGGGAGCTGCCGCTTGACCAGGCGGTCGGCGCGGTAGTGCAAGCTGCTGACGCCCAAGCATGGGGAGCGGAGACGAGAGTGCCATGACGCCGCTCGGCGCGCTCCTCATTCGCGACATGCGCCTTGCCGTGCGCGTCGGCGGCGGCGCGCTGATCGGCGTGCTGTTCTTTTTGGTCGTGGTCACGTTGGTGCCGTTTGCGATCGGGCCGGATCTCGCGCTGCTCAAGCGCATCGGTCCCGCGGTGCTGTGGCTCGCAGCCTTGCTGGCCAACTTGCTGGCGCTCGACCGGCTGTTTGCCGTCGATCAGGAGGACGGCTCGCTCGATCTTCTGCTCATGAGCCGGGCGCCGCTCGAACTCGTGGTGGCGGTCAAAGGTTTGGCGCACTGGCTGACCACCGGACTGCCGCTGGTGGTCGCGGCGCCGTTGATCGGGTTGTTGCTCAATCTCGATGGCGCCGCGCAGGCCGGCCTGGTGCTGACCTTGCTGGTCGGCACGCCGGCGCTGACGTTCATCGGCCTCATTGGAGCCGCGATTGCGGTTGCGCTCCGCCGCGGCGGGCTCCTGCTCGCCGTGCTGGTCCTGCCGCTGACCGTCCCGGTGTTGATTTTCGGCGTCGCGGCCGCCAATGCGGTCCTGGTCGGAGCCGCACCATTCGCCACGCCGTTCACGGTCCTCTGCGCGCTCAGTCTGGCGAGCCTCGTGATCGGCCCGTTCGCCGCGGCAGCCGCACTGCGCCAAGAAATCGAGTAGAAATCGAGTAGCCGTCGCGATGCCGATGCCGATGCCTGGGTCATGCAGATTTGAAGTCACCGCGGTCCGCCGCCGTTGTCTTGCCATGCCGACGTGCTCTAGGTAGCAATCGAATGAGCCTCATCGACCTCGCCAACCCGTCGCGCTTTCTAAAGTTTGCCGATCGCGTTTTGCCCTGGCTCGGCGGCGTGACGGTGATCGCATTGGCTTTCGGGCTCAACCAAGCCATGGGGGCGCCCGACGATTACCAGCAGGGCGCCACCGTCAAAATCATGTTTCTGCACGTTCCTTCGGCCTGGCTTGGCATGCTGGCTTGGGGGATCATGAGCATTGCGGCGCTGGGCACTCTGGTCTGGCGCCATCCGCTCGCCGATGTCGCGGCGAAAGCCGCAGCGCCGATTGGCGCCGCCTTCACGCTGCTGTGCCTGATCACCGGCTCGCTATGGGGACGACCCGAATGGGGCACTTATTGGGTCTGGGATGCGCGCCTGACCTCGGAACTGGTGCTGTTCCTGCTCTATCTCGGCGTCATCGCGTTGTGGCGGACGGTCGAAGACCCGTCGCGCGCGGCGCGCGCCGCGGCGATCCTGACGCTGGTCGGCGCCGTCGACCTGCCGATCATCAAGTTCTCGGTCGATTGGTGGAATACGCTGCATCAGGGCGAGTCGGTGTTTCGTTTCGGCGGTTCGACGATTTATCCGACCATTCTGGTGCCGCTATTGGTGATGGCGGTGGCGTTCACGCTGTTGTTCGTCACGCTGCACGTCGCCGCCATGCGCAATGAAATTTTGCGCCGGCGCGTGCGCACGCTGCGCCTGATGCAGGCCCAAGCCACGAACTGAAGCCGCGAGCCGAGCATGGAAGCGATCAACCATCTGCCTTTCATCGTCGGCTCCTATGCGGCGGCGTTTGTCGTCGTCGCTTTGTTGGTGGCCTGGGTCATGATCGACTTCCGCGCGCAGCGGCGCGCGCTCGCCGATCTCGAAAGGCGCGGCTTTGCCCGGCGCTCCGCGGCGGCGCCCGCGGGCGCGGCGCTGGCGCAGGCCAAGGAGGAGGCGTGAGCGAAGCCGCCCCAGAGGAGACGCGGAACGTGGCCCTGCGTCGGATCGCGGTCCTGGCGCCGCTCGCGGCTTTTCTCGCGCTCGCTGTCTTGTTCCTGGTCGGGCTCAGGTCGGGCGACCCGTCGATCGTTCCGTCGGCGCTGATCGGGCATCGGGCGCCGCAGACGAACCTGCCGCCGCTTGCCGGTCTCGAGCGCGACGGGGCGCCGGTTCCCGGGCTCGACCCGGCGCGCTTCAAGGGCAACGTCAGCGTCGTCAACGTGTGGGCGTCGTGGTGCGTGCCGTGCCATGACGAGGCGCCGCTGCTGATGCAATTGGCGAAAGATCGGCGCCTGCGCCTCGTCGGCATCAACTACAAGGACGATCCCGCCAATGCCCGGCGCTTTCTCGGCCGCTACGGCGATCCGTTCGCCGCCGCCGGCGCCGACCAGAACGGCCGCGCCGCCATCGAATGGGGCGTCTACGGCGTGCCGGAGACCTTCATCGTCGGCCGCGACGGCCGCATCGCCTATAAGCTGGTCGGCCCGATCACGTCCGACAATTACGCTTCGGTGCTGCTGCCGCAGATCGAGAAGGCGCTGGCGGCGGGATCGTAACCGTCATTCCCAGCCGTCATTCCGGGGCCGAGCAAAGCGAGGAACCCGGAATCCATAACCACCGGCCGCGAAAGTCCCGCACCGATCGTGGTTATGGATTCCGGACTCGCCGCTACGCGGCGATCCGGAATGACGAAAATCACTCCGCCGCCGGCTCGGTTGCGTATTTCTTCAGGAGCGGCGCCTGCAGCGCGGCGAACAGGAAGGTGAGCGGCACCACGCCGAACACCTTGAAGTCCACCCAGGTATTGGTCGAGGCGCTGCGCCAGACGATCTCGTTGAGCACGGCAAGCGCGAAGAAGAACAGCGCCCAGCGCCAGGTCAGCTTGCGCCAGCCTTCGTCGGTGAGATGGAACAGCGAGTCGAACACCACGCCGAGCAGCGGCTTGTTGAAATAGAGGCCGCCGAGCAGCACGGCGCCGAACAGGGCGTAAATGATGGTCGGCTTGACCTTGATGAAGGTGGCGTCGTGCAGGATCAAGGTCAGGCCGCCGAACACCAGCACGATGATGGCGGTGACCACCGGCATGATCGGCAGCCGCCGCGTCATGGCGTAGGACGCGATCAGCGCCGCAACGATCGCGACCATGAAAGTCGCCGTGGCGACAAAGATGCCGTAGCGCGAATTGGCGAAGAAGAATAGGATCAGCGGGCCGAGATCGAGCACCAGCTTCAAAAGCGGATTGAGCTGCGGGTTGGTCGTCGTTTCCATGTCACAAGGCGATCACGAGAGTGGCACTGAACCGTGTGATGTTTTCCGCTCATTCCCGCGAAAGCGGGAATTCAGACTGGATCCCCGCAACGGGGCACCCCATCGCGCGAGCGCGATGGGGACCCCTCGCGGGGACGAGCGGCGTCAAGCTTCAAGCCCCGCGATGGCGCGGGCGAAATCGCGCGCCGAGAACGCTTCGAGATCGTCGACGCTCTCGCCGATGCCGATGACGTGTACCGGAATTTTGAACTTCGCCGCAAGCGCCACCAGGATGCCGCCGCGGGCGGTGCCGTCGAGCTTGGTCATGGCCAGGCCACTGACGCCGGCGGTCTTTTGGAAAATCTCGACCTGCGACAGCGCGTTCTGCCCGACCGTGGCATCGAGCACGAGGAGCACGCTGTGGGGCGCCGCCGGATCGGCCTTTTTGATCACCCGTAAGACTTTTTGCAGCTCGCTCATCAGCTCGCCGCGGTTCTGCAGGCGGCCGGCGGTATCGATCAGCAAAATATCGATGCCGCGCTGTTTGGCCGCGGCAATGGCGTCGAACACGAGGCCCGCCGCGTCGGCGCCCGGCTCGCGGGCGATGAATTCGGCGCCGGTGCGCGTCGCCCAGATGTTCAGCTGATCGATGGCGGCGGCGCGGAACGTATCGCCGGCCGCCAGCATGACGCGGCGGCCCTCGGCGCGGAATTTGGCCGCGAGCTTGCCGATCGTGGTGGTCTTGCCGGAGCCGTTGACCCCGATCACCAGGATGACGAACGGCTTTTGCGCCGGATCGATCACGAGCGGCCGCGCCACCGGCGCCAGCACTTTCTCGACCTCCGCCGCTACCACAGCCTTGATCTCGTCCGGCGAGATCGCCGCGTCGTGGCGGCCTTCGCGCAGCGCATCGGCGATCCTACCGGCGGTCTCGAGGCCGAGATCGGCGCGGATCAGCACGTCCTCGATGTCGGCAATGGTTTCGGCGTCGAGCTTGCGCTTGGCAACGAGATCCGAGATGGCGCCGCCCAGCGCCGCGGAGCTGCGGCGCAGGCCCCCGGTGAGGCGCTGCCACCAAGTCGCTTTCTGCGTTTGCATTGCGCTGTCGTTCATGCCGCGGCCGTGATAGCGGGTTCCTTAAGGTGCGAAAACCATGACTCCCGAACAGATGGTGTCGCGGCTCCTCTATCGCGACGCCCTGATGCTGGTGATCGACAAGCCGGCCGGTTTTGCCGTGCATCGCGGGCCCAAGGGCGGCGAAAGCCTGGAAGACCATTTCGATGCCTTGCGCTTCGGCCTGCCGCGGCGTCCGGCTTTGGCGCACCGGCTTGACCGCGAAACGTCGGGCTGCCTGGTGCTCGGCCGCCATCGTAAGGCGCTGGCGCAGCTCGGCCGGCTATTCAAGAGCGGCGCGGTGGCAAAGACCTATTGGGCCGTGGTGGAAGGCGGGCCCGATCCCGACGAGGGCGTCATCGACCTTCCGCTCGGTCGCCTCGACGCGGCGCGCGGCTGGTGGATGAAGCACGACGCGAAGGGCCAGCCGGCGGTGACCAAGTGGCGCGTATTGGGGCGTTCACTTCTCACCTCCCCCTGCAAGGGGGAGGTCGACCCGCCGCAGGCGGGTCGGGTGGGGGTCAGTGGCGTCGACCCATCACCCCACCCCGACGGCTTCGCCGTCGACCCTCGCCCTGCAGGGGAGGGTAAGACGATAACATGGCTCGCGCTCGAGCCCGTGACCGGCCGCACCCATCAGCTGCGCGTGCATTGCGCCGCGATGGGCTGGCCGATCGCGGGCGACACGATTTACGGAGACGCACCGCGCGCCGGCGGCCCCGGCCTGCACCTGCACGCCCGCGAGGTCGTCGTGCCGCTGTACAAGAACCGCGCGCCGATCCGCGCGGTCGCGCCGCTGCCGCCGCACATGCGCGAGCGGCTTTTGCAATGTGGCTGGAAGGATGAGGACGCGTAGCCTGCTCCAAATGTCATTCCGGGGCCCGAGCGCAGCGAGGGAGCCCGGAATCCATAACCACCGTCAGGGCGAGTTCTGCACGGATCGTGGTTATGGATTCCGGGCTCGCGGCCTTCGGCCGCGCCCCGGAATGACGGACCTGGGCTAATAAATCGTTTGTTTGATCCGCTCGGGCGCGAGACGGTCGTGCTCCGGGCCGCCCATTTTGCCGTCGGTCAGTTCGGCGAGAATCGCGCCCGGGGTCGGCAGGGTCTTGCGATCGACCTTGCTTTTTTCGTCCCACAATCGCGCGCGGATGATCGCCTTGGTGCACTGGAAGTAGGCGCGCTCCACGGTGACGACCAACACGCATCTCGGCGCTTTGCCGTTGATGGCGGAGCTTTCCGTCAGTTTCGGATCGGTCGATATCTTGGCGCGGCCGTTGACGCGCATGGTCTCGCCGACGCCGGGAATGAGAAATAGCAGCGAGATGCGCGGGTCGCGCACCAAATTGCGCAGCGAATCGATGCGATTGTTGCCGCGGCGGTCGGGGACGACGAGCGTGTGCTCGTCGAGCACGCGCACGAAGCCGGGCGGATCGCCGCGCGGCGAGCAGTCGAGGCCTTCCGGGCCGCAGGTGGCGATCACGCAGAACGGCGCGGCCTCGATCAACTTGCGGTATTGCGAGGTGATGCGGTCGGTTTCCTTGAACAAAGCCGGACCGTACGGCGCGTCGCTATAGACGCGCTCGAGCTGCTCGGTCGAGGTGATCGTATAATCCCGGTCGTTGCCATCCATGGCGCGCTCTCCGCTCGGCGCAAGCTTAGCTCATGCCGCCAGCAACTGTCTGCCGTCATGCGCGGCGATCGTTACGTCGACAATTTGTCCCGGTTCTGCCGGCGTGGCGAGCTGCACCTTGGTGAACTGCTCGGTGCGGCCCGCCTGGCGCGACTCGGCGAGCACGCGCCGTCTTGCGCCGATCTCGCCGTCGAGATACTGGGCCAGCGCCTGCGCGCCGCGCTCGCGCAGCCGCCGGGCGCGGTCCTTGACGATGTCGCGGGGAACCTGCGGCATGCGCGCCGCCGGTGTTCCCGGGCGCGGCGAAAACGGAAAGACGTGGAGATGCGTGAGGCCGCATGCGTCGACGAGGGCGAGCGAATTTTGAAACATCGCTTCGGTCTCGGTCGGGAAGCCGGCGATCAAATCGGCGCCCAACGCGATATCCGGCCGCAGCCGGCGCACGCCGGCGCAGAACGCGATCGCATCGGCGCGGCTGTGCCGCCGCTTCATGCGCTTGAGAATGAGATCGTCGCCGGCTTGCAGCGACAGATGCAGGTGCGGCATCAGCCGCGCGTCGCTCGCCAGCGCGTCGAGCAGGTCGGCGTCGGCTTCGACCGAATCGATCGAGGAGAGCCGCAGCCGCTTGAGCTCCGGCACCTCCCGGAGGATGCGCTTGACCAGCGTGCCGAGCCGCGGCGCGTCCGCCAGATCGGCCCCATAGGCGGTGATGTCGACGCCGGTGAGCACGATTTCGCAATGCCCATTGGCGACCAGCCGGCGCACGTCCGCCACCACGGCCTCGATCGGCACCGAGCGCGAATTGCCGCGGCCGAACGGAATGATGCAGAAGGTGCAGCGGTGATTGCAGCCGTTCTGCACCTGCACGAAGGCGCGGCTGCGGCCGGCGAAAACCTCAATGACGTGCGGTGCGGTCTGCTCGACCGCCGTGATGTCGCCGACGACCGTCTTCGGACGATGCGACTGCCCTAGCGCGGCGCGCGCCGTGGTCCAGCCGGCGGGTTCAAGCTTTTCGACATTACCAAGCACCAGGTCGGCTTCCGCCATGGCGGCAAAGGTTTGCGGCTCGGTCTGCGCACCGCAGCCGGTCACGACGATGCGCCGCTGCGGATGCGCGCGATGCAGCGCCCGGATGGTTTGCCGCGCCTGCCGCACCGCCTCCGCGGTGACCGCGCAGGTATTGACCACGACGGCGTCGTCCAGCCCGGCGCTCGCGGCGTGGCGGCGAATGACCTCGGATTCGGCGGCATTGAGCCGGCAACCGAACGTGACGACCTCGACGCTCATCGCGGCGGCTGCGCGCCGGCGAGCGCGGCCGGATCGAACCGGCCATTATGCTCGAATTCGACCGGGCCGGTCATCAGCACGTGATCGTCGGCGGCGCGCCACTCGATGGCGAGGTCGCCGCCCGGCAGGCTCACCGTCACCTTGCGATCGGTGCGCCTGAGCCGCGCCGCCGCAACGGCCGCCGCGCAGGCGGCCGAGCCGCACGCCTTGGTCAGCCCGGCGCCGCGCTCCCAGGTGCGGATAATGATTCGCGCGCGCGACGGCGTCGCCGCCAGCGTGATGTTGGCGCGCTCGGGAAACAGCGGATGGTTCTCGAGCAGCGGCCCGATCTTTTCCAGATCGTAAGCAAGCAGATCGTCGACCCAGAAAATCGCATGCGGGTTGCCCATGCTGACGACCGATGGCGAATGCAGGATCGGCGCGCCGCGCGGCCCGATTTCCAGCTCGATCCGCCGCGTGTCGGCGAATTCTTCGGCGAGCGGAATCTCGTCCCAGCGCAGTCGCGGCCGGCCCATGTCGACCGTGAACAGCCCGTCGCCGGCGCGCCAGCACGCGACGATGCCGCCGGCCGTTGCAAAGGTGAGCTCGGCCTTGCCGGTCGCGGCGCTGACGAGCGAGGCGACGCAACGCATGCCGTTGCCGCAGGCGCCCGCTTCCGAACCGTCGCTGTTGTAGATGCGGATCGCGGCGTCGGCGCCGCGTGCCGGATAGAGCGCCATGAGCTGATCGTAGGGCTCCTGCCGCGCCGCTTCGCGCGCCTCGGCCGCTGTGATCGGCGCCGGCGCGGCGCGCAGGTCGACGATGACGATCTCGTTGCCGAGACCGTTCATCTTGACGAAATCGCGATTGCCGAGCGCGCTCATGATAATGCCCGATTGCGTAGCAACTTATATGAGGACTTCGGTCGGCAGCGCCAGTAGCATGGCGTGTGATAGGGGGAGGTTCGGGCGGCGCATCAGGGCGTCGTCCGCGACTACACCGTGATCCAAGGAGAGCCAAATGGTCGCCCGTTCGGCGCGCTGCACAAAAGCCGGGACTGCTGTCGCCGCCGCCCTTGGCATGGCGGTGTCCCTCTTGATCGGCGCCGCGGAGCCAGCCTCGACACAGACCGCGCAACCCCCTGCGGCCGTCAAGCCGGAGGGCGCGCAGCCCGCGCCGGTCGCGCCGACGCCGATCGCGCCCGAGGGGCTCGCCACCAAGCCCAGCGATCCGTTCGGCGAGGAGGTGACACTCGCCGCGCAGCCAATCGTCTTCGTCAAAGGCTCGGGCACCTGGGACCAGGCCTTCACCACGATCAGCGGCGCCTTGAAGAAGGTCGAAGCCTATGTGGCCAAGGCGGGGCTAAAGACCGACGGCCTGCCGATGACGATCTTCACCGCGACCGACGACAAAGGTTTTGACTATCAGGCGGCAATTCCAGTCGCCGCGCCGCCCAAGGACCCGCCGCAGGGCGAGGTGCAAAGCGGCCAGTCGCCGGACGGCCGCGCGCTCGAATTCGTCCACCGCGGCTCGTACGATGCGCTCGACGATACCTACGAGGCGATCAACAATTATCTGGACGACAAGCGGCTGGAGTCGCGGAATATTTTGATCGAGCAATACGTCACCGACCCGGCCACGGCGGACGAGAAAAACCTGGTCGTGCAGGTGCTGGTCCTGGTCAAGTAGTCCGGCGTGAGCAGCAACCCTTCTGGGTCCCCGAGCCGAGGTTGACGCCAGCGGGGCTGGTGCCTATTTTCCGGCCGCTCTCGCAAGAGACCGGAGTCATTCCTAACGCCGACCGGCCCAAGAGGCCGGAGGCAACCGCCCGACAGCGCGATGCGCCCTCGGGCGCCTTCGCCGTTAGGTCGTCATTGCCCGGGCATGACGAAATGAAAGGACCATATGTTCGACAGTTTGTCCGAGCGGCTTTCCGGCATTCTCGACCGCCTGACGCGGCGCGGCGCGCTGACGGAGGCTGACGTCGAGGCGGCGCTGCGCGAAGTGCGGCGCGCGCTGCTCGAAGCCGACGTGGCGCTCGACGTGGCGCGCGGCTTTGCCGACCAGGTCCGGCAGCGCGCGGTTGGCGTCGAGGTGATCAAGTCGGTGACGCCCGGCCAAATGGTCGTGAAGATCGTGCACGACCAGCTGATCGAGACGCTCGGCGCGGACGCGCAGCCGCTCGATCTCAACGCCCCGGCGCCGGTGCCGATCATGATGGTCGGCCTGCAGGGCTCCGGCAAAACCACCACCACTGCAAAGATCGCCAAGCGCCTGGCCGACACGCAAAAGCGCAAGGTGCTGATGGCGTCGCTCGACACAAGGCGGCCAGCGGCCATGGAGCAGCTTGCGGTGCTCGGCCGCCAGGTCAATGTCGACACGCTGCCGGTGGTGGCGAGGCAGACGCCGGTACAAATCGCCAACCGCGCGCTACAGGCGGCTCGGCTCGGCGGCTATGACGTGGTGCTGCTCGACACCGCTGGCCGGCTCACCCTCGACGAGGCACTGATGACGGAGGTCGCGGACGTGCGCCGCGCCGTCAACCCGCACGAAGTCCTCCTCGTGGCCGACGCGCTGACCGGCCAGGACGCTGTCAATCTGGCGCGCGCGTTCAACGAGCGGCTCGATCTCTCCGGCATCGTGCTGACCCGCATCGACGGCGACGGCCGCGGCGGCGCAGCCCTGTCGATGCGCGCGGTCACCGGCAAGCCGATCAAGCTCATCGGCACCGGCGAGAGACTCGACGCGCTGGAGGATTTTTATCCGCAGCGCATTGCCGACCGCATCCTCGGCATGGGCGACATCGTCTCGCTGGTCGAGAAAGCCGCCGCCACCATCGACGCCGAGAAGGCCGCCCGCGTCGCCGAAAAGATGCGCAAGGGCGCGTTCGATCTCGCCGACCTGCGCGAGCAGATCGCGCAGATGCAGCGCATGGGTGGCATGACCGGCCTGATGTCGATGCTGCCGGGCATCGGCAAGATCAAAAATCAGCTCGCCGAGCGCAATCTCGACGAAAAGGTGCTCAAGCGCCAGATGGCGATCATCGATTCGATGACGCCGGCCGAGCGCCGCAACCCCGACGTTCTCAAAGCGAGCCGCAAGCGCCGCATCGCGGCCGGCTCCGGCACCAAGCCCGAAGACATCAACCGGCTCCTGAAAATGCATCGCACCATGGCCGACATGATGAAGGCGATGGGCGGCGCCAGGCGCGGTCCGATGGCCGGGCTCGCCAACATGCTGGGGCTCGGTGGCGGCGGCGGCATGCCGAATCCCGAGCAGATGGCGGAGTTTGCCAAGAAAATGCCGGGCGGCTTGCCGGCGGGCCTGCCGGGTGGAGGCGGACTGCCGCCGAACCTGCCGGGACTGCCGCCGAATTTTCCGGGTTTGCCTGGCGGGCTGCCGGGACTGGGTCCGAAGCTGCCCGGCGGCTTACCTGGACTGCCCGGTTCGGGAAAGAAGAAGTGATGCGCTTTTACAATCGTCATTCCGGATCGCCGCGTAGCGGCGAGTCGGGAATCCATAACCCCTGCGCTGGGCTTATGGATTCCGGGCTCCTCGCGGAGCTTGTCATCGGGCCGGCCACTGCGGGCCGGACCCGTTGGCTCGGCCCTGGAATGACGAACTGAGAATGACCAACTGAGACCCAACTGAGAAAGGAAGCCAATGTCTCTCGTGATCCGCATGGCGCGCGCCGGCACCAAAAAACGGCCGTTCTATCACATCGTCGTCGCCGACAGCCGCAGCCCCCGCGACGGCCGCTTCATCGAGCGCCTCGGTTATTTCAATCCGCTGTTGCCGAAGGATAAAGCCGAGCGGCTCAAGTTTGATCTGGAAAAGGCCAAGGCCTGGATGGCCAAGGGCGCGCAGCCCTCGGATCGCGTCATGCGCTTTCTCGATGCCGCCGGCGTCTTGCAGCGGCGAAAGCGCAACAATCCGGAAAAGGCCGTCCCGCGCAAGGAACGCAAAGCGCGCGAAGAAGCCGCCAAAGCGGCACTGGCTGCGGGCGGCGCCGCGGCGCCGGCCGCCTGATCGGCATAGACGATGGCGCTCGTTTGCCTCGGGCAAATCGGCGCGCCGCACGGCGTGCGCGGCGAGGTGCGGCTGCGCTCGTTCACCACCGAGCCCGCAGCCATCGCCGCCTACGGGCCGCTGCAGACCGAAGATGGCCGCGCCATTGAAATCGAAGCGCTGCGGCCGGCCAATAATCATTTCGTGGCCGCGCTCGCCGGCATCCATGACCGCGATGCCGCCGCCCAACTCGCCAACGTCAAGCTTTACGTGCCGCGTGAGCGGCTGCCGCAGCCCGCCGATCCCGAGGAGTATTATCACTCCGACCTGATCGGGCGCGAGGTCTTCGATCGCAATGGCAGGCTGATCGGCTACGTCGTGGCGATCCATAATTTTGGCGCCGGCGATCTCATCGAGGTGCGGCTCGATGCCGGCGGCAGGACCGAATTGCTGGCGTTCAACGACAGCAACGTGCCGAACGTCGATATCGTGGCGGGTAGGATCGTCGTTAACCCGCCGGCAGGCTGGCTTTCATCTTCTCCGCCTGCGGAAGAGGATGATGAGACAAAGCCGCCCTCGCCCTGAAGGAGCGGGAGGGATGTGGCGCGCATCGGTCCTAAGCATTTTCCCCGAAATGTTTCCCGGACCGCTCGGCCTGAGCCTTGCCGGCAAGGCGCTCGGCACCGGCGCGTGGTCGCTCGACGTGGTCGATATCCGCAGCTTCGCGACCGACAGACATCGCACCGTCGACGACACGCCGGCCGGCGGCGGGCCCGGCATGGTGATGAAGCCCGATGTCTTGGCCCGCGCCATCGACGCGGCGGCGGCCGACGCGCGGCCGCGGCTCCTAATGTCGCCGCGCGGCGCGCCGTTGACGCAGGGCCGCGTCGAGGTTTTGGCCAAAGGACCGGGCATCGTGCTGGTCTGCGGCCGGTTCGAGGGCGTGGACGAGCGCGTCATCGCGGCGCGCGGGCTCGAAGAGATGTCGGTCGGCGATTACGTGCTGTCCGGCGGCGAACTCGCCGCCATGGCGCTGATCGACGCCTGCGTGCGGCTTTTGCCGGGCGTCATGGGCGCGCCGGGCTCGGCTGCCGAGGAGAGCTTTGCGCAGGGCCTGCTCGAATACCCGCATTATACGCGCCCGCAGGTGTTCGAGGGCCGGCCTATTCCCGACGTGCTGCTCTCCGGCGACCACGCCAAGATCGCGGCCTGGCGTCGCGCCGAGGCCGAACGGCTGACCAGAACGCGCCGCCCGGACCTTTGGGCCGCAATCGACCGGAACAAGTGACCGGAAGGTGACAAAGCCGGCGCGCTAGCGTAGAAGCTCGCCCGAACCCGCCAAGAACCCGCCGCAACCGGCGCGATCCGCGCAGCCGTTGACCCGCGCAGCTGTTGGAGAATTCGCCATGAACCTGCTCAAGCAAATCGAAAATGAACAAGTGGCGAAGCTCATGGCCGGCAAGCAGATTCCCGATTTCCAGCCGGGCGATACGGTGCTCGTCAACGTCAAGGTCGTGGAGGGCGAGCGTAGCCGCATCCAGGCCTACGAGGGCGTCTGCATCGGCCGCGCCGGCGCGGGGCTGAACGAGAATTTTACCGTGCGCAAGATCTCGTACGGCGAAGGCGTCGAGCGCGTATTCCCGCTCTACTCGCCGATGATCGACTCGATCAAGGTCGTGCGCCGCGGCAAGGTGCGCCGCGCCAAGCTCTATTACCTGCGCGGCCGGCGCGGCAAGTCCGCCCGCATCGTCGAGCGGCAGGACCACAGCGCCGCCCCAGCCGCCAGCGCCGGGGGCAAGGCGGCAGAGTAAGCGCCCAGCGGTTTCCCAGGCGCAGTGCAGCACGAAGCGAAATGGTGCGCCGCAGACCCGGGATCGTTACAAACTCAGAGTCTTTAAAGGTCCCGGACGCGGCGAAGTCGCGCCACCAGCCG
>JASHPU010000069.1 GCA_030037885.1 Xanthobacteraceae bacterium | reverse complement strand
GCCGGCATGTTCTACAACGACGACAGCGGCCTCTATCTGACCCGATATCGCGCCTACGACCCAGTAAGCGGGCGATGGCTATCGCGGGACCCAGTGGGCGAGAGAGCATCATTGAACGTCGTGCCTACGAATGCGCTCCTGATGGGACTGGTTAGTCCTACATTTGGTCCCTATAACTTCGCACGCGGCAATCTGGCGCCAGCCTCTGGCCAACAGTTGGGCCGAATGGGCTTCGACCCCGCGGCGAATCTTTACCGCTACGTTGGTGGAAATCCCGTCGCGTATGTCGACCCGAGCGGCGACCAATGGGCTCAAGTGGGGGGGCTGCTTTAGGCTGTATTGCCGGCTTTGGCGGAAGTGCAGCTGAGCAGATCACCAACGAGACTCTTAGGGGGTGCACACCATCGATAAACATCAAGTATGCTTTAGCAGCCTGTGTGTCTGGGGCTTGGCTTGGTGCACTCAATCCAGCCCGCGGCTTTTACTCAGCGTTACTTACGATTGAAGCAGCTATCTATGCTGGTACGATTACCGGTGCGATAGAGTCGTTCTGGTGAAGTTTGAACCAAAACCCATGGCGCTTCTTATTATCGAATCGATCATTGTGTTAACGTTGGTAGGGTTATTGATGCGTCTGGTTTTAACTCGGTGGCGCGGTCCAAGCGTTCACTTCATTGTGTGGCTTCTGGCCATTATGGCTGTTTTGGCGATGTTGAAGTGGTTCTGGAAAATGCCATAGTGAAAGTACTTCGATATTAACCGCAAAGCGCAGTCGGGCGCTTTAGCGGAGCGTTCCGACAGCGCACTTAGCCATGCGGATAACGCGATCCCTATGATCCATCGAACCGCCGGATACGGACCCGTATATCCGGTGGTGTGGGTGGGGAGGAGTCCATGGTACTTCTTATTATCGAATCAATCATTATAGTGGTGGTTATATCACTACTGATGCGTCTGATCTTAACCCGGTGGACCAATCTAATCGTTCACTCCATTGTGTGGCTTCTGTTCTTTGTGGCGATTTGGGCGATGTTGAAGTTGCTCTGGAAAATGCCTTAATCAAAGTACTCCGATCTACAAGGCGCCGCCGCGCGCCTTAGCGGAGCGTAATCCGCCCGCACCGCGGCGCTTTATAAATCATCTCGGCGGGTTGCAGCGCTGTGCGTCGGATCAAATCCGCTCGCCGGGCTTAGGTAACGGCCCGAACAGTGCGTCTAGCGGGTCGAATGGTGGTAACGGCGGCAATGGGCCTAGTGGTCCTGATTCCAATTGCGGCATGTGCGGCTACAATATCGGCGAATCGACCGTCAGCGTCACCCTGACGGATACGCCGGTCAGCTATACGCCGCCCATTGGCCCGGCGCCTACGGTGACCATCACCTACAATCAACGCGAGGACAGCCAGCCGGCGAACTTCAGCTTCTTCAACGTCAGCCAGAAATGGACGTTGAACTGGCTGAGCTACGTCACGGACGATCCGAACAATCCGGGGGCCAGCGTCACCCGCTATCTTCCGGGCGGCGGCGCCTATTCCTACAGCGGATATAACAGTCCTACCGGCGCCTTCGCCGCGCAGAACAATGACGGCTCGATCCTGGTGCGCGCCACGGCGACGCCGATCACCTATCAACGCCAACTGGCCGACGGCAGCATTGAAATCTACGGCCAATCCAACGGCAGCACGAGCTATCCGCGCAACATTTTTCTCAGCCAGGTGATCGATCCGCAGGGTAATGCGCTCACGCTGAATTATGACAACCAGATGCGGCTGGTCTCGCTCACCGATGCTACGGGCCGGCAGACGACGTTCACTTATGGCCTGAGCGGACAACCGCTGCTCATCACCCAAATCACCGACCCGTTCGGCCGCAGCGCCAGCCTGGCTTACGATTCCAACGGCCGCCTGGTCTCGATCACCGACATTAATGACGAGCATTGCCGCAGTCCGGCCTAAACGTCCAGCGCTTCCTCGTCGGCGAACTCGGCGCGCTCCTGGATGAAGGCGAAGCGCGCCTCGGGCTTGGTGCCCATCAGCCGCTCGACCGATTTGTCCGTGTCCTTCTGGTCGTCGGCGAGCAGCACGACCCGCAACAGCGTGCGCTTCTTGCGGTCCATGGTGGTTTCCTTCAGCTGCGCCGCCATCATCTCGCCGAGTCCCTTGAACCGGCTGACTTCGACCTTGGCGTTGGCGTGAAACTCCTTTTTGAGAATTTCATCGCGGTGCTTGTCGTCGCGGGCATAGAAAATCTTGCCGCCATGCGAGAGCCGATAGAGCGGCGGCACGGCGAGATAAAGGTGGCCGTTGCCGATGAGCTGCGGCATCTGGCGGTAGAAGAACGTGATCAGGAGCGAGGCGATGTGGGCGCCGTCGACGTCGGCGTCGGTCATGATGATGACGCGGCCGTAACGCAAGTCGTCCTCGCGATAATGCGCGCCGGTGCCGCAACCGAGCGCCTGCACCAGATCAGCGAGCTGCTGGTTCTGCGCCAGCTTGTCCTTGCCGGCGGAAGCGACATTGAGGATTTTGCCGCGCAACGGCAGGATGGCCTGCGAGGCGCGGTCGCGCGCCTGCTTGGCGGAACCGCCGGCGGAATCGCCCTCGACCACGAAAATCTCGGCGTCTTGCGCGGCCGTGTCGGTGCAGTCGGCGAGCTTGCCCGGCAGCCGCAGCTTGCGCACCGCGCTTTTGCGGGCGATGTCCTTTTCCTGGCGGCGGCGGATGCGTTCTTCGGCGCGCTCGACCACGAACTCGAACAGCTTGTTGGCGGCGGTCGGATTGCCGGCGAGCCAGTGATCGAACGGGTCCTTGATCGCCTGCTCGACGATGCGCTGCGCTTCGGCGGTGGCGAGCCGGTCCTTGGTCTGGCCCTGGAATTCCGGCTCGCGGACAAACACCGAGAGCAGCGCGCCGGCGCCGGTCATCACGTCGTCGCTGCTGATCGCGGCGGCGCGTTTGCCCTGGCCGACGCGTTCGGCGTGATCCTTCAGCCCGCGAAGGAGCGCGGTGCGCAAGCCGGATTCGTGGGTGCCGCCATCGGGCGTCGGAATCGTGTTGCAGTACGAGTTGAGAAAGCCGTCGGCATCGGCGGTCCACGCCACCGCCCATTGCACGCCGCCGTGCACACCGATCTTGCCGGCGCTGCCGGTGAAAATGTCGGGATGAACGAGCGTCGCGCTCGATAGCGTATCCGACAAATAATCGCGTAACCCATCGGCGAAACGGAACGTCGCCTGCTCGGGAACATCCTCGACGCCGCGCAACAGGTCCTTGGCGCACGACCAGCGGATTTCGACGCCGCCGAACAGATACGCCTTCGAGCGCGTCATCTTGAACACGCGCTCGGGTTCAAAGTGCGCCTTGGCGCCGAAAATGTCTGGGTCGGGCCGGAAGCGTATTTTGGTGCCGCGGCGGTTCGGCGCCTTGCCGGCGTCCTGCAATTTGCTCTTCGGTTTGCCGCGCTCGAACGCCATCCGGTACAGCCGCTGGCCGCGCGCGATCTCGACCTCCATGCGTTCGGACAGCGCGTTGGCGACCGATACGCCGACGCCGTGCAGGCCGCCCGAGGTCTCATAGACCTTGGAATCGAATTTGCCGCCGGCGTGCAGCGTGCACATGATCACTTCGAGCGCCGACTTGTTCTTGAATTTCGGATGCGGATCGACCGGAATGCCGCGGCCGTTGTCGGTGACGGTGACAAAGCCGTCCGCCTCCATCTCGACCTCGATCCAGTCGGCGTGGCCGGCCAGCGCCTCGTCCATGGAATTGTCGATCACCTCGGCGAACAGGTGGTGCAGCGCCTTCTCGTCGGTGCCGCCGATATACATGCCCGGGCGGCGGCGCACCGGCTCGAGCCCCTCCAAAACCTCGATGTGCTTGGCGGTGTAGCCGGACTCGGCGGCCGAGCCGCGCGCCACTGCGCCGACGGCCCGCGGCTCCCGCCCGCGCCGCGGCTCGGGCTGGTTGGCGAAGAGATCGGCGGTTTGGGGTGTTTTTGCTGCTTTTGCCACGATTTTTCCCAATGTGGAGGGTCGGTGCTCGGCCCGCAATGGCGGACAACGAATCACCATCCGAATATGCCATCGCCGCGGCAAAGCATGAACCGGGCGGCAAAGTTGACGCGTCTGCGCGCCGGTCCTATATGGCCGCCATGCACGATCCTTTTGCGATCATCATTGCAAGGCGCCGCCGCCGTCGCTGCCGTGACACGGCGCGGGCGTGCATGCGCGTTTAGCAAGCAAGCACTCGTGCCGCCGATCTTCCGCGGCACCAATCCCTGATCGTGTGGTCCGCGGATTCGGCCTGACGCTTTTCAAAGCGAAAGGGTTAGTCGATGTCTGCGCAAGACAGCCAAGAAAATAAAGCCAGGATCGGCGTGCTCGGCGCGTCTGGCTATACGGGCGCCGAACTGCTGCGGCTCCTTATTCGCCATCCGCGCGTCGAGATCGCGTTGCTCACCGCCGAGCGCCGCGCCGGCAAGGCGATGGCGGACGTATTTCCGCAATTTGCCCCCTATAAGCTGCCGACGCTGAGCGCGATCGAGGGCGCCGACTGGCAAAGGCTGGCGCTCGATGTCGCGTTCTGCGCGCTGCCGCACGGCACCACGCAGAAGGTGATTGCGGACCTGCTTGAGCGCGCACCGGGCACCAAGGTGGTCGATCTATCGGCCGATTTCCGGCTCGCCGATCCGACCGCTTATGCGCGCTGGTACGGCCATGAGCACGCCGCGCCGCAGCTGCAGAAAGAAGCAGTGTATGGCCTCACCGAAGTCTATCGCCTGCAGATCAAGGCGGCGCGGCTCGTCGCCAATCCCGGCTGCTATACGACTTGCGCCGAGCTCGCGCTTATTCCGCTCTTGAAAGCGAACGCGATCGATCCGGACGAGATCGTGATCGACGCCAAGTCCGGAATGACCGGAGCGGGCAGGGCGGCGCGCGAGGACATGCTGTTCGCCGAAGTGTCCGAAGGCTTTCACGCCTATGGCGTCGGCCATCATCGCCACATGGCGGAATTGGACCAGGAGTTTTCGCTCGCCGCCGGCCGCGATGTGACCGTGACCTTCACGCCGCACCTCGTGCCGATGAACCGCGGCATTCTCTCGACCATTTACGTGCGCGGCGCCAAGTCCGGCGCCAGGTCGGGCGCCAAGTCCGGCACCAAGTGCGCGCCGGACGACCTGCATGCGCTGTTGGCAAAGGCTTACGCCAACGAGCCGTTCGTCCACGTTCTGCCGTTCCGGACGCTGCCGCAGACCCGGCACGTGCGCGGCTCCAACATGACCTTCATCGGCGTCACGGCCGACCGCATCGCCGGCCGCGCCATCATCGTCGCGGCCCTCGACAACCTCACCAAGGGCGCTTCCGGCCAAGCCGTGCAGAACATGAACGTGATGCTCGGCTTTGCCGAGACGATGGGGCTCGAGCAGGTGGCGCTGTTTCCGTGATGTCATTGCAATCTAAGTTTCAGCGTTACGTCGTCGTAACGGATGCCGCCAGCTGAGGAGCCTCTCATCAGCGGTCAGCAACGTGGCGTTATGGGCGATCGCGGTTGCGGCAATGAGACGATCGGCAGGGTTGCCGTGCAAATCCTCAAGCTCGCCTGCAAGGATGGCTATTTCGCCGGTCAGGGGTAATTCAACGGTGCCGTGGGCAAAGACAACCTTGCGAAATTCCCGGGCAGAGTCGAGGAGGCGCAGCCGCCGTTTCGCGATGAGCAATCCGATTTCCCAAAAACTGACAGCGCTGATAGCGACGATCTGATCAGATTCCTCAGCTTGGCGGAGGATGCGACGGGACTGCTTGCCTAAAGATTTACTGTCACTCACCGACCAGACTGCCGCGTGAGTATCCAGCAATATCACTTGAGTGCGTCCCATTCGACGTCAATGGGAGAAATAATGTCACCAAGGATTTCAACACGCCCCTTCAGCGCGCCGATGAGGTTCCTCTTAGGCTGCTTATGAGGGACGACATCCGCAACGGGCTTGCCCTTTTTGGTGATGACCAGGTTTTCGCCGGTCCGCTCAACCTCATCCAGCAGGGCCAAACACTTTGCCTTAAACTCCGAAGCTTTAATCATCCGCGACACGGCAGGCCTCATGACCATAGCAGTGACCATGGTCATATAGCCATTAGCCGCGGAGGATGTAATTACGTCGGCTCACGCCCGCACCTTCACGTAGCTTCCCGGCGCGTCCTCGATCGGTTTGAGCGCGCCGTCGCCCGGCACGCGCGCGGGCACTTTGCCGGCGCCCTGCTTGTTCAGCCAGGCGAGCCAATCCGGCCACCACGAGCCGGGATGCTCCTTGGCTTTGGCGAGCCACTTGTCGAGGTCGGCGCCGCGCGGCCGTGGCCCGGTCCAGTACTGGTATTTCTTGCGCTCCGGCGGATTGACCACGCCGGCGATGTGCCCGGAGCCGGACAGCACGAAGCGTACCGGCCCGCCGAAGAACTTGCTGCCGAGCATGACCGATTTCGGCGGCGCGATGTGATCCTCGCGCGTCGCCAGGTTGTAGATCGGGATTTTGATCGCGTTGAGATCGATCGGCGTATCGCCGATCTTCACGGTGCCTTTGGACAGGGTGTTGTTCAGATAGCAGTTGCGCAAATAGAACGAATGATTGGCGGCCGGCAGCCGGGTCGCGTCCGAGTTCCAGTACAACAGGTCGAACGGAAACGGCGCCTTTCCTTTCAGGTAATTGTTGATGACGTAGGGCCAGATCAGGTCGTTCGAGCGCAAAAGATTGAACACGTCGGCCATTGACTTGGCCTTGAGATAGCCCTGTTGCGCCATGCGCTGCTCGATCGCCTTGACCTGCTCGTCATCGACGAAGACCTTGAGGTCGCCCGCGTAGGTGAAGTCGACCTGGGCGGCGAACAGCGTGGCAGAGACGATGCGCCTATCGCCCCAAGCCGCCATCGCGGCGAGCGCCACCGACAGCATGGTGCCGCCGACGCAATAGCCGATCGCGTGCACCTCGTCCTCGCCGGTCGCTTTCTCGATGACATCCAGCGCCGCAATCGGGCCGTCGCGGACGTAATCCTCGAAAGTCTTTTGCGCCAAATCGGCGTCCGGATTGACCCAGGAAATGCAGAACACGGTCAAGCCCTGGTCGACGCACCATTTGATGAACGATTTCTCCGGCGTCAGGTCGAGGACGTAGAATTTGTTGATCCACGGCGGCACGATCAGCAGCGGACGCTTGAACACCGCGGCCGTGGTCGGCTCATATTGGATGAGCTGCATCAGATCGTTCTGGAAAATCACCTTGCCGGGCGTCGTCGCCAGATTGCGGCCGACCTCGAACATCGAGGAATCCGACTGGCGGATGCGCAGATCGCCGCGGCCGGCCGCGATGTCGTCCGCCAGCATGTGCATGCCGCGGGCGAGATTTTCGGCGTTGCTGGTCAGCGTCTCGCGCAGCAATTCCGGATTGGTCAGAACGAAATTGGTCGGCGAGATCGCGTTGACGATCTGCCGCACGTAGAACTCGGCCTTCTGCCTGGTGTGCGGATCGAGATCGGCGGCGTCAGCGACCAGCCGGTTGGCCCATTGCGCGGTGAGCAGATAGGCCTGCTTGAGAAAGTCGTAGAACTGATTGGACGACCATTCGGGATCGGCGAAGCGGCGGTCGGCCGGCTCGGGCGCGGCGACCGGCGGCGTTTGCTCGCCAGCAAGTCGCCTCGCTGCAGCGGCCCAGAGGTCGAGATAGGCCTTGCCGAGCCGCCTTTGCAGCTCGACGGCGCGTTGCGGATCGGCGAGCCAATATTCCGCGACGTGGCCGAGGGTCTTGACGACCTCCGCCGCCTCATCGGCGAATTCGCGGTCGCTGCGGCCTTCCTCGCGGGGCTTCAGATACGCGGCAAGCGCCCGGCCGCCTTCCTCGACCAGACGCGCCACGTTGCGGGAAAACGCCTCGACGTCGACGCCGCCGACCTGCTCCGGTTGTTGCGATTGCGCCAGCACGAGCATTTCCTCAATGCCGAGGGGATTTGACGCCCGGCCCAGCCGTTTTCCGAACAAATGGCCTCCGTCCGTGCTGCCTGCAAGGCAGGCGCGGCCGCCGCTGCAGCCGCCGCAAGGCGTCCGAGCCCGCAATTGCAGCGTGCCAGCAGGTCCTTGTTTCGACATATTGGCGGGCTATCCGCGTTGATCCAATCTTTGAGATGACCCGGATAAGTATTGGTAAATATTGTCGAGGCAAAAGGGGTTGGCGGGGCGCGGCTGCAGGTCGCAACGGCCGGGGCATAAGTTCGCGCCAAGCAAGCGGGGACGTTCGAATGAACCGTCGTCGTTGGGTGCGTGCGCGACTGCTCGCGGCTTTGGCGTTTGGCGGTGCGGGCGCGGCCCTCATCACCGGTTGCTCGTCGTCGTCTGCGCCAAGCCTGTTTCCCGCCGTGCTGGACCACCCGGCCCCGCGCGACGATACCCCGCTCAGCCCTGAACAGGTCAAGCAGGCGACCGACAGCCTCGTTGCCGACCGCAACCGATTATGCGCGGAAGCCGCGGCCGACGGCGCGCCCAACGCCACCGCCGCAAATTGCGGAAGCGACAATACGGCAAGCACCGGCGCAACCCAAACCGCTGGCGGGGCCGCGAAGCCGTGATAAAACACTAAAATCATCATCGCGCCGCATAACCGAACCACGCCAAGATCGATCAAACGCCGGAACCGCCAATGGATGAGTTTTACCGCATTCGCCGCCTGCCGCCTTACGTGTTCGAGGTGGTGAACCGCGCCAAGGCCGCAGCGCGCAACGACGGCGCGGATATCATCGACCTCGGCATGGGCAACCCCGACCTGCCGGCGCCGCCACACGTCATCGAGAAGCTCAAGGACACGGTCGGCAAGGCACGAACCGACCGCTATTCGGCGTCGAAGGGCATTCCCGGCTTGCGCCGCGCCCAGGCCGCCTATTACGCGCGCCGGTTCGGCGTCAAGCTCAACCCCGAAACCCAGATCGTCACCACGCTCGGCTCGAAGGAAGGCTTCGCCAACGTCGCCCAGGCGATCACGGCGCCGGGCGACCTCATCATCGTGCCCAATCCAACTTATCCGATCCACATTTTCGGATTTCTGATGGCCGGCGGCACCATCCGCGCAGTCTCGGTCGAGCCGAACGCGGCATTTTTCGCAAGCCTCGAGCGCGCCGTGCTGCACTCGATCCCGAAGCCGATCGCGGTCGTGGTCTGTTATCCGTCGAATCCGACCGCGTGCGTCGCCGACCTCGATTTTTATCGCGACCTCATCGCCTTTGCGAAACGCCACGGCCTGCTGGTGCTTTCCGACCTCGCTTACGCGGAGGTCTATTTCGACGACAATCCGCCGCCGTCGGTGCTGCAGGTGCCGGGCGCGATCGACATCGCCGCCGAATTCACCTCGATGTCGAAGACCTATTCGATGCCCGGCTGGCGCATCGGCTTTGCCGTCGGCAACGAGCGCATCATCGCGGCGTTGGGCCGGGTCAAATCCTATCTCGATTATGGTGCCTTCACCCCGGTCCAGGTGGCGGCGACGGCGGCGCTCAATGGCCCCGACGACTGTATCCACGAAATGCGCGCGACTTATAAGCGTCGCCGTGATGCGCTCGTCGAATCTTTCGGCCGGGCCGGCTGGCATGTGCCACCGCCGTCCGCCTCGATGTTCGCCTGGGCGCCGATACCGGAACCGTTCCAGCCGCTCGGCAGCGTGGAATTCTCCACGCTTCTGGTCGAGAGGGCAGGCGTCGCGGTTTCGCCCGGCGCGGGCTTTGGCGAGCACGGCGAGGGCCATGTG
>JASHPU010000068.1 GCA_030037885.1 Xanthobacteraceae bacterium | reverse complement strand
CCGGCTGGCCCTCGCCGCTATGCCGCCGAGCGGAACGTCGCCTCGCAGAATTCGACGCCGATCTCGGTTGCCGACCGCCACGCCACCCGGCAGGAGCGCATGGTGTGGGCGGCATCGAACGTCAGGCCGAATTTATCAGGGATCGAGCAGGTGCTCACCAGCGCCAGCCGCGCGCCGAGCGAAGAAATATCGCGGACTACGCAGTCGCGAAGCGACCCGTCCATCGCTATTTTGGCGCACTTGTAAACCTTGGTGCGCCGGACTCGTCTGCGCTCATGCATAACGCAAGCATGCGCTTCAAATGTTACACAAAGTCCACGGGCAATTCGGCCAAAAGCTTAATTCAAGCAAACCAAGATTTTGGTGAAAATCATCGTGAATAGATCATTGTGGAGATCGCAATTCGTCCGGTGTCATCACGCGAGCGGACGATCCAGTAATCACCAATGGTCATGTGTTTACTGGATGCTCCGCTTTCGCGGAGCATGACAGCGCTTAAACCGGCCGAAATAGCGGCACCGGCGGGCCGTTCTCGGTCTCGCCGAATGCCACGCGCACGCTTTGCCCGATGCGCAGCGTGTCGAAATCGCAAGCGACGATGTTGGTCAGCATGGTCGGACCCTCCGCCAAGGTCACGTAGGCGATGGCGTAAGGCTCCTTGGCGCGGCGCATGACGCTGAAGCTGTAGATCGTGCCTCGCCCGGAAGCGGCGCGCCATTCGATGTTTTCGGCGCCGCAGAACGGGCACACCGCGCGCGGATACCAGTGTGTCTTGCCGCAGGCGGCGCAGGCCGGCACGACGAAGCGGCCCTGCCGCGCCGCGTTCCAGAACGGCTCGCTTTCCACCGTGACGATCGGGGCGGGAATTTTGCGCGCGACCATCGGTTTACTCCCGCTCCATGATCAGCGTCGCGCTGCAATGGCGCGTGCCGAGCTGCATCCCGGTGCCTTGCGCCAGCGCCAGATCGCAATTTCTCACCTGCACGGCAGGATGCGCTTCGCCGCGCAGCTGCCGCACCGCCTCGATCACCTTGGTCATGCCGCCGCGATTGGCCGGATGATTGTTGCACAGCCCGCCGCCGTCGGTGTTGAACGGCAGCTTGCCCACCCCGGAAATCAGATTGCCGTCGGATACGAACTTGCCGCCCGCGCCCTTGGCGCAGAAACCCAGGTCTTCGAGCTGGATCAGCACGGTGATGGTGAAGCTGTCGTAGATCGAAACGTATTTGATATCGGCCGGCTTGACGCCGGCTTCGGCGAAAGCGGCGGGCCCGGAGCGCGCCGCGCCCGAAGTCGTCAGATCGAACGCGCCGCCGGCGAGATGTTTGACGGTTTCACCGGCGCCGATGATCTTCACCGCCGGCCGCCCCAAGCTCTTGGCGATCTCCGGCCGCACGATCACCAGCGCGCCGCCGCCATCGCTGATGACGCAGCAGTCGAGTCGATGCAGCGGGTCGGCGATCAGCGGCGAGGCGACCACGTCGGCAACGGTGACCAATTCGGGCAGCATGGCGTTCGGATTATGCTGCGCGTGGTGCGAGGCCGCGACCTTGATCCAGGCGAGCTGCTCGCTGGTGGTGCCGTACTGGTGCATGTGCCGCATCGCGCACATGGCGTAGCCGTTGGCGGTGGTCAGGCCGTAGGGAAATTCGAAGCCGGCCTCCGGCTGATTGGGATCGCGCAGCCGCGGCGTGGTGCCGGTCGCCACGCCCTCGCTACGTGGCCGCCCGGCGAGCGTGATCAGCGCCACGTCGCATTGGCCGAGCGCGATCGCGGCGGCGGCATGGCCGGCGAGCGCCACGTACGAGGTGCCGCCGAGCTCGGTGGAGTCGACGTGGCGCAGCTTCGTCAGGTTGAGATACTCGGCCATGGTGGCCGGACCCGGACCCGGCGCGTCGCCGGCGCAGAAATAGCCGTCGACGTCGTCGCGCCTGAGCCCGGCATCGGCGAGCGCACCGAGCGCCACCTCGGCATGCAGCTGCGCCACGCTCTTGTCCGGCGCATGCCGCGTCGGATGCTCGAATGCGCCGGCGATATAGGCCTTGCCCTTGATGGTCATGCCTCAAGATATCCTCCCCCGCGCTAGTGGGGGAGAGGGACCATCTTGCGAAGCAAGATGGTGGTGGGGGCGACGGCAGTGAGGTGAGCCTCTATGCTGCGCTCCCCCCTCCACCGCGCTTCACGCGGTCGCCCTCCCCCGCTGCGCTGCGCTACGCGGGTGAGGATAAAAAAGGAGTTCACCATGGAGCTGGGGCTCACAGGCAAGGTTGCGCTGGTGACCGGATCGAGCCGCGGCATCGGCCGCGGCACCGCGCTGGCGCTCGCCGCCGAAGGCTGCGACCTGATGCTGACCGGGCGCGACGAGGCGGCGCTCGACGAGGTCGCGCAAAAAATTCGCCACATGGGCCGCCGCGCCGCGATCGCCGTGCTCGATCTGCGCGCGAAGGACGCGCCGGAAAAGTTGATCGCCGCGGTGCGGCGCGAGTTCGGCGGGCTCGATATTCTGTTCAACAACGCCGGCACCACCAAGCGGGGCGATTTTTTTGCGCTGACCGACGCCGATTGGGAGGAGGGTTACGCGCTCAAATTCTTCGCCCATGTGCGGCTCGCCCGCCTGGCTTGGCCGCTCCTTAAGGCGCGCGGCGGCGCGCTGGTCGCCATGGGCGGCACCAGCGGCCGCAAGCCGCATGCCGACTTCACCATCGGCTCTTCGGTCAATGCCGCCGTCGCCGCCTTCACCAAATGCCTTGCCGACCGCGGCAAGGCCGACGGCGTGCGGGTCAACTGCATCCATCCGAGCCTGGTCGAGACCGGGCGGCAATGGCGGCGCATCCGCGCCGAAGTCGCGCGCACCGGATTGTCGGAAGAGAAAGTACGCGAGGCCATGTGCCGCGAGACCGGCATCATCCGCTACGGCACGGTGGACGACATCGCCGACCTCGTCACCTTCATCGTCTCGTCGCGCGCCACTTGGCTGCACGGCGCCACCATCGACATCGACGGCGGTGAGATTCCGGTGCTGTGAATCGTCATTCCGGGGCGCGCGCAGCGCAAACCCGGAATCCATAACCGCAGAATGTGAAGGTCTTGTACATGGGTGCGTTAATCGCGAGGACAGTGATTATGGATTCCGGGCTCGCCGCTTCGCGGCGCCCCGGAATGACGCGCGCATGAACATTCTCCTCACCCCGGCGCGGATCGGGCCGGTCGACATCAAGAACCGCATCGTCATGCCGCCGATGACGACGCGCACGGCGGATGCCGAAGGTTTTGTCACCGACGATTCCGTCGCTTATTACATGGCGCGGGCGCGCGGCGGCGTCGGGTTGATCACGGTCGAGATGGCGTCGCCGGAAAAGTGCGGCCGCCATCGCCGCCACGAGATCGGCATCTACGACGATCGTTTTCTGCCCGGTTTGACGCGGCTCGTCGCTGAAATTCATCGCGGCGGCGCCAAGGCGTCGATCCAGCTCGGCCACGGCGGCGGCCACACCCGCGCCGACATCTGCGGCGAGACGCCGATCGCGCCATCGGCCATTCCGCATCCGGTCTACGAAATCACGTTCGAGACCATTATGCCGCAGGAAATGACGAAGGCGCGCATCCGCGAGACTATCGCCGCCTATGTCGCCGCGCCCGCACGCGCCAAAAAGGCCGGCTTCGACTGCGTCGAGATCCACGCCGCGCACGGCTATCTGATCTCGCAATTCCACGCCCCGTTCGAGAACCGCCGCACCGACGAGTATGGCGGCAGCCTGGAAAACCGCGCCCGCTTCGGTCTCGAAATTTTGCGCGCCGTGAAGGCGGCGGTGCCGGAGCTGGGCGTGATCTACCGGCTATCGGTCGAAGATTTTTTCCCCGGCGGGCTGACCTTCGACGAAGGCCGGCAGATCGCGGTCTGGGCGGCGCAGAGCGGCGCCGATGCGCTGCACATCAGCGCCGGCCATTACCGGTCGCTGCCGTCGGCGCAGATCGTGCTGCCGCCGATGAGCTATCCGGATGCGACGTTTCTCGACTTCGCCGCCGTCGTGAAAAGCAGGATCGCGGCGCCGGTGATCGCGGTCGGCCGGCTTGGCGACCCGGCGCTGGCGCAGGACGCGGTGGCAAGCGGCAAGGCCGATTTCATCGCGCTCGGCCGCACCCTCGTCGCCGATCCGCAATGGGTGGAAAAAGTCGCCCGCAGCGAGCCGGTGCGACGCTGCCTCGCCTGCAATACCTGCATCAACGAGATGCGCGGCGGCGCCCGCATCGGCTGCGTGGTCAACGGCGCCGCCGGCCGCGAAACGCTGTTCGCGGCGCCGCAGCCGCCGCGCGGCGAGCGCATCGCCGTGATCGGCGCCGGCCCCGCCGGCTTGACCTATGCGTCACTGGTCGCGGAGGCCAACACGGTGACGGTGTTCGAAAGGCAGCTGCACGCCGGCGGCGCCTTCAATGATGCCGGCAAAGCGCCGCTGTTCCAGGAGGTCGCGGCCAATGAAAAAAGCTTTCGGCGCTACATCGCCGATCTCGTCGCCGCCTGCGCGATGAAGAACGTCGAATTCCGCTTCGGCACCGACGTGACTGCCGCGCCCGACCTCTTGGCGCCGTTCGACCGCATCGTCATCGCAACCGGCGCGGCTTACCGCTTCGGCCTCGGGCCGCTGGTGCAGTCGCTGCTCGACAGCAGGCTCGCGCGTGCGCCTGGTCTGGCGCTTCTATTCTCTTCGAACGCATTGCGCGAATGGTTCTACTACAGTGCACGGCGCGGCACGGCCGAGCGCTTCAAGGCGTTGGCGCGGCCGAGACAGATCGTCGCAATCATCGGGGATGCTGCCCACGCCGGTAAAAGCAAGCAGGCCATCGCGGGCGCATTCGAGGCGGCATTGCTGGGCAACCACTCGCAAAGCGATGAGCGACCCACCCAAGGCAGGCTGTAAGCGGCGCGCTTCTTGCGATATGATCGGCGTTATGGCCACCGCCGCAAAGCTCTATCTCGATCAGGTCGGCATGACCTTCAACACGCCAGCCGGCCCGCTTGTGGCGCTGGCGCCGGTGACGCTCGCCATTCCGTCCGGTCGTTTCATCAGCCTGATCGGACCGCGCGGCTGCGGCAAAAGCACGATCTTCAATATCCTTGCCGGCCTGTTGCGGCCGACCGTCGGCCGCGTCTTGATCGACGGCATCGACGCGACCGGCGCCACCGGGCGGGTCGGCTACATGCTGCAGAAGGATTTGCTGCTGCCCTGGCGCAGCGTGCTCGACAACGTCGTTCTCGGCATGCAGGCGCAAGGCGTGCCGCTCCGGGAGGCGCGCCATCGCGCGTTGCCGCTGTTACGCCGCTACGGGCTTGCCGGTTTGGAATACGTCCATCCCGACGCGCTGTCGGCCGACATGCGCCAGCGCGCGGCGCTCTTACGCACGCTGCTGTGTGACACCGACGTGGTCCTGCTCGACGAGCCGTTCGCCGCGCTCGACGCAGAGACCAAGCTTGCCATGCAGGAATGGCTGCTCGGCGTGTGGGCCGATTTCGGCAAGACGGTGGTGTTCGTTACGCGCGACGTCGATGAAGCGATTTATCTGTCCGACGAAGTCTGCGTGATGGCGACGAGTCCCGGCCGTATCGCCCACACCGTCGCGGTGCCGATCGCGCGGCCGCGGCAGCGGCACGTCACCGAGGCGTCGGAATTCACCGCTCTCAAGGAACGCTGTCTGGAGCTCTTGACGGTCGATCCCAATTCCGTCGGCGAGGCGGCCTGATCGAGGCGTCGCCGACCGCCGACGGCAACCCGCGACCGCCGTTCGAAAATGCCGGTGCGTTTCGTCGACAGGCTCAGGGCAACATGGTGACCGTCATTCCGGATCGTCGCGCCGCGGCGAGTCCGGAATCCATAATCCCGGCGCTTGGGGTTATGGATTCCGGGCTCCTCGCTTCGCTCGGCCCCGGAATGACGATAGGATGACAGGCATCAGCGAAGGAAGCAGCACCATGTCCGAACCGATCTGGAACAAATTTCTCACCGAACGCGACAAGGCGGTGTTCGGCACCTCCGGCTACGGTGCGCGCGGCGGCTTCGGCAAGCGGCCGGCGCTCTTGATCATCGACGTCAACTGGGCGTTCTGCGGCGACCGTCCCGAGCCGATCCTCGAATCGATCAAGCGCTGGCGCAATTCCTGCGGCGAGGACGCCTGGACGGCGCTGCCCTATATCCGCGCGCTGATCGACAAGTGCCACGACAAAGGCGTGCCGGTCATGTACACCACCGGGGCGCGCCGCGAGGACAACTGGGATTCCGGATCGTGGGCCTGGAAGAACGCGCGCAACGAGGAAGACCGCCGCGCTATCGTCACCAACCTCGACGGCAACGAGATCGTCACGCCGATTGCACCGGCGCCGCAGGACATCGTGGTGCTCAAGCAGAAGCCGTCCGGCTTCTTCGGCACCAACATGGCGAGCTATCTGACGCTGCTCGGCTGCGACAGCGTCATCGTGACCGGCACCACCACATCGGGCTGCGTGCGCGCCACCGTGCTCGACGCGTTCAGCCTCAATTACCGCATTGCGCTTGCCGAGGAAGGCTGCTTCGACCGCTCGCAGGCGAGCCACGCCATCAATCTGTGCGATATGAACGCCAAATACGCCGACGTGGTGAAGACCGCCGAGGTGCTGGCCTTCCTCGACACGCTGCCGAGCGGCATGTACGACCTGCCGAAAGGCGCAGGTGCGGCGGCGCCGGCGGCGCGCGAGCAGCAACAAAAACGCGCCGCAAATTTCTGATAGGTCTCTGTCTAGGCCGCATGAGCGAAGCGACACGCGAAAACACAGTGCGGCAGGTCCACTCAAGCGGAAGGGGAACCCGATATGGCCACGGCCTTCGCAGACACGCAGGCGCCCGGCGTGTATCGTCTTAAAGTCGGCGCATTCGAGGTCACGGTGCTCAGCGACGGCAATCTCGCCATCGACCGCAACCTGTTCATCGGCGATGCGGCGGGCGGCGACAGGCTCCTGGATAAGGCCTTTCTGCCGGCGGGACCGATTCCGACCTGCGTCAACGAGTGGTTGGTCAATACCGGCGACAAGGTCGTTCTGGTCGATGCCGGCGCCGGCGGCTCGTTCGCTCCGACATTGGGAAAGATGCACGGCAACCTTGCGGTTGCCGGCGTCGATCCGCGGACGGTCGATGACGTCGTCATCACCCACATGCACCCGGATCACATCCCCGGCCTGCTCGCCAAGGACGGCAGCATGATGTTTCCGAACGCGGTCGTGCACGTCAACACCGACGAATACGCGTTCTGGACATCGGAGCAAAACAGCGCCAAGGCGCCCGACGAATTCAAGGTGTTCTTCGATCTCGCCAGGGCGGCGATCAAGCCTTACGCCGATGCCGGCAGAATGCAGACGTTGCGGAACGGCGCGCAATTCGCACCCGGCGTGACCGCGGCCGCGGCGCCCGGCCACACCGTCGGCCACACCATGGTGCGCATCTCTTCCGACGGCGGCGATCTGCTCATCTGGGGCGACATCGTGCACTGCGCGGCGCTGCAATTCGCCGAGCCGGAGCGCGCGATCGCGTTCGACTCCGATCCGGCCATGGCGATCGCCAGCCGCAAGAAAGTCATGGACATGGTGGCGAGCGACCGGCTGCTGTTCGCCGGCGCCCATCTGCCGTTCCCGGGCGTCGGCCACGCCGCCAGATCCGGCAGCGGCTACGCCTATGTGCCGATCACCCACGCCGAACATTATTGAGGCCGGCATCTGCCGACCGCCTGCGAGCGGCAACAAAAACGCACCGCGAATTTTTGATATCGTCATTGCCGGGCTTGACCCGGCAATCCATTGTGCGTCAACGCTGCATGGATGCGCGGGTCAAGCCCGCGCATGACGAATGAGAATTACCCCCGCCCCACCAACTGCTGCGCCTTGGCGAGGTGGCCGTAGCTCTGCACCGGCGCGCACATCAGGAAGCGGTAGCCTTCCTTGACGATGCGCTCGGCATTGCCGGCTTCGACGTGCGGATGGCCGACCACCACGTCGTGCTTCCTGCAGGTATCGACGATGCGTTTCATCCATGCCAGCACGACTTTGTGCTCGTATTGCCGCGGATAGCCGAGCTCCTGTGACAGGTCGCCTTCGCCGATCAGAATGCAGCCGATGCCGGGCACGTTCTCGAGCATGTCGTCGAGGTTCTCGACGCCGCTTGTGTCCTCGATCTGCAGGATGCAGAAAATCTCGCCCTGCGGGTTGAGCGGCCAGACATCGGCCTTCTGGTAGTATTCCTGCTGGGTCAACCCCCAATAGCGCGCCGCGCTGGTCGGGCCGTCGCCGCGGATGCCCGCCGGCGCGTAATGCGCGGCGCTCTTGAGCCGCGGGTAGCGGCAGGCCCCGACCGCATTGGCGGCCTCGTCGACCGTTGAGATGTGCGGGAACACGATGCCGTAGCAGCCGATATCGAGGGCCTGTTTGGCATGCCACTGCGCCATCTCGACGCCGTTGACCGGGACCCGGACCATTGGCGTGACGCTCGGCACGACCGAGCCGGCCTTGGCGATCTGGGCGCGGTTGAGCATGTATTGCAGGCAATCGCGTAAGAGCCGGCCGTCCCACGGATTGTGCTCCATCTCGAACACGCAGCCGTCGTATTTCGACGTCGTCAGTGCAATCGCGGTATTGAGCTCGGCCGGCGCAAAACACGTTAGCGCGTGCTGGCCGGCTTCGAGCGCGCGGATGACGCCATTGAGCCGTGGACTATCAGCCATTCTGTTTCTCCCGTTTGTCGTCCGCCTCGCGCGCATCCGATAGAATCTTCCACAGCGCCGGACCGAAATTGACGACGTGCTCCTCGCCGCAATGCTCGCAGCGGTAGGTGCGCCTATCGGACCCCGTCATGGTCGTTTTCTCGATCAGGTCCATGTCGCGGCCGCAGTCCGGACAGGCAGTCAGCGAAGGCTCAGCCGCCGCCGGTCTGCGGCGGGGCTTGAGCGTAAGGCATGAAGGCCATGTCATCTGGGCAACATCCGCGGCGGGAAGGCGACATTAGCGATGGCTGCGCCGGTTTGACAATGGCGGCGAGGGCCGTAGCATCCGCCCATCCCCCGCACGCTCGAACGATGGTGCCATGATTATCGATTGCCACGGCCACTACACCACCGAACCCAGGGACCTGCACCGCTTCCGCAAGGAACAGACTGCGGCGGCCAACGCCAAGAACAAGGCGGCGATGCCGCCGCGCGCCGCGCTGAAGCTGCCCGACGACGAGA
>JASHPU010000067.1 GCA_030037885.1 Xanthobacteraceae bacterium | reverse complement strand
CGGCGATTCGGCGCCGATGCGCTGGGCTGGGGTGGCGAGCGATCCGTCCGATCCGGTCTTGCCGGAAAGCACCGCCGCATTGGCGCAGTTTGTTCAGGGCCCCGCCGAACTGGCGCGCCGGCTCGCCCAGATCGGCGTGGTCGAACGCGCCGACGGCGCGCGGCTCGCTCAATTGCTCAAGCCTGGGCAGCGGCTCGTCTCGCGCGAAGGCGACCTGTGGCGCTGGGACGGTTTCGTGGTCGCCGCGCAGGCGCCGACCGGGGCCGCGCGCCGGCTTGCCGAACGCGGCCGGCTGCAAACGATTCAAGGGGAAATCGTCGCCGCCCGCGCCGAACTCGACGAGCGGCGGCGCGCCGTCGCTGAAGCCGAAGCGGCGCTGGCCGCCGCCGCTTCCGCCGAGACACAGGCCCGGGCGGCATGGCGCGAGGCGCAACGCTCGACTGATGCGGCCCGCGATGAGCACGCCGCCGCCGAACGCGAGATCAGCCGCAATGCGGCGCGGATTTCGGCGCTGCGCGAGGCGCGCGCCCGCATCGCCACTGCCTGCGACGAAGCGCGCGCCGCGGCGGCGGACACCGCCACGGCGCTCGCCACACTCGCCGATCCGGCCGAACTCGAAGCCAGGCTCGCCGCGATCAACCAGACGATCGCCGCCGAGCGCGGCGCTTGCGCCGAAGTGCGCGTCGAGGCGCAAGCGATCGGCCGCGACGCCGAATTGTCCGATCGCCGGCTCCACGCGATCGCCGACGAGTGCCGCGCCTGGAGCGAGCGCAGCGCCGGCGCCGCCGCTCAGATCGCCACCATCGGCGAACGCGGCGCCGAAGCCGCGCGCGAGCGCGACGAGCTCAAAGACGCGCCGCGGCGCTTTGCCGAAATCCGTAAGGGCCTGATCGGCGAAATCGAGACCGCGACGGCCGCCCGCCGCGCAGACGCCGACCGGCTCGTGGCGGCGGAAAATGCGCTGGCCGAAGCCGACAAGGCCGCGCGCGCCGCGCTCGAAGCGGTCGGCGAGGCGCGCACCGAGGCCGCGCGCGCCGAAGAACGCGCCGACGCCGCCAAGCGCCGCCGCGCCGACATCGGGCATGAGATTCGCGAGATACTCGATGTCGAGCCCGCCGCAGCCGCGGAGGTTGCCGAGCTCAAGCCGGCCGCCGAGCTGCCCGACATCGCCGAGGTCGAAGCGCGGCTCGACCGCATCCGCCGCGAGCGCGAGCGCCTCGGCTCGGTCAATCTGCTTGCCGAACAGGAGCTGCATGACGCCGAAGCGCAGCATACAAAACTCGTCGGTGAACGCGACGACCTGGTCGAGGCCATCCGCCGGCTGCGCCAGGGCATTCACAGCCTCAACAGCGAAGCGCGCGAGCGGCTGTTGGCATCGTTCGCCGTCGTCAACGAGAATTTCAAGAAGCTGTTCACCGAGCTGCTCGGCGGCGGTACCGCCGAGCTGCAGCTGGTCGAGCACGACGACCCGCTCGAAGCCGGCCTCGAAATCATGGCCAAGCCGCCGGGCAAGCAGCCGGCAACGCTGTCGCTGCTCTCCGGCGGCGAGCAGGCACTGACCGCGCTGGCGCTGATCTTCGCGGTGTTCCTTACCAACCCGGCGCCGATCTGCGTGCTTGACGAGGTCGACGCGTCGCTCGACGATTACAATGTCGAGCGGTTCTGCGACCTCCTCGACGAGATGGCGCGCTCGACCGAGACGCGCTTTGTCATCATCACCCACAACCCGATCACCATGGCGCGCATGAACCGCCTGTTCGGCGTCACCATGGCCGAACGCGGCGTCTCGCAACTCGTCTCGGTCGATCTGGAAGGCGCCGTGAAGCTGCGGGAGGCGGGCTGAGAAGGCCGCACTTGCACGGCCTCCCGCTTGCATTTAGCGACAAGGCTTAGCGGTAAACGCGAATCCCTCCGCGCCAATAGGGTCTGCGGTAAGCGTTGTAGTAACCGCCATAGGGCCGTCTGACGACAACGCCGCCATTGGGGCCGACACATCCGGCACGATAAACCCCGCGGGCGCACACAACCGCATTGGCCGCCGGAACGGTTGCCGACAGGGCGAGCACTGCGAGGCCAAGCAACAGCAGCACCCGCGTTTTGGAGAGCTTGCGGCCTCGCAGGCCGATCCTCGTCGATCCGAACGTCATGGTCGTCTACTCCATTACTGCCCTGTGAACGAGGTCGCCTATTGTTCCTCATCCGACAGGGAACGCTTCCTCACCCGCAATCGTCATTATTGATGCTTGTCTCGACTATGGGTCTGGCATCCGCTGGAGGCGAATTGTCGAATGCGCTCCTTCCTTTTCGAGCCCGGAGATCAAAGCCGTGCGGCGGAACTATTGCCCCTCGTGGCTCTTCATCATTTCGTCGATTCGCGCCTTGACGGCGGCGAGGTTGAAGGATGCCGGTGACTGCATCGGCGGGAACGCGATGGCGGTCTGCGCCAGCGCCGCCACCCTTTGCTGCACCTCGACAAAGCGCCAGAATTCGCGGGCGAGGAAATCGTTGACGTATCCGGCACCCTGATCGTTGAGCGACTCGCCGCCAACCGAAGGCGTCCGCTCGAATGGGTCCTGACGCAGGTTGACGATCGTCGGCATGTTGGTCGTCACCTTCTCGCCCGGCCAGCCGTAGGGCTGCTGAATGAACTGGAATTTGAAGTCGTCAATGCGCAACGCACCCAAATTCGCTTCGGCGAAGTAGAATAGCTCGTGCCGTGACGAGGGTGCCTTGCCGGTCAACAGGTCCATCTGATTGTAACCATCAAGATGGTTCTTGTAGGTACGTTCGCCCAACTGCACGCCCTGCAAAAGCTGCTGGGTGATGTTCGGATTACCCGCCGCGGCAAGCAGCGTCGGGAACCAGTCCAGACCCGAGAAAATGCCGTTTTCCACCGATCCCGGCTTGATCTTGCCGGGCCAGCGGATGATGCACGGCACGCGGAAACCGCCTTCGTATGTCGTCCCTTTGGTGGCGCGGAACGGCGTCATGCCGCCGTCGGGCCAGGTGAAAACTTCGGCGCCATTGTCGGTGGTGAAAATGATGATGGTGTTGTCGGCAACACCGATGTCGTCGAGGTGCTGCATGAGATCGCCGACGCTGTCGTCGAGTTGCGCCATGCCGGCCTCTTCCAGGCCGTAGTTGCTCCCGTAGTTCATCTTCGCCTGATATTCCGGCGGCAGATAGGTGAAGACGTGCATGCGCGTGGTGTTATGCCAGATGAAAAACGGCTTGCCGGCCTGCTTGGCCTGATCCATGAAGCGCTTTGAGTTCTCCACCAGCACTTCGTCGAAAGTCTCCATATCGTATTTGGCATCGCGTCCCTTCTGCCACAGCTGATGATCCGCGCTCATGTCCTTGAACGGCTTGAGCGGGCCTTCATCGACGATGCGCTGCTTGCCAACCTTGCCCCAACGCGGCATCACCGTCGCATCGTCCGTATCGGTCGCGTATGAATGCACGAGGTTGCGCGGACCGTACTTGTCGATCCAATCCTGCGGGTAGTCGTACCAATACGGATCGGACATGGCGTCGAGGTGGTAAAGGTAGCCGAAGAATTCGTCGAAGCCGTGCACCGTCGGCAGGTATCTGTTTCGGTCGCCGAGATGATTCTTGCCGAACTGCCCGGTCGCGTAGCCGAGCGCCTTGAGCGCAGTCGCGATCGTGCAGGCCTGTTCGGGAATGCCGACATCAGCGCCCGCCTGACCGACCGTGGTCATGCCGGTGCGTAACGGTATCTCGCCGGTGATGAAATTGGCGCGACCCGCGGTGCAGCTTGCCTCCGCGTAGTAGTCGGTGAAAATCATGCCGCCGGTGGCGAGCCTGTCAAGATTCGGCGTTGTGCCGGACATCATGCCGCGATGATAAGCGCCGATGTTGAACCAGCCGACGTCGTCGCCCATGATGACCAGGATATTCGGCCGGCCTGAGGACGGCGCTTGCTGCGCCTGCGCGACGGCCTTTCGCACGCCCGCAGCGGTGCCCAGTGCCGATGCGGCGGCGAGCGTCGTGCTGCCGAGCAAAACATTGCGGCGGTTGAGGGCGCGCTTGTTCACGTTCGACTGGTCTCCGTTACCTACGCTTGACATGTCTCACTCCCTTACTCGAATGACGCATCGGAATCCGACGTGACTGGTTGACGTATCGACCGCTTCTGCATGGCGGGCAGCCGGACGGTAGCGGCGGCAGTAATTCGGCGCGCACAGATGCGAGCCGCCTTTGATCACCTTGCGGGGAATTTTGATCTGCGGCTGAGCGGGATCGGAGCTTTGCTCCTCGCGGCCGCCGCGCGGATTTTTCGGAATGCAGCACGCCTTGGCTGCGTCGGCTTCGTGCTTGGCCGACCACCAATCGGCGGTCCATTCCCAGACGTTGCCGATCATGTCGTAGACGCCGTAGCCATTGGGCGGGAACGCCATGACCGGCGAAGTGCGCTCGAAACCGTCCTCGCAAAGGTTCTCGTGCGGGAAGTTGCCCTGCCAGGTATTGGCGCGGTGCATTCCGCCGGGCTTGAAGGTGTCGCCCCAGGCGAATTCGGCGCCGTCGAGCCCGCCGCGCGCGGCGAACTCCCATTCGGCTTCGGTCGGCAAATCCTTGCCCGCCCATTTGGCGAAAGCGAGCGCATCGCCATAGGTCACGTGAACGACGGGATGACTATCGAGGCCGTCGATGCTGCTCTTCGGCCCGTCAGGGTGTTGCCAATTCGCCCCCCTTTGCAGCGTCCACCACTCACCCCAGTTTCTCAGGTCGACCGGATGGCGCGGCGGTGTGAAAACCAGAGAGCCGGCATAGAGCATGTGTGGCAGCGCGCCGGGGTAGTTCTTCGGATCGGGAATGGTTTCGGCAAACGTCACGTGTCCGGTAGCGTGCACGAAGACCTTGAACAGGCGGTTGGTTACCGGCGTGCGGTCGATCCAAAAGCCGTCGACCCTGACGCGGTGAGCCGGCGCCTCTTCCGGATAATGCCGGTCCGATCCCATGCGGAACGTGCCGCCGGGAACAAAGACCATGTTTGGATGCGCCGGCGCGTTCTGCTCGCCGGCGTTCAATCGCGCAATTTCGGCTGCGTGCGACCCGGTCATGACTACTCGTTTACTGCCCGGATTTTGGTTCCGGATCGTGTCATGAACTATCGGGGTTTGACCTGAAAAACGGCTGCGGCGTCGCCTGAAACATCACGCCGCAGCGGCCACGCTTTTCTGAGCGATGCGCACGCCAGGCCGGGTGCGGCGGCGAGCGGCTCAACGCGGCCGCCGACGAATTAAAATAATTTTTCCGGGTTTCACGTCGACGTTTTTCAGGGTTTTCCCTGATCAGGATGGATTGCCTCTTCCCTATTGTGTTCTTTGCCATCGTGTCAGGATGCCAATACCGGCCGCTGCGCGCCGTCGCGCCGCGAGCCGGTTGAACGAGGGCGCCCCGTGATCCGGATCCTTATCGCCGACGATCATCAGGTCGTTCGCTCCGGACTGCGTGCGATTCTGGAGGCGCACGAAGGATGGCAGATCGTCGCTGAAGCGGCCAACGGCAAGGAAGCGATCGACAAGGCCTTGGCCACCAAGCCGGACGTCGCCATCATTGATTATTCGCTTCCGGTGATGAACGGTCTGGAAGCCACCCGCCAGATTCGGGCCCGGATTCCGAGCGCCGAAGTGCTGGTATTCACCATGCACAACAGCGACGTCTTGGTCGGCGAGCTTTTGGCCGCTGGTGCCCGCGCCTATCTCCTCAAATCCGAGGCGAGAGAGCAGCTTGTCGCGGCCGTCGAATCGCTGGCCGGCCACAAGGCGTTTTTCACCGCGACGGTATCCGAAAGACTGCGCGACACGTTTGTCGCCAGCCATCAAAGTAAACAGGATACGACCCTGTCGCCGCGCGAGCGGGTCGTCGTCCAACTGATCGCCGAGGGTAACAGCAACAAGAAGATCAGCAATCTTCTCAATCTCAGCATCAAGACGATCGAGACTCATCGCGCCACCGCGATGCGGAAGCTCAACGTCAGCTCGACGGCAGGCTTGGTCCGTTACGCCATCCGTAACAATCTCATCGAGCCGTAAGCGCCGGACCGGCCGCGGCGATTAACGCCGTGTCAGCCGGCGCCGGCGCGCGATACCGGGATAACGGCGCGCACGACCGTGCGCCCGACTCGCGATTCAATGGCGAGGCTGCCGCCGACCTGATACAGGCGCTCACGCATGCTGACCAGGCCGATACCGCGAGCCGAGCCGGCGCCGGCCTTGCGGCCGAAGCCGCTCCGCGCCCGGCGAATCTTCGGGATTCCGGTGCCGGCATCCTCGATCGTCAACTCGATCTGCTCGCCGGAGCCTGTTGTCCGGCGGCTGAGTTCGATATGAGCCGTCGCGCTCTTTGAATGCCGCGCGACATTGGTGAGCGCTTCCTGGACGACGCGGAACAGCGCCAGTTCGGTGTCGGGCGGCAGACGATCAAGCTCCGGAGCGACATTGAGAGAAACGTCGACGCCGCTGCGCTCGGTATAGCCGCTCACGTAGTCGCGCAACGCCAATCCGAGGCCTGCTTCGTCCAGCAGCGGAGGGTGGAGAAGATAGGACACCGTGCGAATTTCCCGAATCGCCTGCTGCAGCACGTCTTCAAGCTGTTGCAAAACCCGTTCGGCCGAGGGCGGCAGCATCTTGTGGATTTGTCCGGCAATCAACGTGGCCGCGATCAGGTTCTGGCCTGTAGTGTCGTGCAGGTCGCGCGCGATTCGCCGCCGCTCGTCGTCCTGTGCGGTCAGCAAGGACGCATTGAGCCGCCGCGTGACCAGCTCGGTCCGGCGCAATTCGTCGATAAGCGCGCCGAGCAGCAGGATCGGCATCGCCAGAGCCATCAGAAATAGTTGCAGGGCAAGCAGGCCGTATTCGCTGGTTTGTTCGCTCGGCAGGGTCGGAAAGTGCAAGGCATGCCAAGTCAGGACCACGGTCACAATGAGGATCGCGCCGCTTGCGCCTTTCTCGCCGAAACGGACGGCGGCCCACAACACCGGCGGCAGCGGCGCCAGCAGCAGAACCGAAGCGAATTCGTTCGCGCCGAACCGCCCGGCGGCAGTCGCGACCAGCGCCGAGATGACGATGAGCGTGACAGCGAGCGCCACAGGCTCCAGCTGCCGCCGCGAAAGCGCCCACCGCGACCACTTGGCGCCGTCGGAAAACCAGATGAGGAATACCGGACCGAGCGTGAGATTCGGCAACGCGTTGGCAAGATACCAGTGCGACCAGAACAGCCAGTAGTCGGCAAACGGATCGCCGCCGAGTATCGGTACGAACGCGCCGCCGAACGCCGACAAGGCCGGACATGGACCGGCGGCAATGACGATATAGAGCGCCGCCTTCTGAAATGTCCCGAACCACGGCGGGTCGCCGACGAACCGCCGCACTGCATAGGCGTTCAACAGCGCCACCATGCAGTTGGTGGCGAATGCCACGGCCATCTGCGCCACCGGCATGCCGACGCCACGCTCGGCAATCACATGGGCCGGCAACACGGCGGCGATATAGAGCCACCAGCGTCGCTGCGGCACGATCACGAGCGCACAAAAGAGAATGACGTTCGGCGGCCAGAAGATCGCGAAGATCTTGTCTGACAGGGTGCCGATGTAGAAAGCTGACTCGGCGCCGAGATAATATGCGAACGCGACGAGCAGCGGCCCTTGCAGCGGCGTGAGCGTTTGCCGCGCGAGCGACCAGAGCAACCCGAGAGCCGGTTTGTCCGCCAGTGACATCACGTCACCGCTTACACGCCAATAGGTCTCCCGCTGCTCAACTCTCCCGCTTCCGTATACTAAACTTTCCCGCCACAGTATACTACCGGTATCGAGAACTGTGAACCACGCTTGAAACTAACGATTTTACAATACGTTGCATGCAAAGCCCGCCCGCTTCGGAGCTATGGGATGCACACATCTTACACCATTCGGATCGAACCCGTTGCGCTTGAGATCGCGTCCGGCAAGGTGATCAAGACGACGGGTTGCGACGGCAAGTTGCACGGGCCTGTGCTGCGGTTTCCCGAGGGCAGGCCGGTCAACACCGAAGTCGTCAACAATGCCGGGTACGACAATATCGTGCATTGGCACGGATCGTACCTGCCTGCCGTTCAGGATGAAGCGACAGAAAGGATCGCCCATTACGCACCCAAGTCCGTCATACTCAAGTCTAACAGGGCGCATTGTTTCAAGTTCCAAAAAGCACCATTTTGTTTCGAACCCATTGTGCGTCCTCCAGCATCGTGATCAGTGTGCAACCGGCGCCGCCCCGCCGAGCTTCACCTTGCGCAAGGTGAGAGCGAGCGGCACGGCGGCGGCGGAGATCAGCATCAGCACCCGGAATACGTCGATGTAGGCGAGGAAAGTCGCCTGGGTCCCAACTTGCTGAGCGAGCCAGGCAAACGCCTGCTGCTGCGCCTGCGCCAGCGAGGCGCCCTGCGCGGCGAAATAGTCGGTCACCTGCTGGAACGCGTGCTGATATTGCGTGGTCGAGGTGTTAACGAGTTCGACCAGCCGGCTCTGGTGAAACTGTTCGCGATGCGCGAGCACGTTGTTGGCAAGCGCTATGCCGATCGAGCCGCCGGTGTTGCGCGCGACGTTGATCAGCGCCGACGCCATGTCGGTCTTGTTGCGCGGGATTCCGGCAAACGAAGCCGTCATGATCGGAATGAAGACGAACGGCAGGCCGACGCTGAGCAGCATGCGCGAAACTGCAAAGAACCGGAAGTCGACCGCGCCGTTGATCCTGGTCATGTCGAACATCGCCAGCGCGCAGATTGCGGCGCCGACGGCGATGAGGATGCGCGGCTGCACTTTGCCGGAAAGCCGTCCCGCGACCGGCATCAAGAGCGCGAGCACAATCCCGCCCGGCGACAGCACGAGACCGGCCCAAGTCGCGGTGTAGCCGTATTCCGCCTGCACCAGTTGCGGCAGGGATTGGGTGGTCGAAAGCAGGATGGCGCCGGTCGCCAGCATCACCAGGAAAGACGAGCCGAACTGGCGCGTCGCCAATATGCGGATATCGATGATCGGGTTGCGGCGGCTCAGCTCCCACGGAATCATGAGCACGAAGGCGAGCGCGCACACGGTCACCGTCGCGATGATGAAGTTCGAGCCGAACCAGTCGTCTTCGAGGCCGCGGTCGAGCGCGATTTCGAGGGTACCGAGAAAGGTGGCGGCGAGCGCAAAACCGACCAGATCGAACCGGTGGCCTTGCCGCACGAAGCGCTTGCGCTCCGCCACCGCGGCTTCGGAGTCGCGCAGCGTGACGGCGAGCAGCGCCAGCGCCAGAAGCCCGATCGGGCCGTTGATCTCAAAGCACCACTGCCACGACCAGTTGTCGGAGATCCAACCACCGAGCGTCGGGCCGACCACCGGCGCGACAACCACCGCAATGCCGAACAACGCAAAAGCCTGGCCGCGCTTTTCCGGCGGGAACGAGTCGGCGAGGATCGACTGCGCGACCGGCACCATGCCGCCGCCGCCGAGACCTTGCACGATGCGAAACAGCAGCAACGCCTGCAGGTTCGGCGCGAAGCCGCACAGCACCGAGCTTGCGGTGAATGCCGCCAAGCAAACCAGAAAGAACGACTTGCGGCCGAAGCGCTGCGCAAGATAGCTCGACGCCGTCAAGCTGACCGCGTTGGCGACCAGATAGGTGGTGATCACCCAGGACGCTTCGTCCTCGCTCACCCCCATGCCGCCCGCGATGTAGGGCAACGCCACGTTGGCGATGGTGGTGTCGAGATTCTCCATGAAGGAAGCGAACGCGACCAGCACGGCGATCAGCCAAGGGTTGACGGCTGCACTGCTTGCCGCGGCGGACGGCAAAGTTCTGGCGGCGGCGGCGCTCACAGCCAGCTCCGCAGCCGCTCATAGAGGGATGGGCTCGGATTGATGCGCACGCTGGTCTCGACCGACATGCCCGGGCCGAGCGCAACATCGGTGGGCGGGTCGTCCATGATGATCTTGACCGGCACGCGCTGCACGATTTTGACCCAGTTGCCGGTGGCGTTTTCCGGCGGCAGCAGCGAGAAGGCCGGGCCCGACCCTGATTGCACGCTGGCGACGTGGCCGCGAATGGTGCGCTCCGGATAGGCGTCGATGGTCAGCGTCACCGGCTGCCCGGGCCGCATCGCATCGAGCTGCGTCTCCTTGAAGTTGGCCGTGACCCAGACTTCGTCCGGCACGAACATCGTTAGCGTGGTGCCGGCCTGGGCGTATTGGCCGACGGCGGCGCTGAGGCTGACCACGCGTCCGGCCTGGGCCGCGGTCACCGTGGTGTAGGAGAGATTGAGCTTCGCCGCGTCCACCTTGGCCTGATCGAGCGCGACCGTGGCTTTGTCCTGGGCGACGAGGAAAGTCTGATCGTCGACCTGTTGCTGGGCAATCGAATTTCTGCTGCTGAGAAATTGATAGCGGCCAAGATCCTTGTGCGCTTGTTCGAGCACCGCCTGATCGTGCGCCAATTGAGCCTCGGCCTGATCAAGCGCGACGACGTAATCGCGGTCGTTGATGCGTGCGATCACGGCGCCGGCGGCAACGTGCTGGTTATCCGTCACCGGTACCGCGGTGATGTAGCCGGCGACCTTCGGCTGGATGGCCAATTGCCGCGCCGCGATGAAGGAATCGTCCGTCGATTCGAAGTGCCCGGCATTGTCCCAGTAGAGGTAACCGCCCGCCACGACCGGAATGGCGAGAGCGAACCCGAACGCGGCCACAAACGGGTGCCGCCTGAGAAAACCGGCGCGCGGCTCGGCGTCATGCGCCGCGTCCTCGCCCGGCTGCCCATCGTCGTGCAGTGGCGGCGAATCGGTGACATGCCGCTCTTGCGCGGGATGCTCTTGCGGTACCGGCGCTCGCGCGCGGACGGCCGTGTCGCCCGCCTGTGTGGGCGGCCGATCAATGACCCGCGCTTGCCGAGCCGAAGGTGGGGCGGACGGCGCCTCCATGCGCTCCAGGAGAAGTTGCTCGGCGGATTCTCGGTCTTTGGCATCGAATGACATCGTCGGCCTCCTGGCATGCGTCGGCGGGCAATTCACCGCGACAATCCCCATAACGGAACGATACCGTTTCGTTCTCTTACTTAGCGCCCGAGGCCGCGGGCCGTCAAGAAAAAAACTATACTGTACCGTTTCGTTCTTTACTTTTGAGGACGAAAGCAATAAATGAATGTTGCGATAGGCTTAGCGACGTCATCGGATGCCTGGATATCGCCCGATCACGAGAATGTGAGGTTGAAAATGAGTGCGCCCCCCGGAAGAAAGCGGCGTCTCCAGAAGCCGGCCGCTGGACGCAGCGGCCGCCCGCCGCGCCAGTTCGCCGGCGAGGTGGATGCGCGCATCCTCGATGCAGCGCGCCGCATCTTTCTCGAACACGGGCTCGCCGGCGCCAGTATAGACGAAATCGCCGCCCTCGCCCGCGCCGGCAAGCCGAGCATCTATGCGCGGTTTGCCGACAAGGAGGCGCTCTTCGCCGCCGTGGTGATGCGCAACGTTGCCGCCGCAATCGAACGGTTCAGCAGCAAGGTGCCAGCCGGAGCGACAATTGAGGAGCGCCTGGTCGACATGGGCGCCAGGATCCTGAATTGGTGCCTGACCAGCAACATCGACTTGATGCGGGTGTCCATTTCCGAGGCCCACCGATTTCCGGATCTGGCCAGCAACGTCCACCACATGGCGCGGCGGCGCGGCGAGGAGGCTGTGGGCCGCCTCCTGAGCGAGGCGGCGCAATCCGACCCGCTCGGCGTGGTGCCGGCGTTCGCACCGGAGCAGCTCGCAACGACCGCCCGATTCTTTATCGATGTCGTCGTCTTCCCTCTGATCACGCGGGCGCTATTTGGCGACAACATCGAATCGCTGTGTGCCGAGATCGAACCGCACGTGGCCCGCGCCGTCGCTTTCTTTCTCGCTGCCTGCCAGCACGGCGGCTTCAATTGAGCCGCCGGTCACCCCGGCTTGAACAGCCGCCGCGCGTTTAAGCACCCGATCCTGACGCGGCCCGTTCTCGCGGTCGGCCAAGCGGATCATGCTACGGGCGCAGCCACGCTAGTCGGATGACGCCGGGTTCGCTGGCGAGCGTTTGGCAGACCGGCGGCACGGTGGAATCGTTGGGAAGCGAAAATTCGAGTATATCGAACAAAAGTTCGCGCCGTGCTCCGGAGGCGGACAAGGTCAGGCGCGTATCGGCGATCCGTAATCCCGCCGCCTCCAGCCGGTCGCGGATCGCATGCTCGCTCAGTCCCTCCCCTTCCCACTCGATGGACAGGGTCGCCCGGCGCTCTCGGCGCAACCGCGACTCAAACCATTGCAGCAGCCAAAGTGCGGCAAGCCCGAGAACCGTCGCTGCCATGCCGAGCGCGATCTCGCCGCCGCCAAGGCACAGACCGATGACCGTGACGTACCAAAGCGTCGCCGCGGTGGTCACGCCGACCACAATGTTGTCGCGGCGGAGGATCGCGCCGCCGCCGATGAAGCCGACGCCGGTCAGGATGCCGAGCGGCAGGCGCATCAAATCGTTCATGATGAAGGAATTGGCCGAGCGTCCGGCCGTCGGCAGCAGCAGATTGACCTGGATCATCGCGACCGAGGCGGCGAGACAGACCAGCAGCGTGGTGCGCAATCCTGCCGCCTTGCCGTGTTCGGTGCGATTGTAGCCGATGAGAAGTCCCGCGATGACGGTCAGACCGAGCCGTAACGCGATCTCGCTCCAACCGATATTGACCGGCATTCCCGCCATTCGGTCTCACCTCGCGCCGATGCCCGCTGGGACTTTATAATGAGCGGGAAACCGCCCTTCGGGCAATGGCCGCCGCGGGGTCGAAAGCCCCGAAATAGTTGGCAAGCCTCAAAGTCGCGTCCCCCATTGGCGCTTGGGCGCTAAGATGACTCTGTTTCCCGGATGCGGTGCAGCGCGAAGCGGTGCACCGCTGATCCGGGATCGTCCCAAACGCGGCGCTTATGACGGTTCCGGGTCTGCAGCGCACCACTTCGCTACGCTTCGTGCTGCGCTGCGCCCGGGAAACGCAGCTATTTTAACGCCTATGCGCTTTGGCGAGGCTCCGCTCACTCGGCGAACAAATAGTTCACCAGCAGGCCAATTGCGACGCCGGCGATTGCTGCTGCGATACCGATTGAAACGGTCTCGAGGACCGTGCGGATCGGGTTGCGTTTTTTGATTTGCGCGCGGCCAACGCCAAGCCCAATGAGCAAAGCTGTCGTGACGACCCCGGAAACAACTCTGGCCTGGGGAACCGGAACGAACACAAAGGGCAGGATCGGCACCGCGGACGCGAGGAAGTCCGCAAGCAGCATCCACAGTGCCTGCTCCGAGGGATTGAGCAGCGCCGCTTGCGGAACGCCCCGTAGCGCGTGCATGAGCCCGTCGACGGCGTCAGGGTTGTTTTGCACGGCGACAGCGAGAGCTTTCGATTGCGCGGAAGTCAGGCCAGCCTCGGCAAGACGGCCGGCAAGAGAGATCGGCGAGCCCTGGATGGAAGTCGAAGATGCGCGGGCTGCGTTGGCCTCGTCACGCGTGGTCTCAACGTCGAGATAGGCGCCGGCCATCATGGAGACGGCCGCCGCCGCGGCACCCGACGCCCCGGCGATCAGCACCGTTTTAGCATTCGTCGTCGTGGCTGCGACACCAAAGATCAGGCCGAAGATGGAAACGGTTCCGTCTTCCATGCCAAAGACGATCGTGCCGACCGAATTTTCGAACGAGCTGCGTATCCGTTGCAACGTCGCGCCGGGCTTCATTGGTTCCTCCCCCTCTTTCCGCCAACTGTAGCCAGGATTGCGCGCTACGCCAGCATGCGAGATTTCCGAAGCGCGCAGTTCGGGGGAACGGCGGCGGCGGAAATTGCCTTCCCGGATTGCGCCATCCCCATTGCACTGCGACGATGGCCGCCGGAAAAAGACGCAATCCAACCCACGGCCCTGAGCCCCGCTCACGCATTGCCCAGCTTGAACAGCCGCCGCGCGTTGGTGCGCCCGATCTTGAGGCGGTCGTTCTCGCCGATCGCGCAAGTATCGAACCAGTCGGCGGCTTGGTCGATGTTCTCGAACGGCCAATCGGTCGAGAACATGATGCGGTCGGCGCCGATTTCCAGCATGGCGTTGATCAGCGCCTGGGTGCGGAAATTGCCCGACGTGGTCAGATAAAAATTAGCCGAGAAATATTCACCGAGCGGTTTTTTCGCCGGCCATTTGTTGCGGTTCGCAATCCAGGCGTTCGCGTTATCGACGCGCCACATGCCGTAGGGCAAATTCTCGCCCATATGGCCCAAAATGATCTGCAGCCGCGGATGGGCATCGAACAGGCCCGACGCCATCAGCCGCAACGCATGCACCGCGGTCTCCTGACCGAATGCCCAGATCGGCCCAAGGAGCCAGGGATGGCCGTCGTAAATCCGCCCATCGCGCGGCAGCGGATTGCGCGGATGCAGATAGAACGGCACGTCGAGCCGCTCGACCATGGCCCAGAACGGCCGGTACTGCGGCAGGTCGTAGTAAGCGATCGAATCGCCGGCATCGAGCTGCGAGAAGCCGTTGACCAACGCGCCGCGAAAGCCGAGCTCCTTGACGCAGCGCTCGAGCTCGCACGTCGCCAGATCGGGGTCCTGCATGGCGAGCGCGGCAAGGCCCTGAAATCGGTCAGGGCGCTTGACCACCTGTTCGGCGAGATAATCGTTGGCCCGGCGCGCGACCTCATGGGCGCGCGCTTTGTCGGGGATGCCCTGCACGGCCGGCGCATTGAGCGACAACAGCATCATCTCGATGCCGTATTGGTCCATGAGCGACAGCCGCCGGCCGTGGATGTCGGCGTTGCGCTCGGCCACTTCGTTGCGGACCGGTTCGGGAAAATAGCCCATCGAATCCGCGGCCGTTTCGGGGATGGCAAAATGCTCTTCGAGTGCGATCTTGCCCTGCATTCTGGTTCCTCCGCGCGCGCGTCGCCGCGAACGCTCTGCTCGTCATTCCGGGGCGCCGCGCAGCGGCGAACCCGGAATCCATAAGCCCGGCGCCGGTGGTTATGGATTCCGGGGCTCCTCGCGGAGCTTGTCATCGGGCCGGCCCGGGGTCCCCATCGCGCAAGCGCGGTGGGGTGCCCCTCTTCGGGCCGGACCCGTTGGCTCGGCCCCGGAATGACGGACCAACATTAATCTTAACACGCACCTTGCGGCGCGCCAGTTGCGGCGCCTCGCCACGGCGCCGCTGGCACGGTTCTGGCGACGAAACCCGGCGGCACGCGGCGTGTCTCATTCCGGGGCACTGCCCGCACGCCTATCGCCGAACGAGTTTTTTTCGCCGACGCGACGATGAACACGCTGCCAAGCTATACGCTGGCGTCCCGGCCGGAGACGCACCGCCTGTTGCGTAGCTGGGCTGTGGCCGCGCGCGGCACGTTCCCGGTCGCGTTCTTCCTGCTCGACGTCGCGCTGATCGTGGCGACGGCCTGCGGCACCGGCATCGCCTACATCCTCGCCGCCTACGGCGAGCGCGGCGACATTGCCGAATTCGTCCAGGTCGGCGTGCTCGCCGCCAGCATTTTCGCTATTTCCAACGCGTATCGCGGCGAATACCGGCTGCCGAATTTCTTTACCTTCAGGCCGCATGCCAGGCGCACCTTCCAGCTCTGGAACGTGACGTTGATCTGCCTGCTCGGGCTCGGCTTTCTTACCCAGCTCAGCGCCGCGTATTCGCGCGGCTTCATCGTGCTATTCTATCTTGTCACGCTCGCCGGCCTGATCGTCGAGCGCCTCGTCATCGTGCGGATCGCCAGCCGCGCGCGCGCTGCCGGGCTGATTGCGGCGCAGCGCATTTTCCTGATCGGCACCGGCGCCCAGGTCGGCGGCTTCATCAACCGCTACGAACCGTGGGCGCTTGGCATCACCATCGTCGGCTGCCGGTTTCTGGCCCCCGTCGCCGCGACCGCCAGCGCCGAAGCGCGGCGCGCCGCGCTCGACCGCGACCTCGCCGAAGCGATCGCGCGGGTGCGCAGCCTCGAGCCCGATGCGATTTATCTTTTGCTGCCCTGGTCGGCGACCGAGACCGTTGCGCGCTGCGCCGACGCATTTCTGGCGCTGCCGGTTGAAATCCATCTCGGCCCCGAGCAGATCCTGCACAAGTTCGAGAATGTCGAGCTCTCGAAGCTCGGCCCGCTGGCGAGCCTGCAGCTGACGCGGCTGCCGCTGTCGGCGTTCGAAGTGTTGAAGAAGCGACTGTTCGATCTCGTGTTCGCCGCGCTGGCGCTGCTCGCGCTCACCCCGCTCTTCATCATCGTCGCCGCGCTGATCCGCCTCGACAGCCCCGGCCCGGTGTTCTTTCTGCAGCGCCGCTACGGCTTCAATCAGCAGCCGTTCCGCATCTTCAAATTCCGCACCATGCGCACGCTCGACGACGGCGCCGTGGTGCCGCAGGCAACGCGCGACGATCCGCGCCTGACCCGCATCGGCCGCTGGCTGCGGCGCTGGAACATCGACGAGATTCCGCAGCTGTTCAACGTCCTGATCGGCGACATGTCGCTGGTCGGGCCGCGGCCGCACGCGCTGTCGCACGACCGCGAATACGAACGCCGCATCTCGCTCTACGCGCGGCGCCACAACGTCAAGCCCGGCATCACCGGCTGGGCCCAGATCAACGGCTTCCGCGGCGCCATCGACAGCGAAGACAAGATCCGCAAGCGCGTCGAATACGACCTGTTCTACATCGACAATTGGTCGCTGTGGCTCGATCTGCAAATCATCGTGCGCACGGCGCTGTCGCCGACGGCGTATCGGAATGCGTATTGAGGGCCTATTCCCCCCATAGTGGTGTCGTGATTCAGGTAAAGTAGGTCGTCCCCCCCACCGAGGACGAATGGCGCCGTTGGGGCCAATCGCGTCGTTTTCATCGGGGTGGGCGACGTTGCCTATCCGCCCCAACGGCCGACGTGGTCGGCAGGCCGATCTTCGGCAATGCGCAACATGTCAGAGTGCGGGCTGGCCACGCCGGCTTTGAGTTCGGATCGACGTTGTCGTATAACAATTTTTGCAAAGGGCACTCTTAGAATTGGGATGCAGAGACCTGAAATCGCGGAGTTGGCGGCTTTTGCCGCGATCGCCGAGCGCAGCAGCTTCGTCAAGGCAGCCGGCACTCTCGGGGTGTCGCCATCGAAAATCAGCAAGATGATACGAGCCCTCGAAGAGCGGCGCGGTGTTCGACTCTTCAATCGGACGACCCGCAGCGTCGCGCTGACTGAAGCAGGCGAGCATCTATTCGCGCAAGTGCGCCCGGCACTCGACGAGCTCACGAGTGCGCTCGAAAGCATCAACTCCTTCCGAGACACACCGGCCGGCATTTTGAGGCTTACGGTATCAAGCGTCGCGGCGGCCATGGTAATCGCACCGATCCTCGGCCGGTTCGCTGCCACCTATCCAGCCATCACTCTCGATGTCAGCGTCAAAGATGGTTCGATTGATCTTATTAAAGGCCGGTTCGATGCGGGCATTCGCCGTGACAAGCGCATCGAGCAGGACATGGTCGCTGTCCGCGTTAGTCGCGCCGCTCGCATTGTCAGTATCGCATCCCCGGCCTACCTCGCGAAACGTCAAGCGCCGAACGCTCCAAGGGACCTGCGCCGACACAATTGCATTCGGTTCCGACTGGCGGATGGGACCATCGCTAAATGGGAGTTTGAGAAGGGCAGCAGAAAGTTGGCGGTCGCTGTCGACGGCTCTCTTATTGTGGACAACGTAGACCTTATGCTGCGCGGCGCTCTTGAAGACGTCGGAATTGGCTATTTAGTCGAACCCTACGTCAGTTCTTTCATTCAGGAAGGACGTCTCGTCCCGGTGCTGGAAGATTGGTCTCCGCGCTTTTCAGGTTGGCACATTTACTACCCTAGCCGCCGTCAGATGCACACTCCGCTCAAGGTCTTCATCGAATTTGTTCGCAACATGAGTTCACTCTCTTACGTCGGTGACGCGCAGTCGTTCGCAGTCGGAATTACGAAGTCGGTGAGGAGCCTCGAATAGACGAGCGCGGCCCAACCAATTTGCGCTGGTGCCCTTATGAGACCGTGTCGTCGATGGATCGGCGCGAGATTGCGTGAAAAGGCTTTAAATTGAAAAGCTGGTTCCAAGAGCAGGCCTATTTCCCTTGGCGTTCCCGCAGAGATTATTTCCTATAGGAAATACTGCATGCGCATATCGAATGTTGTCCCAGGTTCTGCCAAGGGCCCAATTCCACGTAAATTCCATGTAAATTCAATAGATTGCACCTTGCGTCAAACAAGACGAGCGGATAGGTAATTGTAGACGCTGCAGCCACTTAGACTGAAGAGCAGGGCGGGAAGCAGCAGTCGTCTCTCGCGGCCGAGCTGCAAGGGAAGTTTGCGCGGGAAGCGGTGAAGGTTCTGGCAGCGAGCGGGCTCGGGAGCTGCAAATTAAGTATTTTTAATTCGATACCGCGCGAAGTTCTCGCCATCATCCGCGTTCCAGCAGGCATGGGTTAGCAGTTCGGCATGCATGACATAAAGCACGCCTCGAAATTCAAGCGCTCCGCCCGGCATCGCGGCGTTAAAATCATCATCGGCCTATCAATAATCGTTGGCATCGCCTTTGGCGTGCGCGAGCTCGGCAATCCCGCGCCGCCACCAAGCACCGCCGCAGCCCCAGCTGCGGTTCCAGTGACCGCCGCGCTTGCGATTCGTCAGGACGTCCCGGATGTCGTCCACGTCATCGGCACTGTGCAATCAATCGACGGCATTTCCCTTTATCCGCGCGTCACCGGCAACATCCAGAAAATCGAATTCACCCCCGGTCAGAATGTGAAGCAGGGGCAGGAGCTCTTCCTCATCGATCCGCGTCCGTATCAGGCGGCGCTCGATCAGGCAAAGGCGCAACTGGCACATGACCAGGGCGTGCTGGCCGAAGCAAAAATGGACCTTCAACGCTATCAGACGCTCCAGGCCCAAAACTCGATCGCGGCGCAGACGGCGCAGGATCAGGTCTATGTGGTCCAACAGGACGAGGGTACGGTCCAGCTCGATCAAGCCAACGTTGAGACAGCGCAACTCAATCTCGAATTTTGCCATATCACGTCGCCGGTCTCCGGTCGTGCCGGCATCTTGCAGGTGGACCTCGGCAACCTTGTCGGACCGCCGAGCGGAGCCAGCAGCAGCACCAGTTCGACAAGCACGACGAGCAGCGGGCAAACGACTAGCAGCAGCCTGGTCTCCATTACGCAATTGCAGCCGATCTATGTGAACTTCGCCGTTCCGCAGATTTTGCTTGTTCAGATCAAACGTAATCAGGTCAAAGGTGCGCTGGAGGTCCGAGCGTATTCGCAGGCCGGGAAGCTGGTGGAGAAGGGCAAGCTCACCGTCATTAACAATCAAGTCAACACCAGCGCCGGCACCGTGGCGATGCAAGCGACCTTCGACAACGCGGATGAGTCATTGTGGCCTGGCGAATTCATACGGGTCGAGCTTGTTGTCGCGACGCGCCAGAACGTCGTGACCGTGGCGAGCCAAGCCGTTATGGCCGGCCCAAACGGCTCGTACGTGTACGTCATCGGCACCAACGGCAAGGTCAAGCGCGTGGGTGTAACGGTGACGTCACAGCAGGGTGGGATCTCCGTCATCGGCGAAGGACTGTCCGGCGGAGAAAATATCGTTACCAACGGGCAGTATCGCCTCGATAATGGAACCCAGGTCGCCGTCCGGCAAGCGGCCGCCCCCGGCGCAGAAGCCTCCGCACAGGCGCAGCAGCAATGAGCATTTCCGAAGTCTTCATTCGCCGGCCCATCGCTACGACGCTGCTGATGGCGGGCATCCTGCTGTTCGGCCTGGTTGCCTATGAGCTCCTGCCGGTCGCCGCACTGCCCAGCGTGGATTTCCCAACGATCGTCGTCACCGCGCAGCTTCCGGGCGCCAATCCCACCACCATGGCGGAGACGGTCGCAACGCCGCTGGAAAACCAGTTCACGCAGATCCCTGGCCTGTCGCAGATGACATCGACCAGCGGACTCGGCCAGACCACTATCACATTGCAGTTCGACTTGAGCATCAACATCAATGCCGCCGCCGGCTTGGTGCAGCAGGAAATCAATGCCGCGAGCGGACTTCTGCCGAAGAGCATGCCGACGCCGCCCACCTATCGCGAAACTAATCCGTCCGACCGGCCGATCCTGATATACGCCGTCCATTCCGACGCGATGCCGGAGTACCAGCTCGATACCTACGCCAACACCGTGTTGGCTCAATCGCTGTCCACAGTGCCGGGCGTCGGTCAGGTACTGATCGGCGGCGAACAGCAGCCGGCAGTGACGGTACAGGTCGATCCGGCAGCGCTTGCCTCGCGCGGCATCAGCCTCGCGCAAGTTCAGACCGCGCTCAGCAATGCCACTCTGGATTCGCCAAAGGGCAACATGGAAGGTGCGCAGCAGCAAGTGACGCTCGAGACCAACGACCAACTCACCGACGCCAGCCAATTCCGCAACGTCATCGTCACCTACCAAAATGGGGCGCCGGTTACTCTCGGAGACATCGGGGACATTATCAATTCGGCGCAGAACACGCGCACCGGCGCCTGGTACGACGGCAAACCCGCCGAGCTGCTGCTGATATATCGCGCGGCTAATGCCAATACCGTGCAGGTCGTTGACGAGGTCAAGTCGAAGCTGCCCGACCTGGAGAAATCGATCCCACCGTCAGTGCACGTCGATCTGCTCAGTGATCGTTCGCAAATGATCCGCGATTCGGTCAGCGACGTCGAAACAACCCTGCTGATCACTGCTGCTCTCGTCGTGCTGGTCATCTTCGCGTTCTTGCGTAAGCCCTGGGCGACGGCCATCCCCAGCGTAACGGTGCCGCTGGCTATCATCGGCACGTTCGGGGCCATGTATCTGTTCGGCTACAGCCTCGACAATCTGTCGCTGATGGCTTTGAGCATCGCGATCGGCTTCGTCGTCGATGACGCTATCGTCATGATCGAGAATATCGTGCGGTACATCGAGGCGGGCGAAAGCGGCTTCGAGGCGGCCTTGCGGGGCGCAGGACAGATCGGCTTCACCATCGTTTCCATAACCTTCTCGCTGATCGCCGTCTTCATTCCGCTGTTGCTGATGTCGGGGATCGTCGGTCGGCTGTTCCACGAATTCGCCATGACCGTGACCATCGCGGTGGTGGTTTCCGCCTTCATCGCGCTCACGCTCACGCCGATGATGTGCTCGCTGTTTCTGGTTCGCGAGCACCAGGAGCAGCAGGGGCGCATCAGTCGCATTTTTGAGTTGTTCTTTGATTGGATGTTGCGGGAATACGATCGAGGACTCAATTGGGTCTTTCGCCACCAACTGCTTACGCTGTTGAGCACGCTCGTATTGATTGTGATCACCGGTTATCTCTACTACATTATTCCCAAGGGCTTTATCCCCCAAGAGGACACCGGATTTCTGTTCGGGCAGCTCGAGGCAAGGCAAGACATATCCTTCGACGCCACAGCGAAGCTTCAAGATCAAACCGCCAAAATCATTCTGCAAAATCCCAACGTTGCCGGACTCGTTGCATTTGCCGGCGCAACCGGCGGCAATTCCGCCGAGAACACTGCGCGCATGTTCATCCAACTCAAGCCCTTCTCGGAACGTGAGGGGATCGCGAAGGTTATGCAGGAGCTGCGGGCTAAGGTTGCAGCACAAGTCATCGGCGCCAAGTTTTACATGCAGGCGGCGCAGGACATAACGGTCGGCGGCCGGTTGACGCAGGCGCAGTATCAGTACACGCTGACCGACACAAATTCCGATGAACTGAACCACTGGGCGCCGATCCTGCTCTCGAAGATGCAGGGCATGAAAAATCTAACCGATGTGGCCTCGGACCAACAGATTGCCTCTCCGCAGCTCAACATCGAAGTCGACCGGGATGCTGCGTCAACGTATGGCGTGACGCTTTCTGCGGTCGATACAGCCCTCTATGCCGCGTTTGGACAAGAACAGGTAACGACGATCTACCTACCGACCGAGCAGGCGAAGGTCGTCCTGGAGATACAGCCGAAGTTACAGGAAGCGATTGGCGACCTGTCACAGATCTACGTGCCGGGTACGAGCAGCACGGGGGTAACAACACAGGTCCCGTTGTCGGCAATTGCTCATTACACGAACTCAGTTGTGCCGCTGACAGTCAATCATCAGGGCGTCTTCCCTTCCGTCACGCTGTCGTTCAATCTCGCGCCGGGTGTCGCGCTCAGCCAGGCGGTGGATGCCATCTCGGCGCTGAAGGCCCAGCTTCGTGCCCCCGATACTTTGCTCGGCTCCTTCCAGGGAACCGCACAAGCCTTCCAGGCGTCGCTGACGACCACGCCGATGCTGACCGCGGCTGCGATTGTCGTCATCTATGTGGTATTGGGAATGCTCTACGAAAGCTTCATTCACCCCATCACGATCCTGTCCTCCCTGCCTTCGGCCGGCGTCGGCGCGCTCTTGATGTTGATGCTGTTCGGCTACGAACTCTCGCTCATCGCCTTCATCGGCATCATTCTCCTCATCGGCATTGTTAAAAAGAACGCGATCATGATGATCGATTTCGCCCTCGAGGCCGAGCGCAATGAGGGGAAAAGCCCGCTTGAATCGATCCATCAAGCTTGTCTGCTGCGGTTCCGGCCGATCATGATGACGACCATGTGTGCGCTTTTTGCCGGCCTGCCGCTCGCTGTCGGCACCGGTGCCGGTTCGGACCTGCGGCGGCCACTCGGCATCGCGATTGTAGGCGGTCTTCTGGTCTCGCAAACTCTGACGCTCTACACCACACCCGTCATCTATCTGTACCTTGACCGGCTCAGTCATTGGCTTACAGGACGGCGCACGGTGTCACCCGGAGATTTCGCGGCGGCGCCGCCGGCCTGACACCAATGCGCATGAATATGGCCGCAGATCTTATTCCCATTCGAGCCGAGCTAAACAACCGCCGCGCCAGCTCGAAGGTTAAGCGGTTGCAGAAAACTGCCGATGCGGCAAAGTCTCGTGACGGCAAGTATCCTGCCAATGTGATGCGCATTATTCGTGAAATGCAGAAAAGCGGAGCCAAGTCATTATGGACGATTGCAGACACACTGAACGCGCGAGGCGTCACCGGAGCGCGAGGAGGAAAGTGGTATGCGACGACTGTGCGGAAGTTGCTCGAACGGAATTAAGGTCGCTGCGGCGCCCCGCGACAGCGGGGAAGCATGAAGAGTGCGCTCAGCCGATCAACCGCGCGATCGCGGCGACCGCGCCGACCGTGACCAGCGCGGTCGACAGCCACAGAGCGCCGATCAGGAGCCAGACCGGCCTGGTCTTGCGGACGGCGAACAAAGCTGCGTCGTCGCCGCGAGCCTCGGTCCAGGTCTCAAGCCCCGGCTGCGCCCGGCGCAATGCGGCCGCGGCGCGCTCGATCTCGGCGACGTCGCGCGCGAACTGCTCGTTCGCCCGGACCATGCCGATATCCCCTTCGATCTCGTAGTCCGCATCGGCAAGCGCCGCGGGTGCGGCGAAATCGATAGCACCGTCGCCGCGCGTGCCGGACCGGTCGCTGCGATAATGCTCCGCCATGGCGCCACCTGTGTTGTCGTCAGAGTCCTAATCGACCGGGCGGCGCGGCGCGACGTTCATCGCGTGCTAACCTTAACGTGGGCGGCCGGCGCGCCTATATGGGCCGCTCTTGCCCTCCGGCACGGGGGTTTTCCGGCCTCGCTCGCCGCTGTCGCATTTTGCGGCTATGGTGTTGCGCGCGGCCGCAACAGTCCCGAATTGCCGGATCGGGCGGCGGCGTATGCCGAAGGGAGCGCAGCCATGAGCACTTCGACCATTATCGTGATTGCCGTCATCGTGGTGATCGTGTTGTGGGCGATCAGCGTCTACAACGGGCTCGTCACGATGCGGCAACGGGTCAACGAGGCGTTTGCAGACGTCGACGTGCAGCTGCGCCAACGCCACGACCTCATCCCCAACCTGGTCGAGACGGTGAAGGGCTATGCGGCACACGAACGCGGCACCCTCGACGAGGTGGTCAAGGCGCGCAATGCGGCGGTCGCCGCGCAGGGGCCGACGCAGCAGGCCGCCGCCGAGAACATGCTGTCGGGCGCGCTGCGCCAGCTATTTGCGCTGTCGGAAGCCTACCCGGATCTGAAGGCCAACACGGAGTTCCAGCAATTGCAGGCCGAACTCGCCGATCTCGAGAACAAGATCGCGGCGGCGCGGCGCTTCTTCAACAGCGCGGTGCAGGAATACAATACCTCGATCCAGCGATTTCCCGCCGCCTTGTTCGCCGGCTCGTTCGGCTTCACGCCGAAGGACTTTTTCGATCTCGGCACCGACCGCCAGGCCGAGCTGCAGGCGCCGCAGGTCAAGTTCTAAAACGCAGGACCGCGCCAGCGCGCCATGGCTGCTTACGGCCTCTATACGCACATCCAGTCGAACCGGCGCCGTTCGATCGCGTTGCTCGTCGGCCTGTTCCTCCTGGTCTACGTGCTGGTCTATGCCGGCGCGCTCGCCGCCGCGGCACTGTCTGTCCGTGCCGATCTCAACACGCTGTTGCAGCTCGCCTGGATCGACCTCGTCAAGGCGGCGCCGCTGGCGACGCTCGGCACCGCGGCCTGGATCGCCATCGCCTATTATTTTCACCAGAGCATGATCGATGCGCTCACCGGCGGCCGCGAGGTGACGCGCAGCGAGATGCCGCGGCTCTACAATCTATTGGAAAATCTCTGCATCTCGCGCGGCATCACCATGCCGAAACTCAAAATCATAGAGAGCGACGCGCTCAACGCTTTCTCCACTGGCATGAACGAGAAGCAGTACGCCATCACGGTGACGACGGCGCTGCTGGACCGGCTCGACGACGCCGAGATGGAGGGCGTGCTCGGCCACGAGCTGACCCACATCCGCAACGGCGACGTGCGCCTGATGGTGATCGCCGTGATCATCGCCGGGGTGGTCTCGTTCTTCACCGAGCTGATCTTCCGGCTGTGGTTCTACAACAGCTTTTCCTTCGGCCGCTCGCGCTCGTCCGGCGATCGCGAGGGTGGCGGCGGCGCGGGCCTGGCGATCCTCATCGCCGTCGCGCTCCTGGTGGTCGCCTACGTGCTGTCGTTCATCATCCGGCTCGCGTTGTCGCGGGCGCGCGAATATTTGGCCGACGCCGGTTCCGTGGAGCTGACGCAAAATCCCGACGCCATGATCTCGGCGCTGCGCAAGATCGAGGGCCGCGGCGAACTGCCGAACGCCACTTCCGCGGTGATGGAACTGTGCGTCGACAATCCGCGCGAGGGTTTTGGCGAGCTGTTCGACACCCATCCGACGGTGGAGGACAGGGTCGCGGCGCTGGTCAAGTATGCCGGCGGGCACGATCCCGGACCGATCGCATTGCCGCAGCCGGGGCAGGACGAAACGCCGGCCGATTCCGCCGAGCCGCCGGCCGCGGGACCCTGGGGCGCAGCCGAGAACGCCGACGGCAGCGCCGCCGCGTCCGACGGCCAGCGCGCCGCACCCGAGCAGCAGTCGCCGCCGCCTTCGCCCGGTCCATGGGGTCCTCATAGCGGCTAGCCGCAATCACGTCACATTTTGCTTTCCGACTGACGAACCGCGCGAATCACAGCGGGGTATAACGTTGCTCGCCGCCTTCCAAACCGCCTCTCGGCTGTGTAAAAATGGTTCGTAGTGTAGGGGACGCGACGCTCCCGCTTGGCAGCCTGCTGCATGGACCGGTGCCGCCGCCGGTCCAATCGACCGGCGTCGCGTCAGCGAGGGGAAAGCCATGACCAAGCCAGCTGTCATCGTGGTCGGCGCGGACAAAGGCGGCGTCGGCAAGACCACCGTGGCGCGCACGCTGCTCGATTACTTCACCGCTCATCATACCCCGACGCGCGCCTTCGACAGCGAAGCGCCGAAAGGAACGCTGCGGCGCTTCCATCCCGACGTGACCGAGGTCGTCGACGTCACCTTGATTCCCGACCAGATGAAGATTTTCGACACCCTGTCGAGCGTCGAGGCGCAGGTGACGGTGATCGACGTGCGCGCCGGCCTGTTGTCGCCGACCTTGCGCGCGCTGCGCGACATCGGTTTCCTCGAAGCGGTGAAGAAGGGGCAGATCACGTTGGCGGTATTCCACATCCTCGGCTCCTCGATCGCCTCGCTCAACGAGATCGAAGACACCGCGCCGTTCACCGCCGACGCCAGGTATTTTCTGGTCAAGAACTACGTCAACAACACGAGCTTCTTCGAATGGGACCAGGCGACTCATTCGAATTACTTCAACAAGCTCAAGGATGCGGTCGAGATCACCATCCCGAAGCTCAACGAGATGGCGTACGAGCAGGTCGAGCTTGCCTCGGTGCCGTTCCTCACCTTCGTCGCCAACAAGGGACCCAACGGCGACGCCGCCAACTACTCGTTCGTGCTGCGCGGCTATGTCCGGCACTGGCTCGGCAACGTCTGGGCCGAATACGATCGCATCAAGCTCAACGACATCATTGCCGCGGCCGCAGCGGCCAGCGGTCCACGCGTGCAGGCGGCGCGCTCGTAACTCTTCGCCGCAATGCTGCAGCCGAGGTCAATTTACATCGTCGCCTCGCCGCGGCCACGGGTCGGCAAGACGCTCCTGGCGCGCCTGTTGATCGAGTTCTTCCGCGCCGCCGATCGTCCGCTTGCCGCTTACGATCTCAATCCGCGCGAACCGGTGCTGGCCGGCTATTTTCCGCGCCTGGTGCGGCCGATCGATATCGCCGACACGCGCGGCCAGATGACGTTGTTCGACCAACTGATCGCCTCCCCATCGGTCACGCGCGTGATCGATCTTGGCTACAAGCCGTTCGATCAGTTCTTCGCCGTGATGGCCGAGATCGGCTTCGTGCAGGAGGCGCGGCGGCGCATGATCGAGCCGATCGTGTTGTTCGTGACCGAGCACGCCGCCTCGATCGCGCGGAGCTACGCCAATTTACGGCAGCTTGTGCCGGACGCCACGTTCGTGCCGGTGCACAACGAAGCCGTGTCGGTGACGTTCGACAAGGAAGACTTTCCGCCGACGCGCGCGGAGTACCGCATGATCCGCGTGCCGCGGCTGTCGCCGATCGTGCGCGGCGTCGTCGACCGGCCGAGCTTCTCGTTCGGCGCCTACATGGTGGCGACGGCGGGCGGTCCGACCGAAATCCATGAGTGGATCGGCACCATCTTCGCCGAATTCCGCGAGCTCGAATTGCGCCTCCTGATGGGCAAGCTCGCCGCGGCGCTGTCAAGCGCAAGCGCGCCGGCGTGGCGGGGGCGAGAGCGGTTCTAACGGCGAGGAAGCACCGCGTTTCAGCCCCCATAGTTCTGACATGGAGCCGTAAATTCGGTCCGTGAGCGTGGCTTGATGTCGGCTCTGCTCCGAAAGCGACGCTTGCCCACGAGAATAAGGGCCGTGGCCCACAAGTCATTCTCCTCGAAATGAACGGCTTTAAGAGCTTGGCACCGGCCGCAAAGCGAGTATTCTGGTCAAGGTCATCTGAGACATCCCGGTTTGCCGGTACGGCACGATCTTCACATGCCGGCGCGATCAAGCCGAACCGAATTCAGATGCCGACGGGAGGAACATATGTTGTCAGCACGCAATCTGTCGTTTGGCGTTGCCGCTTTGGGCCTGTCGTTTGCGATGGCCTCGGTGGCTTACGCCGTCGACATCACCAAAGCCAAACT
>JASHPU010000066.1 GCA_030037885.1 Xanthobacteraceae bacterium | reverse complement strand
TACCGCCGACTATGCGCTGGCCGGGCCCGCTTTCGAGACGCCGAGCAAGCCCGGCTACGGGCCGGAAATCGGCCACAAGGGACTATCCGAAATCGCGCGTGCGGCGCGCGTGCCGGTGCTCGCCATCGGCGGCATCAATACCGTACGCGTCGGCGAAGTGATCGCGGCGGGCTGCGCCGGCGTCGCGGTGATGGGCGGCGTGATGCGCGCCGCCGATCCCGCGCAGGAGGTACGCGGGCTCATTGCGGCACTGAAGGGAGCGCTCCGGACCGGCGCGTGACCTTCGCGGTTCAAGCCGGCGTTCGGCCGAGAGATCGCGCAGGAAACAGCTATCGCGCCCGGTAGGCGGCGACGCCCTGGTCAGGCGCCCAGACGTCGGCGGGAAGCTTTCCCGCCTGCCAGAACACGTCGATCGGCATGCCGCCGCGGGGATGGAAATAGCCGCCGATGCGCAGCCATTTCGGCTTGAGCAGCGCGACGAGCTTTTTGCCGATGGCGATTGTGCATTCCTCATGGAACGCGCCGTGATTGCGGAAACTGTTCAGGTAAAGCTTCAGCGATTTGGATTCCACGAGCCAACCGCGCGGCAGGTAATCGATCACCAGCGTGGCGAAATCCGGCTGGCCGGTCACCGGACACATCACGGTAAATTCCGGAAACGTGAAGCGGGCGACGTAATCCGTATCCGCATGCGGATTTCGCACGCGGTCGAGCACCGCCGCCGCGGGCGCGGATGGCAGTGGCGTCGGCCGGCCGAGCTGGAGAGGTTTCTTCGGCATCGCTACGTCGTGAAATTTAGGTCATGGAATTGCAGGATTGGCCGCTTCGCGCAATCCCGCTTGCCATCCATCATCGCGCATAAGCATACGCTCCGCCACGCTCCAATGCCCGCTGATAGGCCGGTCGGGCATGGATGCGGCGCAGGAACTCCATCAGCTTGGGGCGGCTCTCATCGAGTCCGGCGCGCTCGCGCGCCGCTTCGACAGGAAAGCTCAGCATGATATCGGCCGCCGAGAAGCGTTCGCCCAGAAACCACGGACCGCCATCGAACTGCGCTTCCAAATAGTCCAGGTGCAGCTTCAACTGATTGTTCACGAAGCTGCGCGCCGGCCACGCCAACACGCCGAGCTTGTCGACAAAGAGCTTCAGCAGCAATGGCGGCATCGCCGAGCCCTCGGCGTAGTGCAGCCAATAACGGTAATGCCAATAGCGATCGTCCTGGCGCGGCGGCGCCAGATCCGGGCCGTAGCTTTCGACGAGGTATTCGATGATCAGGCCCGTCTCCGCCAATGTCCGCCCGTTATCCTCGATGACCGGCGATTTGCCGAGCGGATGTGCCTCCTTCAACGCGTCAGGCGCAAGCATCGTCCGCCTGTTGCGTTGATAGCGCACGACCTCATAAGGCCGGTTCAGTTCTTCCAGCAGCCACAACACGCGCTGGCTGCGCGAATTGTTCAAATGATGGACCCGGATCATAGCGTTCCCTCCGGTTGCCGCGTCCCAGTCGCACGCCGAGAGGCTTAAGCCGTCCATATGCCCTCTCGGCCCGCCATGCCAGCATCGCGGCAGCCAAGGCGGCCGACATGACAAGCGCCTCGCCAATCTTGTAGAAGCCGCCGCGTACGAGTGAGCCGGGAGCCAGCATGACCGCCATCGTCGACATTATCGGCCGGGAGATTCTCGACAGTCGCGGCAATCCGACCGTCGAGGTCGACGTTGTCCTTGCCGACGGTTCGCACGGGCGTGCCGGCGTGCCGTCCGGCGCCTCGACCGGCGCGCACGAGGCAGTCGAGCTGCGCGACGGCGACAACAAGCGTTATCTCGGCAAGGGCGTGCGCAACGCGGTCGAGGCGGTCAACGGCGAGATTTTCGACGCGCTGTCCGGCATGGACGCCGAGGCGCAGGTCAAGATCGACCAGACCATGATCGCACTCGACGCTACGCCGAATAAGAGCCGGCTCGGCGCCAATGCGATCCTCGGCGTCTCGCTCGCCGTCGCCAAGGCGGCGGCTGCGGCGAACAAGCTGCCGCTCTATCGCTATGTGGGCGGGACATCGGCGCGGCTGTTGCCGGTGCCGATGATGAACATCCTCAACGGGGGCGTGCACGCCGACAATCCGATCGACTTTCAGGAATTGATGATCGTGCCGCTCGGCGCCGCCTCGTTCGCCGAGGCGCTGCGCGCCGGCGCTGAAATCCTTCACACGCTGCGCGCCGCGCTCAAAGCCGCCGGCCATAACACCAATGTGGGCGACGAAGGCGGCTTTGCGCCGAACCTGCCGTCGGCCGAGGCGGCGCTCGACTTCATCCTCGATGCCATCGAAACAGCCGGCTACCGCGTCGGCGACGACGTGATGCTCGCGCTCGATCCGGCGGCGAGCGAATTCTTCGCCGACGGCGCCTATCGTTACAAAGGCGAGGGCAAGACCCGCTCGATCGACCAGCAGGTTGCGTATTTGGCGGAATTAACCAAGCACTATCCGATCGTCTCCATCGAGGACGGCATGGCCGAGAACGATCAGACCGGCTGGCAAAAGCTCACGCGTGAGATCGGCGCAACGTGCCAGCTCGTCGGTGACGACGTTTTCGTGACCAACGTGGTGCGGCTTAACGACGGCATCAAACACGGCATCGCCAACTCGATCCTGATCAAGGTCAATCAGATCGGCACGTTGACCGAGACGCTGGCCGCGGTCGAGACC
>JASHPU010000065.1 GCA_030037885.1 Xanthobacteraceae bacterium | reverse complement strand
TCAGCCGGCCGGCGGCATCGAGCGCGCCGCGCGCCTGCTCGTAGGCCCAATGCGCCGGCTGAAAATTTTTCTTCGGCGTCGACCACAGCGAGGGCGTCTTCTTGTTCCAGCCGGGCGCGATGCCGACCAAATCGAGCTTGCCGTAAAGCTCTTCGAGCGAACCGGATCCGGCGAGTTCTTCACGGGACGGAATCTTTTGTGTCATGGCGCGCCTCAAGCTGTAGAGTGGGCAAAGGCGCGTAGCGCCGTGCCCACGGACGATCGCTTCGTAGTTCCGCGTGGGCTTCGCTCAGCCCATCCTACGAAGCAGTTTCGCATTGCGGCGATCCTAGCCTGGTTTGCGCGACAGCGGGAGCCTCGACCACACCGCGGCTACATCGATAAGTAAAAATGGAGGGTGGGCAAAGGCGCGCAGCGCCGTGCCCACGGACGATCGCTTCGTAGTTCCGCGAGGGCTTCGCTGCGCTCAGCCCACTCTACGAAGCTGTTACTGCCTAGCCGGCCGGCCGCCGGCAGGCAGGATCGCGGCAGCGGCTAGGCCGGATCGGTCGTTCGCGGCGATCGCGTCAAAATGCAACCCACCGGCACCAGCACCAACATGGCGAGGAGAATGATCCCGAGAGCGATATCGACCAGCATCACACGGCTCCAGTGTCGTCGACCTGACGTCCGGTCGGCGGCCGTGGCATGAGGTCGATGCGCGCATCGGCACCGCGACCTCATCAGCCATCGACCAACGATGCTTAACCAACGATGCTTAATTGTGAGTGCTGCCCGCCGCAGGCACCAAAGGCTGCCGTTGATTGGCGGAACGCCGGCAAGCTCCGCGAGCAGCTCGAAGAAAGATTAATCCGTTTCCACGTCGGAAGCCAGGTTGCGTTACGCTGCGGCTTGGCAGGCTGGCATGGCGGCGGCGCGAGCGGCTTTGCCGTCCGCAAGCTGCGCGCGCACCCATTGCCATAGGACCGCGATTTCGCGGGCGGCACGGCCGTCGACAGAGAATTCGGTGACGCCGAGGCCGGCGGCGATCGCATCCTGATAATCCATGCGCGCCGAAAGCAGCGGCTCAGCGAGCACGCCGAGGCCGGTCAAGCCTTTGGCGGCTTCGCTCGCCCGATGGCTGCGGTAGTTCGGCGGGCATTGATTGAGGACGAAAGCCGCTTTGCGCTTGGCGAGAAACACGGCGCGGAACGTCGCCGCGGTGGCTTCGACATCGAGCCGGCTCGGCCGCGCCGGCAACAGGCAAAGATCCGCGGCATCGGTGACCAGGCGCACGGCGGCATTGTCGGCGCCGGCGGTATCGAAGATCGCGAGCGTGAAGCCGACGCCGGCGAGGCCATCGAGAATGGCGGCAAGCCGCGGCAGGCGTTCGCGTTCCAGCGGTTCGACCACGACCTGATGCTTGCACTTGGCGGCGGCGCGGCGCTCGCCCCAGCGGGCGAGCGAGCCCTGCGGATCGACATCGAGCGCGATCACCTTCTCGCCGCTGACTGCCGCCGCCACTGCGAGCGATGCGGCCAGCGTGGTTTTGCCGGTGCCGCCCTTTTGCGTGAGAAAGGCGATGCTGCGCATCAGGCCACCTGTTTATTCATAGATGAAGCGCCGCCATCGAGCGTAAGCCGGCTGTATTGCGGCGCGATGCCGCCGACGCGGCTGCCATTCGGGATTTCGATGTCGACCGCGAGCGTCGAAACCGATTTGCCGCGGTCGAGCTTGATCTGCACCTTGTCGGGCTCGAACGCGACGTGGCGACCGATCACCGCGAGAATCTCCTCGCGCAGGACGGCGAGCAGATCGGGTTCGGAGCGCGCGCTGCGTTCGTGCGCGAGCAAAATTTGCAGGCGCTCGCGCGCAACGGGCGCGGTGCCGCCGCTGCGGAAAAGGTTGAAGAGCTTCATGCTGCCTTCCGTCCGAACAGCTTGGTGAAGAGGCCCCGGCTTTCGCTCGGTATTTCCATGGCGATCTGCTCGCCCTTGAGCCGCCGCGTGGCGTCGAAATAGGCCCGCGCCGGCGCGCTCAACGCGGCATTGATCGTCACCGGCGAGCCGAGGTTGGAGGCGCGCAGCACTTCCTCGCTTTCCGGAATGATGCCGAGCAGCGGCACCGACAGGATTTCCAGAACGTCGTCGATCGACAGCATCTCGCCGCGCGCCGCGCGCCACGGATGATAGCGGGTGATGAGCAGATGCTTGTCGATGCATTCGCCGCGCTCGGCCTTTTCGGTCTTGGCGTCGAGCAGGCCGATGATGCGGTCGGAATCGCGCACCGACGACACTTCCGGATTGGTGACGATGATGGCGGTGTCGGCATGACGCATGGCGAGCGTGGCGCCGCGCTCGATGCCGGCCGGGCTGTCGCACACGATCCAGTCGAATTTCTCGCGCAGCTCGCCGATGACCTTGCCCACGCCCGCCTCGGTCAGCGCGTCCTTGTCGCGGGTCTGCGAGGCCGGCAGCAAGTAGAGGTTCTCCAGCCGCTTGTCGCGGATCAGCGCCTGCGGCAGCTTGGCGACGCCGTTGATGACGTTGATCAGGTCGAACACGACCCGCCGCTCGGCGCCGAGCACCAGATCGAGGTTGCGCAGGCCGACGTCGAAATCCACGACGACGACCTTGTCGCCCAGACGAGCGAGCGCGGCGCCGATCGCCGCCGTCGACGTGGTCTTGCCAACGCCACCCTTGCCGGATGTCACCACCACCACGCGGGCCGATGTCCGCTCGCTCATCGTCACGACCTTTCTCGTTCTAGTTCATCGCCGAAATTTTAAGAACGTTGCCGTCGAGCCAGGCCTGGATCGGTCCGCGGCGCAGGCTGTCTTCGATTTCGTCCGCCGTCCTGTAGTAGGCGCCGATGGCCAGAAGCTCGGCCTCGAAACGGTGGCAGAAGATGCGGGCGCGACGGCTGCCGGCGGCGCCCGCCATGGCCTGGCCGCGCAGCGTGCCGTAGATGTGGATCGAGCCGCCGGCGATGATCTCGGCGCCGGAGGCCACCGAGCCCAGCACCGTGACGTCGCCCTCGATGAATGCGACCGATTGGCCCGAGCGCACCGGGCTGTCGATCAGGAGCGAAGCCGCCTCTTGTTGCTTCGCCGCCGGGGCGGGCTGAGCAGCTGCGGCGGCGGTGCCAAGTTCGGGCAGTTCGAGATCCTGGACGCGCCCGCCGCGCAAGAGCGGCGGCAGGACCGCATCGCCCGCGTTGAGCTCGCTGCCTTCGATGCCGAGCACGCGCACATTGCGCGCTTGCAGGTCGGCGACGAGCTGCACCACCTCGTCGGTGGACAGCGCTGCCGCGGACAGATCGAGCGCAACCGGATGGCCGGCGAAAAAGCCCTTGGAGCGTTGCAGCGTGGCGTCGAGCACTTCGAGCCAATCGGCAATCGGCGGCTGCGGGGTGAACACGAAAGCGGTGTACGAGCGCGCCCGAAACGTCAGCGATGGCCGTTGAAGAATGAGGCCCGACACGTCCGCCTCTCCGTTCTGCGGATGATTCTTGATTGGTTAACAATCTGCGCAGATATGGTTAACGATCGGTTAAGGGAGCGCGACGCCATGGGATGCGGCTCTGTCAGTCCGGGAGCGAGCGTTCCCGTGCCCTCATCGTCCGCGCGTGGGACGATTCTCAAGAGTCCGGCTCGTGAGGCTGCTTGGGGCGGCCTGATCGTCGCGTGCCGGACCGAGGCGGACATCGCTGCGACCCGGCGGCACTTCGCAGTTCGGTCCATCCTGCAGTTGGAGACACCTATTTTCCGGGACGCGAAGACCCATGGCCCCGGTCCGCCCGGTTTAAGATTCTTAATCGGAACATACATAGAGCTGAGGGCGGCGGTTCCTGGACGTACGAATAGATTGATGCCCCCCCCCACTCACACCGAGGAGACGACGTTGACCACTAGATCGGATGAGACGCGAGCCCGTGCCGAAGCAAATTTCAGGAAGGAAGAGCGCGCCAAAGAAGGCGCAAAGGCCATGATGGAATATCAGGCCAACAGCCGATTAGTACGTGAAAAAACCGAGAGACTGAGGGCACTTCGATTGGCCAAAGAGGCAGCTGACAGCAAGCGAGCCGTGTAATGCCTTGAAACGAACACATCGACAGCCCACATATTGCTTTATGGCCCAATAGGCCGGCGGCGAGCCGCGTGTTCGGGACCTTGAAGGGCTCCCGGCTCGCCTTTTCATTTTACTGGCAACCCAGATCGCGCGGGATGTCTTGTTTCACCCGCCGTGCAGGCCGCTGCTTATCGCGTAGCGGCTGTGCAACGCGCACGCAAGAAAGCTTCTTCATTGGCCTCCTTTCACGACTTTACGCTCAACGACGCGATTAAACGCGCACTCACCGAGGAAAAATACCTCACCCCGACTGCGATCCAGGCGCAAACGATTCCGACCGTCATGTCGGGCCGCGACGTAATCGGAATTGCCCAAACCGGAACCGGCAAAACTGCCGCGTTCGCAGTGCCGATCCTGCACCGTCTCGCCACCAGCCCGCGTCCGCCGGTGCGCAAGAGCTGCCGCATCTTGGTGCTCAGCCCGACGCGCGAGTTGTCGGGCCAAATCCTCGATAGCTTCCGCACTTACAGCCGCTATGTGCGCGCGCGAGCCGCGCTGGCGATCGGCGGCGTGTCGATGGGCGCCCAGGTTCGCGTGCTGCTCGACGGCGTCGATGTTCTTGTCGCCACGCCCGGCCGATTGCTTGATCTCGTCAACAGCAATGCACTTCGATTGGGCGAGGTCGAATGCCTTGTTCTCGACGAGGCCGACCGGATGCTCGACATGGGCTTTATCCATGACATCCGTAAGATCGTTGCCAGGCTTCCGCTCCAGCGGCAAACGCTGATGTTCTCTGCGACCATGTCGCGCGCCATCGCAGGACTCGCCGCGCACATGCTGCGCGACCCGATCAAAATCGCGGTAGCGCCGGCCGCCTCGACGGTTGAACACGTAGAGCAGCGCGTTATTCGTGTCGACCGCTTTGCGAAGCCGGCAATCCTGATCGACGTTTTGCAGCGGGAAACGATCGACCGCGCCCTGATCTTCACGAGGACCAAACACGGCGCCGACAAGGTTGCACGCGGTTTGATCCGGGCCGGCATCGGCGCTGCAGCGATTCACGGCAATAAATCGCAAAACCAGCGCGAACGCGCGCTCGCGGCCTTTCGTAAAGGCGAAGTCAGGACGCTCGTTGCCACCGATATCGCCGCGC
>JASHPU010000064.1 GCA_030037885.1 Xanthobacteraceae bacterium | reverse complement strand
TTTCCGGCGCCGCGCTATCGCTCTGGCACGCAAACCGCGCTAACTTTATCATGCGGCGTCGGGAGTCCGAAACCAACAACCGTTCGGCAGCCCGAGCCGATTGCATGTCCGGAAGTCAACGAACCAATGCCGCCGATTGACGTTACTATCACGAGGATACCGGCCCGCCTGGCGGACGATGATCGCAGGCGCAAAGGCGAGGGCGGACCCGGCACTGCGGTCATCACCAAGACGAGGCCGCAGACCAAGCGGCCGAACCTCTATCGCGTTCTGCTGCTCAACGACGACTACACGCCGATGGAGTTCGTGGTCCACGTCCTCGAGCGGTTCTTTAACAAGGACCCCGAGACGGCGCACCGGATCATGATGCATGTGCATCAGCACGGGATTGGCGAATGTGGTATCTTCACTTACGAGGTCGCTGAAACCAAAGTGACGCAGGTTATGGACTTTGCCCGCAAACATCAGCATCCTTTGCAGTGCATCATGGAGAAGAAGTGAGTCCCGGGGGAGGGGCCGTCCAGTCAGATCGTCCAGTACAAATGAAGAGACTCTGAAATGCCAACGTTCTCACGCAGCCTCGAACAGTCACTCCACCGGGCGCTCGCGCTCGCCAACGAGCGGCATCATGAGTATGCCACGCTCGAGCACCTCCTCCTGGCTCTGATCGAGGACCAGGACGCCGCGGCCGTCATGCGCGCCTGCAATGTCGACCTGGAGAAGCTGCGCCGCAGTCTCGTCGCCTATCTCGAGTCGGAGCTCGATAATCTGGTCACCGACGGTGCGGAGGATTCCAAACCCACTGCCGGCTTCCAGCGCGTCATCCAACGCGCCGTGATCCACGTGCAATCGTCCGGCCGCGAGGAGGTCACCGGCGCCAACGTGCTGGTCGCCATCTTCGCCGAGCGTGAGAGCCATGCCGCGTATTTCCTGCAGGAGCAGGACATGACGCGCTACGATGCGGTCAATTACATCAGCCACGGCATCGCCAAGCGGCCGGGCATGTCGGAAGCGCGTCCGGTGCGCGGCTCCGAAGAGGAAAACGACGCCAAACCGGGCGACGAGCAGAAGAAAAAGGTCGATGCGCTCGACGCCTATTGCGTCAACCTCAACAAGAAGGCGCGCGAAGGCAAGATCGACCCGCTGATCGGGCGCGAAGCCGAGATCAACCGCACCATCCAGGTGCTGTGCCGGCGGCAGAAGAACAACCCGCTGTTCGTCGGCGAGGCCGGCGTTGGCAAGACCGCCATCGCCGAAGGCTTGGCGCGGCGCATCGTGCACGGCGAAGTGCCCGACGTGCTGCGCAACGCCACCGTGTTCGCGCTCGACATGGGCACGCTGTTGGCCGGCACCCGCTATCGCGGCGATTTCGAGGAGCGGCTCAAGCAGGTCATCAAGGAACTGGAAGGCTATGCCGGCGCCATCCTGTTCATCGACGAAATCCACACCGTGATCGGCGCCGGCGCTACCTCGGGCGGCGCCATGGACGCCTCGAACCTGCTCAAGCCGGCGCTCGCCTCCGGCACGGTGCGCTGCATCGGCTCGACGACCTACAAGGAGTACCGCCAGTATTTCGAGAAGGACCGCGCGCTGGTGCGGCGCTTCCAGAAGATCGACGTCAACGAGCCGAGCATCCCGGACGCGATCGAGATTCTGAAAGGTCTCAAGCCCTATTTCGAGGATTATCACAAGCTTCGTTACACCAGCGAGGCGATCAAGGCCGCGGTCGAGCTGTCGTCGCGCTACATCCACGACCGCAAGCTGCCCGATAAGGCGATCGACGTGATCGACGAATCCGGCGCGGCGCAGATGCTGCTGCCGGAAAGCCGGCGTAAGCGCACCATCGGCATCAAGGAGATCGAGACCACCATCGCCACCATGGCGCGGATTCCGCCCAAGGCGGTGTCGAAGGACGACGCCGAGGTGCTGCAGCATCTCGAAGCGACGCTCAAGCGCGTGGTCTACGGCCAGAACAAGGCGATCGAGGCGCTCTCCGCTTCGATCAAGCTCGCCCGCGCCGGCCTGCGCGAGCCGGAGAAGCCGATCGGCTGCTACCTGTTCTCCGGTCCGACCGGCGTCGGCAAGACCGAAGTGGCGCGCCAGCTCGCCGCCTCGCTCGGCGTCGAGATCATCCGCTTCGACATGTCGGAATACATGGAGCGCCACACCGTGTCGCGGCTGATCGGCGCACCGCCCGGCTATGTCGGCTTCGACCAGGGCGGCCTGCTCACCGACGGCGTCGACCAGCATCCGCACTGCGTGCTGCTGCTCGACGAGATCGAGAAGGCGCATCCCGACCTGTTCAACGTGCTGCTGCAGATCATGGATCACGGCAAGCTGACCGACCACAACGGCAAGCAGGTCGACTTCCGCAACGTCATCTTGATCATGACCACCAATGCGGGCGCCGCCGATATGGCGCGCGCCGCCTTCGGCTTCACCCGCTCCAAGCGTGAAGGCGACGACATGGAGGCGATCACCCGCATGTTCGCGCCGGAATTCCGCAACCGGCTCGACGCGATCATCACGTTCGCCCATCTGTCGCGCGAAGTGATCGCCATGGTGGTCGAAAAGTTCGTGTTGCAGCTCGAGGCGCAGCTCGACGACCGCGACGTCACCATCGAGTTGAGCGATGAGGCGACGAACTGGCTGATCGCCAACGGCTACGATGAGCTGATGGGCGCCCGGCCGATGGCGCGGGTGATCCAGGAGCACATCAAGAAGCCGCTCGCCGACGAGGTGCTGTTCGGCCGCCTGAAATCCGGCGGCCACGTCCGCGTGGTCGTGCTCACCGACGAAGCCGGCAACGCCAAGCTCGGCTTCGAGTACCCGGAAGGGCCGGTGACCCCGCGCGCCGAAAAGCTGCCGGAGCCGCGTCGCGCCAAAAAGCGCCGGGCGAGCCCGCGGAGGAAGCCGCCCGGTCCGGGCGGCAACAATCCACCGTCCGGCCCTGGTCGCGGCTCGGTGCCGAAGGTGCCGCTGGTCAAGGTCTAGGCCGCCGCCGCGTTACGGTCAGCCAAGACTGCACTGCCGGCGTAGCGCGCCGGCAAACCACAGCGCGAGCGCTGGGAGCGCGCAAGCCGTGCCGAGGAACAGCGGCGCCGCGCCGAAGTGGTCGTAGATCAGCGCGCCGGCGGCGACACCTGCGGTTTACCCGATATAGAGCGCCGACGAGAACAGGCCGACGGCAGTGCCGCGCGCCTGCGGCGTCATCAGCGTCGCATTGGTCTGCAGCGTGTTGTGCAGCATGTAGAAGCCAAGGCGGGACCGGCGTTGACACTCGGCACGGCGCGGGCTTTTTAGCCCGCGCCAGAGCAAAACCACAATGATCGAAAACCGCTACCATCCGGCCGAAGTCGAGCCCCGCATTTACAAAGCCTGGGAGGACGCCGGCGCCTTCCGCGCCGGCCGGCCCGAGCGCGCCAAGGCGCAGCCCTACTGCATCGTCATCCCGCCGCCCAACGTCACCGGCTCGCTGCATATGGGCCACGCGCTCAACAACACGCTGCAGGACATTCTGTGCCGGTTCGAGCGCATGCGCGGCAAGGACGTGCTGTGGCAGCCGGGCACCGACCACGCCGGCATCGCCACCCAGGCGGTGGTCGAGCGGCAATTGATGGAGCGCCAGCAGCCCAGCAGCCGCGCCATGGGCCGCGAGGCCTTCATCAAGCGGGTGTGGGAATGGAAGGCGGAATCCGGCGATACGATCATCCGTCAACTGAAGCGACTCGGAGCCTCCTGCGACTGGTCGCGCGAGCGCTTCACCATGGACGAAGGGCTTTCGCGTGCGGTCGTAAAGGTCTTCGTCGCGCTCTATCGCGCCGGGCTGATCTATAAGGACAAGCGGCTGGTCAACTGGGACCCGAGCCTGAAGACCGCCATTTCCGATCTCGAAGTGCATCAGGTCGAGACCAGGGGCCAGCTCTGGCATATCAAATATCCGATCGAGGGCAGCGGCGGGTTCGTCGTGGTGGCGACGACCCGGCCGGAGACCATGCTGGGCGACGTCGCGGTCGCGGTGCATCCCGAGAACGAAAAGCTGCGGCATCTCATCGGCAAAACCGCCGTGCTGCCGCTGGTCGGCCGCCGCATGCCGATCATCGCCGATACGTACGCCGATCCCGAAAAGGGCACCGGCGCGGTCAAGATTACGCCGGCGCACGATTTCAACGATTTCGAGGTCGGGCGCCGGCATAACCTGCGCCTGGTCAATATTTTTGATGACGAGGCCGCGCTCGACCTGAAAGACAATGCCGATTTTCTCGAAGGCGTGCCGCCCTCCGCGCAGCTCGATCGGACCTTGGCGCTACACGGCTTCGATCGCTTGGCGGCACGGAAGAAGATCGTCGAGCGCCTCGAAGCGGCCGGCCTGATCGACAAGATCGAGCAGACTTTACACGTCGTGCCGCAGGGCGACCGTTCCGGCGCCGTGCTCGAACCGTTTCTCACCGATCAATGGTACGTCGAGGCCAAGACCATGGCGCGGCCGGCCATCGAAGCGGTGCGCGAACGCAAAACAGTGTTCGTTCCGCCGCAATGGGAAGCGACTTTCTTCAACTGGATGGAGAACATTCAGCCCTGGTGCATTTCCCGCCAGATCTGGTGGGGCCATCAGATCCCGGCCTGGTACGGTCCGGACGGCAAGATTTTCGTTGCCGAGACCGAGGACGACGTGGTGGCCGAGGCGCTCGCGCACTACACCGACATCGAGGAGATCAGCCCCGATGAAGGCGACGACATCGCCTCCGATCCCGAGCGGCGCGCGCGGTTCGCCCGCGACTATCTGCACCGCGACGATGACGTGCTCGACACCTGGTTTTCGTCGGCGCTGTGGCCGTTTTCGACGCTCGGCTGGCCGGACCACACGCCGGAGCTAAAGCGCTATTATCCCACCAGCGCGCTTGTCACCGGCTTCGACATCATCTTTTTCTGGGTCGCGCGCATGATGATGATGGGGCTGCATTTCATGCAGCAGGAGCGCCCCGGCGCTGCGTTGGAAAAAGTGGTCCCATTTCACACCGTCTATATCCACGCGCTGGTGCGCGATGCCGCCGGCGCCAAAATGTCGAAGTCCAAGGGCAACGTCATCGACCCGTTGGAGATGATCGACGAGTACGGCGCCGACGCGCTCCGCTTTACGCTCGCCGCCATGGCGGCGCAGGGCCGCGACATCAAACTCTCGGCACAGCGCGTCGAAGGCTATCGCAATTTCGCGACCAAGCTGTGGAATGCCGCGCGCTTTGCCGAGATCAACGGCTGCGCCCATGATCCAGATTTTTCCGCGCACGAGGCCAAGGAGACCTTGAACCGCTGGATCATTCACGAGACCGCGAAGGCGGGCAGGGAAGTCACCGCGGCGATTGAAGCTTACAAATTCAACGAGGCCGCCGGCGCGATCTATCGCTTCGTCTGGAACGTTTACTGCGACTGGTATCTGGAGCTCGTCAAGCCCGTGCTGACCGGACCGGACGGCGCCGCCAAGAAGGAGACGCGGGCCGCGGCCGCCTGGGCGCTCGATGAAATCTTGCGCCTCCTTCACCCGTTCATGCCGTTCGTCACCGAAGAACTCTGGCGCGTCAGCGCGGAGCGCGGGCCGCAGCGGCGTCATCTCCTGGCGCTCGACACCTGGCCGTCGCATGACGGGCTCGACGACGAAGCGGCCGAGGCCGAGATCGGCTGGGTGGTCGATCTCATCACTGCGATCCGCTCGGTGCGCGTCGAGATGAACATCCCGGCCGCGACGCCGCTGCCGCTGGTCTTGGCCGGCGCCTCGCCGCAAACAGTGGAGCGAACGCGGCGCTGGTCGGAATTCGTGCAACGCCTGGCGCGGCTGTCAGACATTTCGTTCGCCGATGCGGTGCCGAAAGGCGCGCTGCAACTCGTCGTCCGCGGTGATGTGGCGGCGCTGCCGCTTGCCGGCATCATCGATCTGGCGGCCGAGCGGGCTCGGCTCACCAAGGAATTGGCGAAATGCGACGCCGACATCGCCCGCGTCGAGCAAAAGCTCAACAACGCCGATTTCGTCAAGCGTGCGCCTGAGGACGTGGTCGAAGGCGAACGTGAAAAACGCGACGAGGCGCTGGCGCGCAAACAAAAGATCATCGAAGCGCTGCAACGGCTCAAGGAATCGGAGTGAGGTCGTGGCACTAAGAGTATTTCTCGCCGGCGCGAGCGGAGCGATCGGACGGCGGCTCACGCCGCTGCTTCTGGCCGCCGGCTATGACGTGACGGGCTCGACGCGTACGGAAAAAGTCGCCCGTGAACTCGAAAGCGCCGGCGTGCATGGCGTGGTCGCTGACGTGTACGATGCCGATCGGCTTAAACGCGCGGTGGCGACGGCGCGGCCGGACGTCGTCATTCATCAACTGACCGATCTGCCGCGCGTGTTCGACGAGAAAGAGCTGGTCGCGGCCTATCCGCGCAATGCCCGCATCCGCATCGAGGGCACCCGCAACCT
>JASHPU010000063.1 GCA_030037885.1 Xanthobacteraceae bacterium | reverse complement strand
ACGACGTCAAGGCGCGGCTCGAACGGCTCGCCGGCGCGCGGCTGACGCGCGACGGCGTGCTCGTCCTCACCGCACAGCGCCATCGCACCCAGGCGCGCAACCGGCAGGACGCGCTCGATCGCCTCGTCGATCTTGTTCGCCGCGCCGCCACGCCGCCGGTGCCGCGCCGATCCACCAAGCCGACCAGAGCCTCGCGCGAGCGCCGCATCGAGGGCAAAAAACACCGCGGCGGCATCAAACGGCTGCGCCGAGCCAAGCCGTCGCTCGATTGAAGGCGTTGAGACCGTGTAATATTATTCACTCATGACGACGAAGCTGTTGGAACAGGCCATCGACAAGGTGCGCGAGCTTCCTGATGATGAGCAGGAAGCCGTGGCCGCCGTCATGTTGCAGATGGCCGGTGCCGACGCGTCGCTCGTGCGGCTGGATGATGAGACACGTGCGGCAATTCGCGAAGGCACCGCTCAGGCGGAGCGGGACGAGTTTGTGCCGGATGAAGTCGTGGCGGAAGCGAACAAGCGCCGCGGCCTATGAAGGTCCGGTATACGCCTCGGGCCTTTGCCGATCGCGAGGCGATCTTCGACTATCTCGAACAGCGTAGTCCGCAAGGCGCACTCAACGTTAAGCGTGCGATTGAGAACTCGCTCCTTCGCCTTGAGCATTTTCCGTATTCCGCTCCGGCCACCGACGAACCCGGTGTGGATCTTGCACATTCGCCACACCGCGCGCCGGCCCTGGAGGGGCAGTGGCGATTAGCGCGGTACTCCCGCGCGGTTTGCTGTGCCGCTAGAGTGTTGTGGCGCAACCCGAGTCGCCCATGCCCGTCCGCCAACTGTCCGAGGCCGTGGTCAACCGCATCGCCGCCGGCGAGGTGGTCGAGCGTCCGGCGAGCGTAGTCAAGGAACTGGTGGAGAACGCGCTCGACGCCGGGGCGCGGCGCATCGAGGTGCACACCGATGGCGGCGGCCGGCGGCTCGTCCGCGTCAGCGATGACGGCGAGGGCATGACCCGGGCCGATCTGGCGCTCGCGGTCGAGCGCCACGCCACCTCCAAGCTCGCCGACGACGATCTCATCGCGATCCGTACGCTCGGCTTCCGCGGCGAGGCCTTGCCGTCGATCGGCGCGGTGGCGCGGCTGTCGATCACCACGCGGCACGCCAGCGAACCGCATGCCTGGGTCATCGCGGTCGATGCCGGCGTGAAATCGGAAGCCAAGCCGGCGGCGCTCGGTATCGGCACCCGGGTCGAGGTGCGCGATTTGTTTCACGCCACGCCGGCGCGGCTGAAATTTCTCAAGCTCGACCGCACCGAGGCCGAGGCCGTGCGCGAGGTGGTGCGCCGGTTGGCCATGAGCCGGCCGGACGTCGCTTTCGCGTTCGCCGGCGAGGAGCGCGCGCCGGTCAGTTTCGCCGCGGCATTGCCCGGCGCGCCCGGACGGCTGGCCCGGCTCGGCGATGTGCTCGGCGCCGAGTTTCGCGCCAATGCGGTCGCTATCGCCGCCGAACGCGAGGGCGTCGTCATCGACGGTTACGCCGCGCTGCCGACGCTGACGCGGGCCAACGCGCTCGGCCAATATCTGTTCGTCAACGGCCGGCCGGTGCGCGACAAGCTGTTGCTCGGCGCGGTGCGCGCGGCTTACGCCGATTATCTGCCGCGCGACCGCCATCCGCTGCTGGCTCTGTTCGTCACGCTCGATGCGCGCGAGGTCGACGTCAACGTGCACCCGGCCAAGGCCGAGGTGCGCTTCCGCAATGCCGGCTTGGTGCGGGCGCTGATCGTGCACGCGCTGAAGACCGCGCTCAGTCGCGAAGCGACGCGCGCGGCCTCGACCGGCGGCAGCGCGACCATCGCCGCGTTCCGGCCGGCGCTGCGACCGCGAGGTGCGCCTTATATCTATGCGCCGCTGCGCAGCGCCGCCTTGGCCGAACCGGCGCAGGCGGCGTTCGACACCGGCTTGCCGGCGGCCGATCTGCGCGCCGTCGCCGCTGCGGCACTCGAGCCGGGCGCCGACGCACGCGATCATCCGCTCGGCGCCGCGCGCGCCCAGGTGCACGACACCTATATCGTGGCGCAGACGCAGGACGGCCTCGTCATCGTCGATCAGCACGCGGCCCATGAACGCATCGTCTACGAGAGACTCAAAGCCGCGCTGGAGAAGACCGGCGTCGCCCGCCAGATTTTGCTCATTCCAGAGATCGTCGACCTCGACGAAAGCGACGTCGCGCGCGTCACGGCGCGCGCTGACGAACTGGCGCGCTACGGCCTTGTGGTCGAACCGTTCGGTCCGGGCGCGGTGGCCTTGCGCGAGACGCCGGGGCTGCTCGGCGAGATCGACGGCGCCGGGCTCATTCGCGATCTCGCCGAGCACATGGCCGAATGGGACGAGGCGCTGCCGCTGGAGCGCCGGCTGATGCAGGTCGCCTCGTCGATGGCCTGTCACGGCTCGGTACGGGCGGGCCGGCGGCTCAAGCCCGAGGAGATGAACGCGCTGTTGCGCGAAATGGAAGTGACGCCGAATTCCGGCCAATGCAATCACGGCCGCCCGACCTATGTCGAACTCAAGCTCGCCGACATCGAACGGCTGTTCGGACGGCGCTAAAACACCGTGTTGTAACGCATGAATGCAGTTCGTTTTTTCGCCGCCGCTGCGCTCGTCGTCATGCTCGGCGCCCAAGCCTCGGCGCAGGACTGGCCGACGCGGCCGATGACGCTCGTGGTGCCGTTTGCCGCCGGCGGCGGCGTCGACGTCAGCGCGCGCATCCAGGCGCAGAAGATGGGCGAACTGCTCGGCCAATCGCTCATCGTCGACAACATGGGCGGCGCGTCCGGCATGACGGGCGCGGCGCATGCCGCCAACAGCGCGGCGGACGGCTACACCATGCTGATCGGCAACAGCGGCACGCAGGCCTTCAGCCAGGCGCTCAACAAGACGCCGCTCTACAATGCCGCGGCCGACTTTACGCCCGTAGGCCTCGCCACCGAATCGCCGCGCATCCTCATCGCGCGCAAGGATTTGCCGGCCGACAACCTGCAGCAATTCATCGCCTTCGTGAAAGCCAACCAGAGCAAGATGCAGTTCGGTTCGGCCGGCGTCGGCTCGGGCACGCATCTGCCCTGCGTGCTGCTCAACCTCGCGCTCGGCGTCAATGTCACCCACGTGCCGTATCGCGGCGAGGGCCCGGCGCAGCAGGATTTGATCGGCGGCCGCATCGATTACATGTGCTCCACCATCCAGACCGGCGCGGCGCTGGCCCGGCAGGGCGCGGTGAAGGGCATTGCCGTGATGGCGCCGCGGCGCGTTCCGATCATTGCCGACCTGGCCACGACCGGCGAGCAGGGCCTGCCCGGCGTCGAGGCGAGTGTGTGGAACGCGTTTTTCCTGCCGCGCGGCGCGCCCGGGCCGATCGTGCGCAAGCTCAACAAGGCGATGAGCGACACGCTCGACGATCCCACGGTGCACAAGCGCCTGGAGGATCTCGGGCTCGACATCGTGTCGCCGGAGCGCCGCACGCCCGAATACCTTGCGCAGTTCGTGCCCAAAGAGATCGCGCGCTGGACCAAGGTGGTGCAGGCCGCCGGCATCAAGCCGCGTTAGGGGACGGAATCAAGCCGAGCAGAGCGAATTCCGTATCGTCGTAGCGGCGCCGCTCGCGCTCGATGAAGCCGCCAGGTGCCGAGAACGCTGCTTTTGTGGATTCTTCCACAACGACAAGCGCGTCCGGCATCAACCAGCCTCCCTCGCGCGCCGAGGCGAGCGCTTGTTGGGCCAGCCCATGTCCGTACGGTGGGTCGAGAAAGGCGAGCGAGAACGGTTCGAGCGGATGCACGGGGCCGAGCTTGGTCGCGTCGCGACGGAAAATGCGCGAGGCGCCGCCGAGCCCGAGCGCGGTGACGTTTTCGCGGATCAAGGCGCGCGCTTCGGCGCCGTCGTCGATGAACAAGGCGAATGCGGCGCCGCGTGACAGCGCCTCGATACCGAGCGCGCCGGTGCCGGCAAACAGATCGAGCACGCGCGCGCCGGTGACCGGATCGCCATACGCGTGAGCGAGAACGTTGAACAGCGCTTCGCGCAGCCGGTCGGCGGTCGGCCGGACGGCTTGCGATTTGGGCCCGGCAAGCGCGCGCCCACGTAAGCGCCCGCCGACCACGCGCATCAATTCCCCCGCGGCCGCGACGGACGCGGGCCGGACGCGCGATCGGGCGAGATGCGGGGGCGGCCGCGGCGGTGCCGGTGCTCGGCCTTGTCGCCCCGCGCGCCGTGCGCCGGCGGCGCTTCGGTCGGCTTAACCTCGCCACGGCGCTCGACCGTGACGCGGCGGCCTTTGCGGTCGGTCATAACCTCGGCGCGCACCGCACTGGAGCGAGCTTCGTGCTCCGCGCGTTGGTCGCGGCGCGCGCCGTGGAAGCGTCGCCGCAGCGGCTTTTTCCGTTCATCATCCGGCGTGCGCCACGAATGGCTGATCGGCTTGCTCTGCGGCTTGCCCGCTCGTCGCTCGTCGCTGCGGCGCGGCGGCGGTGCAGGGGAGGGCGCAAACGCTCGCGAAAAATCTGCGCTCGACAGCGCCACGAGCTTCGGCCCGAGCTGCTCGCGCAATACGCGGGTGCGCACCTCCTCGACCTCGCCCTCGGCCAATTCGCCGAGCTGGAACGGCCCGAACGACACGCGGATCAAGCGCGTGACGGCAAGCTCGAGCGCGCCCAAGACATTGCGTACCTCGCGGTTCTTGCCCTCGCGGATCGCAAAGGTAAGCCACAGGTTCGTGCCCTGAACGCGGTCGAGCGTCGCCTCAATCGCGCCGTACCGGATGCCGTCCACGGTGATGCCGGCGCGTAACGCGTCGAGTTGCTGTTGGGTGACCGAACCGTGCGCGCGCACCCGATAGCGGCGCAGCCAGCCGGTCGCCGGCAGTTCGAGCAGGCGCGCGAGCGCGCCGTCGTTCGTCAACAACAGCAGGCCTTCGGTGTTGTAGTCGAGCCGGCCGACGCCGATCAGCCGCGGCAGATGTTTGGGCAGTCGCGAGAAAATGGTCGGCCGGCCGCGGGGGTCGGCGTGCGTCGTCATCAGGCCACGCGGCTTGTGATAGAGAAAGAGACGCGTGCGCTCCTTCGCCGGCAGCGGCTCGCCGTCGACCGTGATGCGGTCGCGCGCGGTGACGTTGCGGGCCGGCGAGCGGGTGACTTCGCCGTTGACGGCGACGCGGCCGGCGGCGATCCACCCCTCGGCCTCGCGGCGCGAGGCAAGCCCGGCGCGGGCAATCGCCCGGGCGATGCGTTCGCTGCCGCTATGCGGCTTGATCTTTTCGTCCATAATCCTGCCGATAGCAGAGCGGATGGCAGCGGGCCATGGTGTCATTCATGGAGATGGCGCTTGACGAGGCGCGTGCGGCCGGCGCGGCGGGCGAAGTCCCGGTCGGCTGCGTCATCGTGCGCGGCGGCGCCGTGGTGTCGCGCGCCGGCAATCGCCCGCGCGCCGATTCCGATCCGACCGCGCACGCCGAACTCCTTGCCATCCGCCGGGCCGCGGCCGCACTCGGCTCCGAGCGGCTCACCGAATGTGATCTCTACGTCACCCTCGAGCCATGCACCATGTGCGCCGCGGCGATCGCGTTTGCTCGTATCCGCCGGCTCTATTACGGCGCCGCCGATCCCAAGGGCGGCGCGGTGGAGAACGGCGTGCGGTTTTTTGCGTCGCCGACCTGCCACCACCGGCCGGAAGTTTATGGCGGCATGGCCGCTGCGGAGGCATCCGCGCTGCTCAAGGCGTTTTTCAAGGAGCGGCGATGAACTCACGCGTCATTCCGGGCCGCGCCGAAGGCGCGGACCCGGAATCCATAACCACGGCTGCAGAAGTTCTGCACGGCCGGTGGTTATGGATTCCGGATAGCCGCTAAGCGGCTTCCGGAATGACGCTTACGCCAGCAACGCCGCGAGCTTCTCCTTCACCTCTTTCTTCACCGCATCTGCGGTGCGCATGATCGAGCTTGCCTGATAGAAATCGAGCGTGCGGAAGGTCGCGACATTCGGCCGGATCAAGATGTCGGGCTGCGCGTGGGCGAGCTTGGCCGCAAGGATGGCGCCGCCCATCACCAGGATCGTCGTATAGACGCACTCCCAGGTGCCGGGCATGTCGGCACGCTCGACCGCCGGGATGCCGAACACGTCGACCGCCATCACCAGATCGGCGCGCCCGAACAAAATGTCGTAAGGCAGCGGATTGGTGGTGCCGCCGTCGATCAGCACGCGACCGTCGGCCAGCACCGGCCGGAACAGGCCCGGAATGGCGATCGAAGCGGCGACCGCGCGGTGCAGCGGGCCGGACGAAAGCGGGGCTTCCTGCCGGCGGTGCAGATCGGTCGCCATCACGATGAGCGGAATATGCAGCGCGGTGAAATCCGCGGGCAGCGCTTGCGGCAAAAATTGTGCGCAGAATTTCTCCGCATCGAGCTGCGTCGCCCGGCTCAACGCGCCGGACAACAGGTGCGCGAACGTCCCGGCGCGCGATGCCAACAGCCGCCGCCGGATCTCGCCGGGACTGTGGGCCAGCGTCAGCACATAGTGGCGGATGTCGCGGCCGCGCATGCCGGCCGCATAGGCGGCGCCGATCAACGCCCCGATCGAGGCGCCGGCGATCACCGCCGGCTTGGCGCCCATTTCGTCCAGTGCTTCGAGCACCGCGACATGGGCGAGCCCGCGCGCGCCGCCGGAGCCGAGCGCGAGCGCGAAGGTTTTCATGCGCCGGCCGCAACGGCGAATTCCCAGGCCTTGGCGGCGAGCGGGCGCACCAGCTCCGTCTTCGCTGCCGCATGGGCGCTGGTCGCGGTGCCGTCGCGCACACGGCCGGCTATGCCCTGCAGGATCGCCGCGATGCGGAAGAAATTGTAGGCGAAGTAGACGGCAAGATGCGGCCGCGGATCGAGCCCGGTGCGCGCCACGTACGCATCGACGTAAGCGTCGAGGCTCGGCAGCCCGAGCGCCGCGAGATCGAAGCCGAAGAGCGAGCCGGTGCCGGCATCGGCGGGCGGCATGTGCCATTGCATCAGGTGATAGGAGAAATCGGCGAGCGGATCGCCGAGTGTCGACAATTCCCAATCGAGCACGGCGGCGATGGCCGGCGCGCCGGGCGCCAGAATGATGTTGTCGAGCCGGTAATCGCCATGGACGAGGCGCGGCGGCTGCGGCGGCGGCAGATGCGCCGGCAGCCAGGCGATCAGGCGCTCCATCTCGTCGATGGTTTGCGTTTCCGAGGCGCGGTATTGCTTGGACCAGCGCTCGACCTGCCGCGCCACGTAATTCTCGCCGCGGCCGTAATCGGCAAGCCCGATCGCCGCCGGGTCGAAGCTGTGCAGCCGCGCCAAGGTCGCGTTCATCGCGTCGTAGACGGCGGCGCGCTCGGCCGGGCTCGAGCCGGGCATGTCCGGCTCCCAGAACACCCGGCCCTCGACATGCGCCATCAAAAAGAACGCTGTCCCCGTGATGGCCTCGTCGGCGCAATACAGAATGGGCTCGGGCACCGGAAAGGTTTGCGCGTGCAACGCGCTGATCACCCGGTATTCGCGATCGACGGCATGCGCCGAGGGGAGGAGCTTGCCGGGCGGCTTGCGGCGGAGCACGTAACGGCGGAGCGGGGTCTCGATCAGGTAAGTCGGATTCGACTGGCCGCCCTTGAACTGGTTGACCGCGACGGGTCCGGAAAATCCGGCCACATGGTCGTGCAAATAGACTTCGAGCCGGCCGACGTCGAAGCGCAGCCGCTCGGCGACTTCGCGTGTGCCGGAAAAAGCGCTTTGCCGGTCGATCCCGCTCATAAGGCAAGATTTTAGCGTAGTTCGGTGATATCCGGCATCACTTTCGGCCATGTT
>JASHPU010000062.1 GCA_030037885.1 Xanthobacteraceae bacterium | reverse complement strand
CCGGCAAGACCGGATCGGACGGATCGCTCGCCACGCCAGCCCAGCGCATCGGCGCCGAATCGCCGACCGGCGCATCAAGATCGTCGCCGAGCGCCGCGCCGAGCGCCTTCTCGTAACCCTCCGTCACGGTGAGCGCGTCCATCACCGGCGGCCACAGATTTTTGGTCGCAACGGCGAGCAGCTTCTCGATGGTCTTGGCTTCGGTCTCGAGTCGTTGCAGGCCGCGCTCGGCGGCGGCGAACGGCGCTCGCGCCTGTTCGAGCTGCTCGCGCGCCGCCGCATGGGCGGCTTCGGCCGCGCGTGCGGCGCTCTCGGCGTCGGCCAGCGCAACTTGCGCGGAGGTGAGCGCCCCGGCGAGGGCCGCAAGATCGGGCTCGCTGCTGCCGGTCGCCTCAAGCCCGGCCTCGATATTGGCGAGCTCGGCTTGCAGTTTTTCGACGCGCCCGTTGTGTTCGCGCGCGGCGGCCGCCAGCGCATTGCGGCGCGCAGTCAGATCGGCAAGCGCGCCGGTGAGATCGGCAAACGTCTTTTCCGAGGCCGCGAGCGCGGCGTCGGCCGCTTCGACGCGCGCGTTGACGCCTGACAGCCGTGCCGCATTGGCCTGCGCCTCGGCCCTGAGCGCGGTTTCCTCCGCGGCGAGCCGGGCCAGCGCGGCGTCGGCGTCGGCGGCCAGCGTGCGCTCGCGTTCGAGGTCGGCGGCGAGTTGCTCCAAGCGGCGCTCGAGCTCGCCGACGCGATTCTTGGCGCGCGCTTCTTCGCGTTCCAGATCGTCGCGCGCCATGATCAGGCGCTGCAAGGCGGCCGCGGCCTTGGCCTCGGCTTCGCGCAACGCCGGCAGACTGGCGGCGACGTCCGCCTGGTGCGTCGCGGCCTGGGCATGCTCGCCGGTGCGCGCGGCAACGACGCGCACGGCCTCGTCGTGGGCGCGCGCGGCTTCGGTCACCTCGGCGCCGGCGGCGCACCAGCGCAAGTGAAACAGCAGCGCTTCGGTGCGGCGCACCTGGCCGGAAATGCTGCGGTAGCGCACCGCCTGCCGCGCCTGGGTCTTCAGCGCCGCGACCTGGGTGGCGAGCTGGCCGATCACGTCTTCAACCCTGGTCAGATTGTGCTCGGCGGCCTTGAGCCGCAGCTCGGCCTCGTTGCGGCGGGCATGCAGGCCGGAAATGCCGGCGGCTTCTTCGAGCACGCGGCGGCGCTGGTCGGGCCGGGCCTGGATGATCTCGCCGACGCGGTTCTGATGCACCAGAGCCGGCGAGCGCGAGCCGGTCGAGGCGTCGGCAAACAGCATGGCGATGTCGCGGGCGCGCACTTCGCAGCCGTTGACGCGGAACGTCGAGCCCTGCTCGCGCGTGATGCGGCGCGACACTTCCAGCGTCTCGGCGTCGTTGAAGGCAGCCGGCGCGTTGCGCGCGACGTTGTCGATCTGGACCGACACTTCGGCATGGTTGCGCGCCGGGCGCTGCGCGTTGCCGGAAAAGATCACGTCGTCCATTTCGGCCGCACGCATGGCCTTATAGGACGCTTCGCCCATGACCCAGCGTACCGCTTCGACCAAGTTCGACTTGCCGCAGCCATTCGGGCCGACGACCCCGGTCAGCCCGGGCTCGATGACGAAATCGGTGGGTTCGACGAAGGATTTGAAGCCGATCAGGCGCAGCCGCGTGAGCTTCATGCCGGTGTCATGTCCGTCCCTCTGCTGCGGCGGCATCGGGAATCGCTGTGCGTTCGCGCCCATGGATTAAGTCGTGGGCGTGTCGACGGTGCCGCATCGGCGCGGAGAATGAATCGTCACGCCGGCAAGCGCAACTGCATCGCCGTGGTTTTTTGCTTCGAGATCACAGGAAGTGGCGTGCGGCGCCGCAAAGCGGCGCCGGCGGCCGCCGCTGCCAGCAAAAAAACCCTTATCCTGCCTTGAGATAGGGGTCGATTTCCTTGGCCAGCGTGTCGATCGGCACGTCGCCGACCAGCTTCTTGCCGTTGACGAAAAAGGTGGGTGTCGAGTTGACGCCGAGCTTCTCGACGGCGCGATTGCGCACCGCCTCGATGCCGTCAAGCACCTTTTGATTCGTCAGGCATTGTTTGAAGGTCTCGTCGGTAAAGCCGAACTGCTTGGCGATGTTCTCGAGCGGCGCGCGCGGCTGGTCGACCACCCATTGTAGCTGCTTGGCGAACAGCGTCTCGACCACCGCCATGTATCTTTCACTACCGCCGTCCTTGCCGGCGCAGCGGGCCAGCATGAAGGCCGCCGCGGCGACCTTGTCGAACGGAAATTCGCGGAAAATGAAGTGGACCTTCCCGGTATCGATGTAGCGCTTCTTCAGCTCAGGGAAGGTGGTTTCGGAAAAATGCGCGCAATGCGGACAGGTCATCGAGGCATATTCGATGATCGTCACCGGGGCCTTGTCGGAGCCGAGCGCGATATCGCCGTCCGGACCCGGCTTGGCGAGTTCGGCCCGCAGCTCGGCGTCGCTGCCCGGCGCCCCGCCGGCGGCGGGGGTTTGGGTCGTGGCGGCTTGATCGGCTCGGGCCGCTTGGGTCAGACGCGGCAGCACCGCTCCGGTGATTCCGCCTGCGGCCACCAGGCCGCCGGTCATGAGCAATTTGCGACGGGACAAGGACAAGGGACACTCCTGGGATGACAACGGCAATTCCTGCGCCGCAATGTGGCATTAGCATGCCCGCCCGCCAATCCCCTGCGGCACCGTGGGTATTCGAATATTGACAGAGAGAGGCCTACCGCCCGCGCACGGCGGCGCCGAGCCGCGCCAGCGCCTGGCGTAAATCATCGTCGGCGACGTCGGGCAGGCTGGCGGCAATGTCCGCTGTAGCCGCAGCATCGATGGCGCGGACCGGTTTGCGGTGGCCGCGCCGTAACGGCGCCTGCCGGAGCGCAATGCGCGTCACGGCGCGCCAGCCCAGGAAGCGATTGACGCGCTCGCAAATCACGTCGGCTTCATGCTGGATTTCGATCGCCGCCGGCCCCTCGACGCGCAGCACCAGCGTTCCCGGCTCCTGGCCGCCGTCGGCGGTTGCGCCGCCTGGCGCAGAAGGGGCGCGAACCGGCCGCGTCCACTGGATCTTGAGCGGTTCGCTGTGCGTGGCGATGTCGGGACCGGCGATCTCTACCCAGCGCGTCACCAATTCGGCCGAGGCAAAGCCGCGCTGCGCGAAGGCTTTGCCGATGAGCTTGCCGACCGTCTCCCGCAGCGGCTTGGCGAAGGAGCGGGTGGGCTTGTTCGAAGGGCGCTGCTCTGCCATCGCTCACACTCGAAGCGGTTGAGGGCATGAACCTAGCAGTCAAGGCGCCACGGCGACAGCGCGGCAACAGCCGCGCCGCCGAATCATTCCCGCAACCCACCGCCCGCCCGCAACCCGCCGCTCTCTTGGCCTGGTACGACCGGCATCGGCGGCGACTGCCCTGGCGGGCGGCGCCCGGCAAGCGCAGCGATCCCTACCGGGTGTGGCTCTCCGAAATCATGCTGCAGCAGACCACGGTGAAAGCCGTCGCGCCCTATTATGCGCGCTTCCTTGCCCGCTGGCCCGACGTGCGGGCGCTCGCCGCGGCGCCGCTCGACGAGGTGCTCAAAGGTTGGGCCGGCCTCGGCTATTACAGCCGCGCCCGCAACCTGCACGCCTGTGCGTGCGCCGTGGTCGCGCGGCATGGCGGCATTTTTCCATCGGACGAAGCCGCCTTGCGCGCGCTGCCCGGGATTGGCGGCTACACGGCCGCCGCGATCGCCGCCATTGCCTACGATGCGGCCGTTGTTCCGGTGGACGGCAACGTCGAGCGCGTGATTGCGCGGCTTTATGCCGTCGAGACCCCACTGCCGGCGGCCAAGCGCGACATCGGCCAACTCGCGCGCGGTTTTCGGCCGCAAAATCGCGCCGGCGATTTCGCCCAAGCCCTGATGGATCTCGGCGCCACCATTTGCACGCCGAAACGGCCGGCTTGCAGCTTGTGTCCGTGGCGCGGCGGCTGCGTCGCGCAGGCGCGCGGCGAGGCCGAAGCTTTTCCGCGGCGAACGCCGAAGCGCGAAGGCGCGCTACGCCGCGGCGCCGCCTTTGTGGCGCGCCGGACCGACGGCTATCTGCTGCTGCGGACGCGGCCGCCACGGGGCCTGCTCGGCGGCATGACCGAAGTGCCGACGAACGCGTGGACGGTAGACTTCGAAGCGGCCGACGCGCTCAAGGACGCGCCGCGCTTCTCACGCAACGTCAGTGGAAAGAAGGATATTGCCTGGCGCCGCGTTCCTGGCATCGTGCGCCATGTGTTCACGCATTTTCCGCTCGAGCTTGTGGTCTATGCGGCCGAAATTCCGACAAACGCGCAACCGCCAAAAGGCGCGCGTTGGGTTGCGCTCGACGCCATCGCCGAGGAGGCACTGCCGAGCTTGATGCGCAAGGTCATTGCGCATGGACTCGGGCTCTAATCGTTTGAACCGGCGATGTTCATCTCCGCGCGCACTTTTGCCCGCAGCGCGTCGATCAAGGTTAAGCCGCGCGGCGTTTCGACGTGCCAGAACGTCCAGCCGTTGCAGGCGTCGAGCCCCTGCGCCAGCGCGCCCATGCGATGGATCGAGCCGACCGCTTCGCCGAGCGCAATGGCGCCGTCGGCGCGCACCAGCGCGCGGTGCCGCCGCTTGGCGTCGACCAGCTTGGCGCCGGGAGCGAGCAAGCCGCGCTCGATGAGCGCGGCGAACGGCACGCGCGGCGCCTCGCGCGCGGTCATGAAGCTTTCGAGCGCGGCTTGCGCCAGCGGTTCGGCCGCGGCGATCCGCGCCTGCGCCGCGGCGGCATAGTCGCGGTCGCGCTCGATGCCGATAAAATTCCGTCGCAGCCGGCGCGCCACCGCGCCGGTCGTGCCGGTGCCGCAGAACGGGTCGAGCACGACCTCGTCCGGCCGCGACGCGGCCAGGATCACGCGCGCCAGCAGCGCCTCCGGCTTCTGCGTCGGATGCAGCTTCTTGCCGTCGCGCCCTTTCAGCCGCTCCTCGCCGGTGCACAGCGGGATGAACCAGTCCGAGCGCACCTGGACGTCGTCGTTGCCGGCCTTGAGCGCTTCGTAATTGAACGTGTAGTCGCGGGTCGCGGCGTCGCGCGCCGCCCAGATCAGCGTCTCATGGGCGTTGGTGAAGCGCCGGCCGCGGAAATTCGGCATCGGATTGGATTTGCGCCAGACCACGTCATTGAGAATCCAGAAGCCGAGGTCCTGCAGGATCGTGCCGACGCGAAAGATGTTGTGGTAGGAGCCGATCACCCACAACGTCGCATGCGGCTTCATCACATGGCGGCAGGCAGTGAGCCAGGCGCGGGTGAAGTCGTCGTACGCGGCAAAACTGGAAAATTTGTCCCAGTCGTCGTCGACGGCGTCGACGCGCGAATCGTCGGGGCGTTTGAGGTCGCCGGCAAGCTGCAGATTGTAGGGCGGATCGGCGAAGACGAGATCGACGCTTCCCCGCGGCAGCTTGGCCAATTCGGCGACGCAGTCGCCGACGAGGATGCGCGATGACGGGGCCGACTCAAAACTAACGCGGGGCGCCCTGACGGACGCCCCGCGACGCGACACAACCATGACTCAGAACTCTGACTCAGGCGACGCGGCCGGCGACGCGGGACCTACAACCGACAAACGGAGGATGTCGCGCCAAGGTAAAAATCGGGTTACTCGCAGCGCCCTTTCACTAGGCAATAAATGCCGGGAAACACTTGGTTAATTTGCCGCGGCCACGCGGTATCTTTGCTCGGCGGGAGGCTCTATGATGAGTTCCTCGTCATGCGCGGGCTTGACCCGCGCATCCATGCGGCCGGAACGCAGCATGGATTGCCGGGTCAAGCCCGGCAATGACGAACTGAGGAGCGCGTGACGCCGCGGTGCTGGAATGCCGGGACTGGACGAAAAGAAACAGTTCGTGCCGCTGAAAATCGCGGTGCTGACGATCTCCGACACCCGCTCGCTCAAGGACGACAAATCGGGCGCGCTGTTGACGCAGCGCATTGTCGCCGCCGGCCACGTGGTCGCCGAGCGCAGCATCGTCGCCGACGACGTCGAAGCGATCCGCGCGCGCGTAAAAGCTTGGATCGCCGATCCGGTCATCGATGTCGTCATCACCACCGGCGGCACCGGCTTTACCGGCCGCGACATCACGCCCGAGGCGGTCGAGCCTTTGTTCGAGAAGAAGATGGACGCGTTCTCGGCGCTGTTTCTGGTGGTGAGCTTCCAGAAGATCGGCACCTCGGCGATCCAGTCGCGCGCCACCGCGGGCGTCGCCGACTCCACCTTCATCTTCTGCCTGCCGGGCTCGCCCGGCGCCTGCAAGGATGCCTGGGACGAAATTTTGGTGCACCAGCTCGACTATCGCTACGGCCCCTGCAACTTCGTCGAAATCATGCCGCGGCTCGACGAGCATCTGCGCCGGCCGAAAGCGCAGGGCGCGACGGCGTAGCATCGTTATTCGTCATTGCGAGGAGCGAAGCGAAGCAATCCAGTACGGCGCCGCAGCATTGGATTGCTTCGCTCCTCGCAATGACGAATCACAATTGCAAATCCCAAAACTCGCTCGTCACCGGCCGACCCCAGCTTTTGTGCTGCTCGGTGCCGGTGAGGCGGAAGCCGGCTTTCTGATAAATGTGGCGCGCGGCGCTCAGCACGCTGTGGGTCCATAGCGTGATCTTGGTGTAGCCGGCGCGGCGGGCGAAGCGCACGCATTCGTCGACCAAATGGGCGCCGAGCCCGAGCCCGCGCGCCTTCGGGTCGACCAGCAACAGCCGGATGCGCGCGACTTTGGCCGAATCCTCGACCAGAAAAATGCAGCCGACGGGTTCGCCGTCCATCTCGGCGATCCAGCAGCGCTCGCGCTTGGCGTCGTAATCGTTGGCGAAATCGGCGACGATCTGGGCGCAGAGGCCTTCGAACGGCGCGGTCCAGCCGTATTCCTGCGCGTAGAGCTCGGCGTGACGGCGCACGATCCAGCCGAAATCGCCCGGCGCCGGCGCGCGCAATGTGTAACCAGCGCCGCCGCGACGGGGCCGCCGCGCGGCAAGGTCGCCGTCGAGCAAGCCTTGGATCGTATGCATCGCCGCGATCAAGCGCGACTGCGCGGCGGGCGGCAGCCGCTCGATCATGGTCGCGGTATCGCGTTGCGAGCGCCGTTCCAGCGGCGCGTAGGCGCGCCGGCCGCGCGGCGTCAGCGACAGATGGCTTTGTCTGGCGTCGCGCGCCGAAGTTTTGCGCCGGATCAGGCCGCGCCGCTCGAAGTTGCGCAGCAGCCGGCTCAGATAGCCGGCGTCGAGGTCGAGCGCGCGGGTGATATCGCTCGCCGTCGGCGCAGCACGGCTGGCGATCTCATAAAGCACGCGCGCCTCGCCGAGCGAATACGGGCTGTCGAGAAAGGTCTTGCGCAGCACGCCGATCTGCCCCGTGTAGAAGCGGTTGAAGCGGCGGACCGCGGCAATGCGGTCGTCATGCCGGCGAGCGCTCATACAGAAAGCTTCGCCGTGAAAGTTGACTTAGTCAAGTATCTTGGCTGATGTTGTGAGCGGTCGCGGCGAGCTGGGCGATGCGCCGGCGTCCGATACGGCGGATCAGGTCGGCTTCCGGATCGGCAGCATCGCCGCGATGGCCGCCGAGGGCATCATAGAATCGTCGCGAGAGCAGAAGGCCCTGATCGGGGTGCGGCGCCGCGCCGAGCGCCAGCATCGCTTGAGCGAGCGCTTCGCGCCAAGGCGAGGGCGCCGCAGCGCCGCGCCGAAACACCGCCGCGCGCTCGTTGCCGCGGGTCAGCTCGATGAAGCGCCGCGCTTCGCCGATCCACGGAGGGTCGAGAACGGTGCCGGGCCGCAGGAAGAGAAGCCAAGACGCTCGCGCCGCCGCTGCGGCTGCTTTGAGCCGCGCGCCGAGCGGTGCCTCGAGCCGCAGGACATTGCACCCGGTCACGTCGGCAATGGCCGCCGTGTCGTCGTGGGAACCGCCATCGGCCAGCAGCACCTCGCTGATCAAACCCTCGGTGGCGCCGGAAACCAGCGCCGCCAGGGTCGGCACGAGAGTCCGTTCGGAATCGAGCGTTGGGATAATCACGCTGAGCATGGGTTCAGAGCGCCGAATGAACGTCCTTTGGCCCGCAGAAACTCTTCATCGATACGGTTCTGGCCGGCATTTTCCAACGCCGTCCCGACACTAGACCCCCCCATCACGCACAATTGTTCTTGTTTTGTTCACTGAGCGGCGTTACCTTGGCGCCATGAACCATTCGTCCGCCTTGAGGCGCCCGCCGGAGCCGCTGTTGCCCTCGGCTCCGGCGGGCGAAATGGGAACCCCGATCGACCGCGAGCGCCGCCACGGTCGCGGCACGGCCTCGAACGCCTCGGGCCGCTATGAGCCGCTGGCGCGGCTTGCCTTCGACGACGGTTGGCTGGGTCTCGACGAACTGCCGCCGTTCAAGACCACCGTCACGGTCGACGCCACGCGAAAAATTCTCGCGCGCAACGATTCGCCCGACATTTCCTTCGACCTCTCGATCAATCCGTACCGCGGCTGCGAGCACGGCTGCGTCTATTGCTTCGCCCGCCCGACCCACGCCTATCTCGGCCTGTCGCCCGGCCTCGATTTCGAATCGAAGCTGTTCATGAAGCCGAACGCGCCCGAACTGTTGGAGCGTGAATTGTCGGTGCCGGGCTATGTGCCCAAAACCATCGCCATCGGCACCAACACCGACCCGTATCAGCCGATCGAGCGCCGCCACAAGATCATGCGCGGCATTCTCGAAGTGTTGGAGCGCGCCGGCCATCCGGTCGGCATCGTCACCAAGTCGAACTTGGTGCTGCGCGATCTCGACATTCTTTCCCGCATGGCCGAGCGCAACCTGGTCAAGGTGGCGCTGTCGGTGACGACGCTCGATGCCACGCTCGCGCGCGTCATGGAGCCGCGCGCGCCGACGCCGGCGCGCCGGCTCGAAGCCTTGCGCCAGCTCAATGCCGCCGGCGTGCCGGCCTCGGCCATGGTCGCGCCGGTCATTCCGGCGATCAACGACGCCGAGATCGAGCGTATCCTCGAAGCGGTCGCGGTGACCGGTGTGCGCCACGCCGGCTACGTGCTGTTGCGGCTGCCGCTCGAAGTGCGCGACCTGTTCCGCGAATGGCTGATCGAGAATTTTCCCGACCGCTATCGCCACGTCTTCAAGCTCGTCCGCGACACCCGCGGCGGCAGGGATTACGACTCGACGTGGGGCAAGCGCATGACCGGCTCCGGCCCGGTTGCCTGGATGATCGGCCGCCGCTTCGAAGTCGCCTGCGAGCGGCTCGGCTTCAACAAGGCGCGGGCCTCGACCACGACCGAGCATTTTCGTCCGCCGCGCCCGGCGGCGCAGCAGCTTGCTTTGTTCTAGGGCAAACCTTCCCCGCAATTCATCGTGGCGCATCGTGCGCATTGCGGACAGTGCCGCGCCGTGGCCATCATGGGCCATGAGTCGCAATGGAAGCGGCAACGGAAGCGCGCGGCCGGAGCGCCTGCCGCGGCTGCCGCTCGACGAACCGGTGGCACGGCCGACCTTCCGCCGCGAGCGCTTGGCGCTCAAGCGCGGCGTGTGGCCGGTCGCCGGCTGCGACGAGGCCGGGCGCGGGCCGCTGGCCGGGCCGGTCG
>JASHPU010000061.1 GCA_030037885.1 Xanthobacteraceae bacterium | reverse complement strand
CCGCGCGCTCGCCGCGCTCGGCGTTGCCGCCGAAGTCGCCGGCGCGGCCGCAGCCGCGCCGGGCAGCTTCGCCGCCGCCATCATCGATGCGCCGCACGGCCGCGACCGCGCCACGTTGCGCGCAGGGATCAAGGTGACATGATGCGCGTCGATCTGCGGCTCAACGCCATCGTCGATCCCGAGCGCGCCGGCGGCCGCGCGCCCGCCGAGCTGGCGCGGTTGTGCGCCGAAGGCGGCGCGACGCTCATTCAATTGCGCGACAAGCGGAGCGAGACCCGCGCCCTGGTCGAACAGGCGCGCGCCATCAAAAAAGCGCTGGCGCCGTTTGGCGTGCCGCTCGTTGTCAACGACCGCGTCGACGTGGCGCTCGCCGCCGGCGCCGACGGCGCCCATGTCGGCCAGGACGACATGGCGGCCGAAGACGCGCGGCGTCTGCTCGGCCCCGGCGCGATCATCGGGCTGTCGATCAAAAACCTGAGCGAGGCCGAGGCGGCGCCGATCCCGCTGATCGATTACGTCGGCTGCGGCGGCGTTTACGCGACCGTGTCGAAACAGCAGAAGAACCCGCCGATCGGCCCCGAGGGTCTCGCCCGCATCATCGACGTGCTGCATCGCCGCGCGCAAGACAGTGGCAAGGCGCTGCCGGTCTGCGGCATTGCCGGCATCGACGCCGGCAACGCCGCGCCGGTGATCGCGGCGGGCGCCGATGGCGTCGCGGTGATCTCGGCGCTGTCGCTTGCGTCCGATCCGGCCGCCGCGGCGCGCGCGTTGCGACAGATCGTCGATGCCATGCTGGCCAAGCGGGGCACGTGATGAGCGTGCCGGTCGCGCTTGCCATCGCCGGCTCGGATTCGAGCGGCGGCGCCGGCATCGAAGCCGATCTGAAAACCTTTGCAGCGCTCGGCGTCTACGGCGCCTGCGCGATCACCGCCATCACCGCGCAGAACAGCAAGGGCGTGCTGGCCGTGCACGACGCACCGGCCGAGATCGTCGCGGCGCAGCTCGACGCCGTGTTCTCCGATCTCCATGTGGCCGCGGTGAAAATCGGCATGCTGGCGAACGCCGCAATCATCGAAGCGGTCGCCGCCGGCCTTGCGCGTCATCGGGCCGGCAACGTTGTGCTCGATCCGGTGATGGCGGCAAGTACTGGCGCCGCTCTGTTGCGCGGCGACGGCATGACGGCGCTCCGCGGGTTGATCCGGAACGTCCGCGTGCTGACCCCGAACCTGCCGGAAGCCGCGGCGCTGCTCGATGCGCCGCAGGCGCGCGACGAAGCCGACATGAGGGCACAGGCGGAAAAGCTTTTGGCGCTCGGCCCCGGCGCGGTGCTGATCAAAGGCGGCCACGCCGGTGGCGCGGCGAGCGTCGATCTATTGGTCGAGAGGCACGCTTGCGTGCGCCTCGCCGCGCCGCGCATCGCGACCAAAAACACGCACGGCACCGGCTGCACCTTCGCGGCGGCGATTGCCGCCGGCCTCGCCAAAGGCTTGCCGCTCGACGAGGCGGCGCGCCAGGCCAAAGCTTTCGTCAGTGCCGCTATTGCCGCGGCGGACCGTCTCGGAGTCGCGGCCAGCAACGGACCGTTGCACCATTTTTATAAGTGGTGGTGAGCTTCAGCGTAGAGTGGGCAAAATAGCCGGCACCGGCCGACGGCGCGGGCATCGCGCCGCACGATTTTGCCCACGCAAGCGTGCCCTGCCAGCGCGATGCTCTACAGATTCGCCGGCGCGCCGGGCTGTTTTGCCGGGTGCGCGCGGGCAAAGGCGTCGATCGCCGATAGTTCGTTGACGATGCGCATGAAGGTCGGGAACGGCGCCATGTCGATATTGAAGTATTTGGCGCCGGCCGCCTGGCTGGCAAGACAGATGTCGGCGAGCGTGACCGCATCGCCATGAGCGTAGCGGCCGGTGGCCTTGTCTTTCAGATTCGCTTCGAGCGCGGTGAGCGCAGCGGTGTGCCAGTGGCGGCACCACTTCATGACGCTGGCCTCGTCGAATTTGAATTCATGCTCCAGGTATTCGCGCACCCGCGGCACGATCAGCGGATGCGAATCGGCGGCGACGAGCTGGGCGAGCCCGCGCACGCGGGCACGGCCGCGCGGATCGCGCGGCAATAACGGCGGGTTCGGATGGGTTTCGTCGAGATATTCGACGATCGCCAGCGACTCGAACAAGGCCGGGCCGTCGCCGTCAATGAGCGCCGGGATCGCCATCATCGGATTGACGGCGCGAAACGCCGCCTCGCGCTGCTCGCCTTTCATCAGGTTGACTTGAATGACCTCCTCCGGAACGATGCCCTTGAGATTGAGCGCAATGCGCACCCGATAGGTCGCGAGCGAGCGCCAGAACGAAAACAGCTTCATGGCAGCCTCCTTGAGCTGGAGCATTTCCCGACGATGCTGAATCGTCATTGCGAGCGACCCGCCTACGCTCGTTGCGCGAGCTAAGGCGCTGTCGCTCGCAATGACGACCTAATCCGCCCCCGGATCGGCCTTGAGCCCGGCCGCTTCGATGCCGGCGACGGCGCACATTTCGTCCTTGTCGGAGGTGTCGCCGGAAATGCCGCAGGCGCCGACGATGTCGCCCGCCGCATTGCGAATGAGCACGCCGCCCGGGTTGCTGATGATGCGCCCGCCGCTCGCCGCCGCCAGCATGGTGAAGAATTGCGGTGTCTTGGCCGCGCGGCTCGCCAGCGTGCGCGAACCAAATCCCATGCCGAGCGCGCCCCAGGCTTTGCCGAAAGCGATGTCGAAACGCAGGATGCCGGATTTGTCCTCGCGCTTGAACGCAACCAAATGGCCGCCGGCATCGAGCACCGCGACGGTGAGCGGCGCCAGATTGCCGTCGCGGCCCTTTTTCAGCGCGACGTCGACAATAGTGGAGGCCTGCGCAAGCGTGATCATGGTGAGCGCTCCGGTTTCGAGGAAGGACGGCGGACGGCGAATGACAGATTACAAACAACGGCCGGCGCCGAATATTCGATTATTCGTCGCTGCTATCTGTCATCCGTCTTTTCGTTTCCCGCGATTGGCCCAATACACCGAGACGCTGGAAATCTCGGCGCCGCCCGAGCGATGGCGCTTGGCCTCCTGGTAGCAGGCGAGCGTGCGCTCGACGAGCGGCAGCTCGATGCCGCGCGCTTCGGCTTCGGCGAGCATCGACTGCATGTCCTTGATGCCGCCGTCGACGTTGAAGGTGACCGGGCCGCAATCGCCGCCCTTGAGCATGGAGGCGACGCCGGGCCCGCGCGCCTTGAGCACGTTGGGGCCGCCGGAGGTTTCGCTCAACAGATCCATGAGCCGCGCCGGGTCGAACGGCGTCGCGCGCGCCAGCGCCAAAGCCTCGCCCAGCGCCTGCCAATAGATCATGAGCGGCAGGTTGATGACGAACTTGAGCACCGAGCCGCAGCCGACCGGACCGCCATGTTCGAGCCGGCGGCACAGCTGCTCGAGGATCGGCCGCGCCCGCGCCGCGTCGGCGTCGCTTGCGCCCATCATGCCGATCAGCTTGCCCTGCCGCGCCGGACCGGTCGAGCCGCCGACCGGGCATTCGACGAACGCCGCGCCCTTGGCGCGCGCGATTTCAGCGAGCGCGATCTCGGTTGCCGGAAGCACCGTGCTCATCTCGATGAACAGCTTGCCCGCGACCTCGCCGCTGAGCAGGCCCGATTGGCTCTTGTAGACCGCATCGAGCGCGGCGGCGTCGGTCAGGATGGTGATGATCGCTTCGCAGCTTTGCGCGAGCTCGGCCGGCGTTGCGACCGCCTTGGCGCCGGCGACCGCCTTGGCCTTTTCGGGCGTGCGATTCCACACCGCGACTTCGTGGCCCAGTTCGATCAACCGCGCCGCGATGGCTGCACCCATTTTGCCGATTCCGGCAACGCCGATGCGCATGAACGCTCTCCGTCACTCTCGTTGCGCCGGGACGATAAGCGATGACGGCGCGGTGAGAAAGCGCCTTGCGCGGCCAGCGCGCGGGTGCGATAGCCACGCCCGCGCCGGCGGCGCAACGCGAAGGGAAAAAGCATGGCTTCGGCAAACAAAGATACGGTCGGTGTCGTCGGGCTCGGCATCATGGGCGGGGCGTTCGCGCAAAACCTCGTCGTCGCCGGCTGGCGCGTCATCGGCTACGATGTCGCTCTCGCGCCCCAGCGCGCGCTGGCGCGGGCCGGTGTCCAGATCGCGGCGGATGCCGGCGCCGTGGCCCGCAATGCCGCCGTCATTATCACCAGCCTGCCCAACCCGGCCGCGCTGGCGTCGACCGCCGCCGCCATCGCCAAAGCCGGCGTGCCGCGCCGCATCATCGTCGAAGCCTCCACCTTCGCCATCGAAGA